>NZ_VIDW01000018.1:0-99825 GCF_006519665.1 Paenibacillus sp. tmac-D7 | reverse complement strand
AAGTCATGATCATGACTTCCGGGACAGCCCCGCTTTATTTAAGCCCGCTTTCGAGCTTCCGTCCGGATATTAACGCCTTATCAAGGCTCCTACAATTTCAGACAGCCGGTTTATAATAATATCCGGCGCCATGCCCGATAAAGGTATACGCTGTTCCCTGGCATAACCCTGTCTCACCCAAACCGTGCCCATCCCCAGCGCTTGCGCCGGCAGAATATCGTTGTCAATCCGATCGCCTACCATAACCGCCTGCTCCGGTGAACATTTCGCTTCCTCCAATGCCATATGGAAAAACTTCGGATCGGGCTTGGACAGCCCCGCCTCTGCGGAAGAGCATACGACGGAAATGTAGGGGAGCAAGCCGTAGTTCTCCAGACGATCGGAGGTGCCTATGCTTTGATTGGCAATAATCCCGATTTTATAATGCTCGGCCAAGCGGAACAGCACCTCTTTTGCTTCGGGAAAAGGCTGCTCCAGGTGCTTCTCATATTTCATTTGACCCCGTATTTGAATGCGTGCTTCTTCGGAAGGAATCAACGCTTCCATGACCTGCCACATCGGCCTGGTACTGAACGACGTGTAAGCCTCCGTCAATCCATCTTTTACAGCTTTCTCGGATACCGTATAACCCAATAGGCCCGCATAGCGCACAAATTGTTCGATGCTGCTCTGAAACGGCAGCGATTCATCCACCAGGGTATCACCCACATCAAAAAAAATCCATTGAAGCTTGTTTCTATCTATCATCTCCGCTTGTCCATGCATCCCTTCTGCTTTCTGATCTCCTCCGGCTTCTTACCGATCCCCATGAATAAAAGCCCTTCTATTCATTGCTGCACTACAAAAAAGAGACAGAGCATCCCAAGAAAAGTGTTCTTAAGAATGATCCGTCCCCAGTTGTCCGGTAGACTAGCTGTGTAAATCGACTTATATCAGGTATTATACTAGGATTAATACGCATTTCAATACTTTTTTCATGCACAACGAATTCCCTTATTTTTACTTCAGACCGGTCAGTGCGACTCCGCGAATAATTTGTTTTTGAAAGACAAGAAAAATAAGAATCAACGGAGTAATCGATATGCAGGCGCCCGTCATGATCAGTACCCACCCGCTGCTGTCCTTAAGTTCACTGGAAAATAGGGCGAGGCCGACAGGCACCGTCAGATTTTCCTTCGTTTGGGTCACAATAAGAGGCCAGATAAAAGAATTCCAATTGCCCAGAAAGGATAAAATGCAAAGCGTCGCCAAGGCAGGCTTGATCAGCGGGACTGCAATCCGCACCAGAATTCCCCATTCGCTCATGCCGTCGATTCTCGCCGCATCCAGCAGGTCATTAGGCACGGACTCCATAAACTGCTTCATCAGGAAAATGCCGAAAGCGGAAATGAGACCCGGGAACAAAATTCCCGAATACGTATCGACCAAGTTCAACTTGACCGATAGAAGATACCAAGGAATGATCAGCATCTCCGTCGGCACCATTAATGTGCTTAAGATGGCTATAAAAATGATCTTTTTCCCATGAAAAGAAAATTTAGCCATAATGTAACCGATCACAGTGTCAAAAAAGCAAACGCTAACGGTGGTCAGCCCAGCTATAATGAAGCTGTTCAGCATCCACTTCGCGAAGGGTGCCTTCACGAATACCTGCGCATAATTGCTCAAGGTGGCCGGACTGGGAATAAGGTTGAGCGTGAACAAGTCTTTAGGCTCTCTGAGAGAGGTCGCAAGCATCCACAAGAACGGGAACAGCATCATAATGGCACCGGCGGCAAGAATCACGTAAGGTGCGGCGCGAAGCCAATAAACCGGATGGATGCCTGCGGCAGCGGACGTCCTCTTGAGGGATAGGCTCATAACGAACGCTCCTTATTAATATTCGATTTTTTTATTCAGCAGTTTTAATTGCAACAAAGATAAAGCCAGGATGAAGGCGAACAATACAACCGTAGCGGCGGCGGCTTCCCCCATTTTAAAATGCTTGAAGGCAAGATTGTAAATGTGCAGCACTAAAGATAAAGTGGAATTCAGCGGCCCGCCGTCCGTCATGCTCAACACCTGTGTAAAGGTTTGCAGAAAGCCGATGCTGCCGATGACGACTGAAAATACGATGACCGGGTTTAGCAGCGGCAGCGTAATATGACGGAACCTCTGCCAAGCCCCCGCTCCATCGATAGCAGCAGCATCATAGTACAAGGTCGGAATATGTTGCAGCCCAGCCAGGAAAATCAGCATCTGAAATCCGACCGCCTGCCAAATGATAACCAAAATGATCAAATAAATCGCTTGAGAGGGAGAACCGAGAAACAGCTGCGGTGATAACCCAAGCTCCAGAAACAGCGCGTTGGCAATCCCGTTTCTCATCAATATCCACCGGAATATCCAGCTGACCGCCACAATACTGGTCACATAGGGAATGAAATAAACGACGCGGTACAACCCGCGAAAGCGGGTAATGCTCTGCAGCAGCAGTGCTATCGAAAGCCCGGCGATCAACTGCCCCGGAACGCCTACAAGCACATACACGAACGTGTTCCGCAAAGCGGACAAAAATACTTCGTCTTGAAACAGCGTCACGAAATTGGCTAGGCCGACAAACGGCTTATCCTCGGAAAGCATATCCCATTCCCGCAAGCTGATATTAAATGAGTACAGAATCGGCGCAATGCGGATCGTAATAAAGAAAATAAGCGGCACGATCAGGCATCCGTAAATAAACAGGTACCTCTGCTGTTTCACGCTAAGTCCCTTCGGCGCTGCAACCTCCGGTTTTACTGCAGGCAGCGATTCGGCTTTTTCCATTGGAATTCACCTCTCCCCGAACCTTACTTCTTGTCCTGCTTCGCCCAGTAATCGTCATACAGCTTCTGGGTTTTGGCCACCAGCTCATCGAAGGCTGTCTTGTAGTCTGTTTTATTCAGGAGTATTTGATCAACCGCTTGCGTGAAGTAGTCTCTTTCCAGCTTTTCATCTACAAAGAAGTGGGAGTTGGCGACGGAAAGCTGTTCGATGAACGGCCCAAGCTTTTCATCCTTCGTATATTTTTCCTGCAAGGCAACTTCCTTCTTCGCAGGCAGCTCGCCGATTTTTTCCACCCACTGCTCCTGAACCTCCTTGCTTGTCAGAAACTTCAGGAATTCGGTCGCCGCCTCCAGCTTCTTGCCCTCCACATTTTTCGGAATCGCATTCGCCCAGAAGGACGCTTGCGTCGCCTTCGATTTGTAGGAAGGGAGCGGCGCGATAGCATAGTTCAAGTTCGGCGCATCCCGCTTGATGCTTCCGAGCTGGAAGGAACCGTCTACATTCATCGCTGCGTGGCCGCCTTTGAATGCGGTAATATCATCGTTATAAAAACCGTTGATGCCGACCTTATGCTTAACCGCCAGATCGACAAGATAACTGAACGCCTCGAGTCCTGCCAGTGAGTCGTTCCACAGCAGCTTGCGGCGATCCTCGCTGATATCCTTGCCTCCCGCCTGATAAATCAGGGCATCGCGGAACCAATGATGAAGCTGGGCGCCCGGCTGCCAGGCAAGTCCTTCCACAACGAACTGGCCGTTTTTATCGGTCTCCGTCAGCTTTTTTGCATAAGTAATCAGCTCCTCCCAGGTAGCCGGAGGCTTGCTCGGATCCAGACCCGCTTTCGTAAACAGGTCCTTGTTGTAAAAGAGACCCAGCGTCCGTACTGCCGTGGGAATAGCGTAATATTTACCGTTCAGCTTAGCCGCATCGACAAAAGGAAAAAACTCCGCTTTGACCTTCGCTTCCGAAAACTCGCTCTCCGGCAGCGGCTGCAAATAACCGGAAGACACATATTTAGGCAGCCAACCATAGTAAAGGTTGATCACATCCGGCCCCTTTCCTGCCGGAACGAGCGTAGCTACCTTTTCGTTGTATTGATCATAAGGAAAATTCGTATGCTTGATAGTAATATTCGGATGCGTTTTTTGAAAATCCTGGATCAATTTATTCACCAGCTCGACTTTTGCCGGAAATTCGTACTGCCAATATTCAATCGTGATTTTCTCGTCGGAAGCTGTGGGCTGGGCTCCTTTCGGAGCTTCGGCGACGGGCTTCGCGTTGTCCGCTTGCGCAGCCCCCGAGCCGGAGCAGCCGGACAATACCGTCAGGGCGCTCAGGGAGAGCGCAGAAAGCAGTGCCGCTTTTCCCGTAATCTTTTGAACCTCTTGCCTGGAATGCTTTCTCATCATAGTCCCTCTCCCCTACATTTGTACGATTTACCTTACAAGTATCTTGAAATGCCTTCATGACAATAAGTTCAAAAGCCTCCTGGCGTTGTTGCCGAATATGCTTTCGATGTCCTCTTCACTAAACCTGAGCTCCCGGCAGACGCGGACCTGATCCTGCAAATACCGGTAAACGTAGCCTCTCGGAAAGCTGCCGGAATCCGTTCCGAATACAATACGTTTGGGTCCGATTAATTCGTACGTTTTGCGGAAGAGCGTTTCCAGAGTCAGCTCGTATGGCGTCCAGCGCATCCATTGGTTGGAGCCGGAAGTATCGATGTAAATGTTCGGGCAACCCCAGCACAGATGAAGCAGCTCCTGAAAATAACCGGCCCCAAAGTGCGGAATGATGAACAGGATATCGGGATACTCCCGGGCTACGTTGAAAATGGAGAGCGGGTTAATATTCATGTGGTGCACAATGCCTCCCGTGTGACCCAGAAGTCCAAAGTGGATGAGTACGGGCAGCCGCCTTTCCGCAAGGAATCTCCAAACAGGCGTCAAAGAGGGGTCGTGAAACGGAATTTGCACCAGCGGTCCGAACAGCTTGTAGCCCTTTAACCCCAGCACGTCGACTGCCCGTTCCAGCTCCTCGGCGGCGTCGGGCGATTCGATTGAATGGTGGGCAAAGCCTGTAAACCTGTCGGGATATCTGCTGATTTGTGCGGCCAAATCGTCATTGTCGGCTGCGGTTAAAAAATTCAATCCGCCGATCCCGTAGCGGTCGAGCGATTCGACCCAGCGTTCGATGATCGGCTTGTCGGGTGTCGCAGGCTCGCTATCGACGGCCGGGAAGTCCCAGGCCAGGCGCATGTTCTCGGCTCGCTGCTTGTTAAAAGCCGTTACTACCGGGTTACGCGTCATAAACCCGAAAGGATAGGGCAGGTGTCCGTGGATGTCATAGACTCGGAATCCATTCGTGAACATAGCTAAGCTCCTTCCGTTTGAACGAATTGATGGGCCCATCCCTCGACGGTACGCTCCACCAGCTGCTGCGCAGAGCGGGCTGAGCTGTACGCTGCTTCGAGCCACTCCTGCCGCTCGTGAAGCGTTTGGCGCTGCTCTCCGATAGCGCGCCGGACTTCGTCCGGATTCGGGCCTCCCTGAAGCGCTCGCACCTCGATGAAGTGCTGCGGATCGAGTGCGCGCCTTAGCTTTTCCTCGCCAAGCGTCAGCTGCCGCCCGATTACCGCCAAAGCCGCTTCATCGAGCAGCCTGAGTGAGATATGGCGGACCGTTCCGCCAAATTCGAGCACATTCCTGACCGTTCGGCTTACAATGTTGTGCGCTGTGCGGAAGGACAACCGCTCTTCGCGGACCAGGGTATCCGCCAGCTCGGTTACGGTGGCGAAGCTTTCCTCCGCCCTTATGCGCAGCACGTCTTTGTTGATCTCAAGCGTAGCGATAACGTTGGCGAGCAGCTTGTAGACCGATCCAAGCGTCGCCAGCGCTTTCCAGGCGTAAGGCTGCATATCGTCCTCTGTGTCGACAATGTCCCCGAACGGCGTGTTATGCGTCATCGTCAGCACGGTTTGTGCGTCCCCGAAAGCGGAAGACAGCAGCGACCGCATATGCTCGATCGAGACGGGATTGCGCTTCTGCGGCATGATGGAGCTTATTTGCACGTAAGGTGCAGCCACCCGCAGCACGGCAAATTCCTGCGTGCTCCACAGCAGCAGCTCCTGGACAAAGCGGCCGGTGTTGACCGCCGCAAGCTGCACAGCGGATGCGGCTTCGCCGATATAGTCGGCACCGCTGACCGCATCGTAGGCGTTGACGATGACGCCGTCGAAGCCAAGCAGCTCTGCCATCCGCTGCCGATTGATCGTGAAGCCGGATGTGGTCAGCGCAGCCGCACCCATGCTGCTGCGGTTGCAGCCGGAATAAGCAGCCTGCAGCCGCTTAATGTCACGGTCCAGCGAATCGGCCACCGCTGCAATGTAATGCCCAAGCGTCGTCGGCTGCGCTTGCTGTGTGTGGGTGTAGCCGATCATCAACGTATCGGCATGCGATTCGGCAAAGCGCAGCAGTTCCTGCCGCAGAAACAGCGCAGAGGAGATCGTCTTCAGCAGCTTTTCCCGCAGCGCCAAGCGATAGATGGCAATCCCCATATCGTTGCGGCTCCGCCCCAAATGAAGATTTCCCGCAGCTTCCCCGGCAAGCTCGGTCAGCTCGTGCTCAACCCGGAAAAACAAATCCTCGAACGCGCCCGTATATGCTTCAGCGCGGATTCTGGCAACAGGTACGACCGTTAATGCCGCTGCGATGCGATTCGCCTCATCCTCTCCGAGCAACCCTTCCTCGCGCAGCATAATCAGGTGAGCTTTATTGACAGCCAGCATGGGCTCCAGCAACTCCGCTTTTGCTTGCTCAAAGGCCGGTCCAAGCACGACCTCGGCATAGGTTGTTCCAGGAAAACGCTCACTTCCGTCCAATCGCCATTCTTTTGCTTCAGCCATCATGGCCCTCTCTTCTCCAACCCTGGGAAACAATGAAAGACACAACTCCTTCCGGTATTCCGTTCGAATGACGAGGCCTTAAAAGAAAAGAGATGCTATCTCCGGTTGAGTGAAAACATCTCCAGTGATCTGAACGATAGTCAAAAGATAGGTATACGATACTTATCTCCGCCTGAGGAATATAAAAAAGCTTCCGAGCTAAATAAATCAATCCGTACCGGAGCTTCTTGAATAGAGGATAGAGTGATCTTGTTATTTTTCAAAGCAGATAGCAATGCTGGAATAAGCTTTTCATCGGTACCGACTAAATTAACCTGTACAGGAGCTTGATCGTTATTGTAAAGGATCCTCGTATGATTCATCATTCTAATACCCTCATTTCCAATTCTTTGATTATGCTTTTATTGTTCGTCATTAACCTGGATGAATCTTTAAACGAACGAAGATAACCCAAATGATCCTTACGATTTTCAACAGAGGATTGTCGTTTCGACTTTACCGTTTTTAAAAGCTTTACCGATTCCAATAAAATGGCCATGTGCTGCACCTCCTAAAGGATTATACAAAAAAAGCATGGAACGAAATCTCCATGCCTCCGGTTTTCCGGTCCGCTGCTATATCCAAGTTAATTAATAGGTATAATATGTTTTACTAAAAGTACCATTTTATTCCTCATATGTCAATACATTTTAATGGGATGCAATGCCGCCGTCGAGTGTAAAGCATCGTAATCACCAATCACCCGTTCTAGAGTAGAGGGAGTCACTGAACAAGTTTCTAAACGGGCAATCCCCAGTCATTATGAATGACCGGGGACTGCTTCGTTATATCATAGTTCTCAACGATTAGACACTAACTGAGAATCTTTCTTGCCAATGCCGCAAGATCCGCAATGTCGATGATTCCATCCTGAACCAGATCTGCTTTTTTGTACAGATCCCAATTCGGGTCTTCTGATGTTTTGCCGTAATAAGCAGCCATCATACCCAAGTCGCCGATACTGTATTTATCGTCTCCGTTCAAATCATCCGGAAGCCTGGTAATGACGGATGCCCGGAACGCTTGCAGTGCAGCACTCAACTGTGCAGCGCCTTGATCCACCTGTGTTTGGGTAGCTGTCGGGCTGCCGGCGATCTGGCCCGCAGCCTGTATAGCGGTTTGCAAAAGAGCTTTCGTACCTGCCGGATATTGGCCGCTTTGTGTGCCTTCTACGGCCGCGTCATGAACCTCTTGCGCCTCGGCGATCAAAGCTTGGAGTGCCGCTTTGTCTACGGCGTTAATTTGAATATGGTGGGAAGTCCCTTCAACTTCCGTTTCCGTTCCCTCGCCGTCAGAGATAACCAGATTGGATATAGTTATCGTTGCGGCCGATGATTCAGCAAGAAGCTTGGCGTTCCACTGCAGCCGCAGCAAATCACTGCCGGCGTTAAGTCCGCTTCCGATGCTTACGGCCAGGATTCGGATTTGGCCTGATGTCAGCTTTTTATCAGCAATCACAAAATCGTCCCGCAGAGAATCTACAGAAATAAACTCAACCTTATCCGGATCATACGTGAAGCTTATATCCTGAGCATAGACGCTTTGGCTCACGCTGCTCAAACCGTAAGTAAGGTCGAAGGAAGCGCCCGTTGTAACACGTGCTGCGCCTTCTAATTTCGCCGTGTTTTTAATGGGTGCACCCGCTAAAGTAAAATGAACGGTATACGTTTGCTGCGTCATTTGGTCCTCTGCCGTAACTACAATCACCGTATTGCCGGGAAGGTTCGCCGCCGGTGTAATCTCAACGTCTGCATTCGAATCGGCAGCCTCCGCACGGACAACCGGTACTTGAGCTGCGTCTTCCGGAAGCTCGACCGTGTAGTTCAACGTGTCCTTATCGAATCCGGACAACGGATTGCCGTCTATCGTGATTCCGCTTAATGTCGCGTCATCGCCAAGAGGCTCTTCGCTTTCTCCGAGAGCAATGACCGTCACGTTAAAGGTTCTCGTCACGCTGGCAGTGCCGCTGCTGATCTTCGCCGTTAACGCTACCGTTACATTCGGTTCACCTAAGCATGGCCGCTCTACCCGACCCTGGAAATCAACGACCATCGGATCTGAGCTTGCCCACGTCAATACAACGTTCGGCATACCTGCAATGCTTATAGGCAATGCCAAATGATTCGTAACAGCTCGGGTGTTCCCCAAATCAAGAGCCTCCGCAGCCGATAACACCATTTCCTCATCCACGCTTTTCGCTTTGACGTTCACTGTAAACGACTTCGTATCGCTTTCGGCTCCCTTGGTTAGCGACGCTGTCAGCTGCACCGCAGCATCAAGCTGCCCTGTGCCGGGACGATACACATCCCCCGTCACACTAATTACAGCCGGATTTGAACTTGCCCATGCTATCCTCGAACCGTGCTGTCCGAAATCCGGCAAGTACAAGCTGCTTGTCACCTGACTGATCTCACCAAGATCAAGCTGCGCTCGGTCTGCCGCTACATCTCCTTTATCTCCCTCTGCAACCACAATCACCGTAAACGGCTTGGTTAGGAATTCTGCACCGCTGATAATCGTTGCCGTCAATGTGACTATCGCGTCCGGTTGACCCGCAGCCGGACGGTTCACATCACCCGTGCCGTCAATGATTGCCGGATGCGAACTTGCCCATGTGATCGTTGTGCCATATTTACCAGCAGCAGGCAATGCCAGATCATCAGCTGCCGCGCTTGTGTCTCCCAGATGAAGCTCCGCTTCAGCAAGGGCTGCCGCATCTGCATGGGTGATCGGCAGCACATGAACGGCAAACGTCTTCGCCGCAATCGAGTCTCCTTTTCTGATCGTCGCAGTCAGTATGACCTCTGCACTCGGCTCACCCGGAATCGGCCTCGCTCCAAGTTTGCCTGCATGGCTAACCATAAGCGGATTCGAGCTCATCCACGAGATTGTCGTTTGCAGCTCGCCTGCCGCGGGCAAATTCATGTCGCCGGATACCGCGGAGGTATCGCCTAAACTTAACGCGGCTTTCGCAGCGTTTACGGACTGAGTATTTGCTTCCCCGGCTGTTGAATCATGCTCGATCGTGATATCATCGACAGTTCCACGGAAATACCCGGTATCAGCGCCGCTGGAGTCAAATCCGAACAGGATTTTATCGATGATTTTCCCGTTCGCAACAGCGCCGATGTTCGAAGAAATGAAATTCCATTGATCTTCGATCACGAAACCGCCATTGCCTTGGGCATTCGGATGAAGCGTAACCTCATGTTGATCTTTCGCACCCAAATCATGCAAATAGGTGCCATCGGTAAAGAGGATATCGAGTGCTGTATATTTGCTGGTCGTTCTCACCAGAGTCGGCAGAACATCCGTTTCTTTTTCCGGGAAGAGCCAATATGACAGCGTAGTAGACGGTCTTACTACGATTTCATGATCGAATATCTGGTTGTAAGCATAAGACTCATCCCTATTCAAAGCACTTCCCGAAAACTGTAAGGCGCCCGCTCCGTTATGAGCCCCGTTGCCCTTTTTGGATTCCATTCCGCCGATCGAGCAGCAAAACTGTCCGACATTTCGCGTCATCGACAGCAGCCGGTAAGTATTGTCCGGTCCGGTCGTATCGGTGGGAGCGATATCGCCCGATTCGAAACCGGATTCAAAATCGATACCCGCTTCATATTGAAAATCGGCTGCGCTGAGCGCAAGCACCGTAACGTTAAACGGCTTGGTCTGGACGGCGGCGCCTTTATTCACCGTTGCCGTCAGCGTCAGCTGCGCGTTCGGCTGGCCGAGCTCCGGACGCTTCACTATTTTCCCGTTGTTATTCATCACGGAAGGATTCGAGCTTACCCAAGTGACCGACGTGCCTTTCCGGAAATTCACAGGCAGCGCCAAGCCCTGGGTCAAAGCTGTCGTATCTCCCAACTGAAGTGCCGCCACCGCGGAATCAACCGAAGCGTCATCGTCGAGCTCCACGGCATACAATTTCCAATCCGCTAACTGCGTATTGGTAGACTCCCCGTTGTTATTCAGAATAAATAACCGGTAATAGGCGTAGTCCTTCACCTTATCTTCCGCAATCATATATTCCTTCGTTTGGAAACGGGCGTTGAAGGTTTGATTGCTTCGCTCATCCAGCACATCCCAATTCAATCCGTCATTGGAGCCCTCGACTCTCCAGTTTCTAGGGTCCCGTGTCGGCGCATCATTGGCTGACACCATGGCGTACTTGGGGACCGCCTGTGTGTCGCCAAATTTGAATTGGAGCTGAACCCATACATTCGTCGTCTGTGCGGCTAACCACTTTGTACCCGAACTGTTATCAAACAATTTCACGGCTGTTTCACTTGGCGGGTTTTCTCTGCTAAAGGTAACGTTCAGGTTGTTGGCCAGTGCGACGTTGATCAAATCGCCCGGAGCTGCCTGCACCGTTAGAGCCGGAAGCAGGATGGACAGGAGAGCGGTACAGAACATGACATTCAACATTCTCAAAAGCCTTTTGCTCATTCTCTTGGAACCTCCTTGTACAATGAATAACAGACTGGGCTCACCCCTAAAAAGGCTTTACTCCGGGATCTCGTTAAACACCCGCAATTAAGCGATATCAAACTATAGGTTAGGTGCACAAGAAGGTCCGGTCACCGCCCACTTCTGATAATCCCCTTCATGATCCGTTCCTGTCCGGACCCTTGTGCCATCGGAGACCGGGATTTCCCCTGCCGGAACATCAAGGCCCCTTCCGGCCGTTTGCGCTCCGAGGTAACCGTTGGACGGCGGCGCTAACGGCTCCGGCGGATGGGTTGCCCAGCTTGTATCAGGCGTTGTGCCCAGTGTAAAGTCCAGTACGCCTCCGTTCTCAATCAACCCGTAAGGCAGCCATGTGCTGTCATAATCATGTCCGTTCAGCTTTAGGCTATGGATATATTTCGCTTGTTCCGAAGCACCGTTACCGATAATCTTGAGCTGCTTACAGTCTCCCAGCTTGATGGTCGCTTCATCGAACAGCGGAGCATTCAGCGAAAAGCCGCCGACACCCGGAATGGACGGATACAATCCTAAAGCTGTTAATACATACCATGCTGAACCTGCACCCAAATCATTATTGCCGATCAATCCTGACGGACCGTCATGAAACAGCTCAACCATGCCCTTGCGCACGATTTCTTGAGTTTTCCAAGGCTGCCCGGCAAAGTTGTAAGCCCACGGGATCCCGTAACTCGGCTGATTGCCCAAGAACGAATGCGGTTCTCTGGATCCGGCATTTAATTTTTGGAAGAAGAAATCGAGACGAGCCCTGGCTGCTTCCAAGCCGCCCATTTTCTCAAACAATCCTTTGTAGTTAAAAGGAAGCACCCAGGTATACTGAGCGGAATTGGCTTCCTGGAAGCCGTGCTCGCTTGCAGGATCGAAGCCGGCCTCAAAATTCCCGTTGGCAAGCCGGGGTTGAATGTATCCGTCTTTGAACGATTGCATCCAGCTCTGCGAACGGTTCATATAGATATTGTATTTTTCCTCATCGCCGAGCGCTTTGGCAAACTGGGCGATGGCAAAGTCCGCATTATTATATTCCACGATATAACCGGTCACCCATCCGCCTCTTTCGATCGGAATATAGCCCAGGGACAGATAGTCGGCCAGGTTAAACCGGCCGTTCAGGCTTGAAGGAGTCGACGCATGGAAGTCCATGACCTTCAAAGCTTCTTGCAAATTAAAGCTTCTGGCCCCGAATGCATACATATTGGAGATCGTAATCGATGCAGGATCGCCGTTCATGACATTCGTTTCGGAATTAGCTATACTCCATTTTGGTAAAAATCCGTTTCTGCTCTTGGCGTCATCGACAAAGGACTGTGCGATATCCGCTCCGATATCCGGGAAAAGAACGGCGATCAGCTGCATCTGCGTCCGGTAGACGTCCCATCCGGAGAAGGTCGAATAATGCGTATATTTGCCTTCCGTGTTATAGATCTTTTGATCGAAGCCTCTGTAATCGCCGTTCACATCGCTGTACACATTGGGGTGGATCAACGAATGATACAAGAAAGAGTAGAACATCCGTTTATGCTTCTCCGTTCCCCCCGATACTTCAATCGTACTCAGCGCCTTTTTCCATTTTGCCTGAGCCGATTGCTTGACAGCCTCAAAGTTCCATCCCGGGTTCTCGGTCTTCAAATTCAGCTTGGCATGCTCGATATCGGTATAAGAGATCCCAACCTTCACGTACACTTCTTTATTGTCGGTCGTATCAAACTTGACGAAAGCGCCTACTTTACGGTTGTTAGGAATATCCGATCTTTCAGAAACCTGATCCTTCATAATTTGAGCGCCCTTATAGGTGCCGACTTCAGTGAAGGGCTGACTGAACTCTGCGGCGAAGTAAACGGTATAGTTGTTCGTATTTTCCGCCAAGGTTCCGCTTCCCTTGCTGCCGCAAAAGCCGCCGGCATTCACAGAACCGGTTACGACCCTGTCATTGGTTTCAATATTCACGGTTGCATCTCTAACGCCCGTACCATTAATACCGGTATTGATCAGCATCATGGATTGCGTGGAGGAAGGGTAGGTAAATTTACCGATACTGGTACGTTCCGTTGCAGAAAATTCAGTCTTTATGTTGTATTTATCCAACACAACACTGTAATAACCAGGAACCGCTGTTTCATTCTCACGTTGAAAAGGAGAGGAATAGTCCTCAAAATTGGTTGCAGGAGACTTGCGTAAGTTACCTACAATCGGAAGAAACGGGATGTTCTGAGCGATGTCGCAGCCGGGTCCGTCAATGTGTGTCAAGCTGAACCCGGCAATGGATTTGCGGTCGTAATCATATCCCGAGCCCAGAGGCGCTTTACCGGTGCCTAGGTCGTTGTAGCCGGTATCCGGACTCCACTGAATCATGCCGAACGGCACTACCGCACCCGGGAACGTATTGCCCCTGTTGCCGCCGAAGCCGACAATGTCCAGCTTGTTATTTTGCGATCCGAGTAACGGGTCTGCATAGGGAGTCGGGTCGAATTCCGAGTTCCTGATTTGAATTTCATCGATAAAGCTGCGGAACGTACCGATTTTCCCCGTTTGTTCATAGGAAACGAGAATCCGCTTAATCGTTCTTCCATTCGCGACGCCGCCGATATCAGATGAAATGAAGTTCCAGGTGTCGAGTCCTAAATGCCCGCCCTTGCCCTGCTGTTCGGGATGCATGAGGATCCCATGCTGGTCCACTGCATGGGATCCGTGCAAGTAGGTTCCGTCTTCAAAGGCGAGATCAACGGCGACAAACGTGCTGTTTTTCCCATGGTTTATGCTCATGCCGTCTAGGGCCGATTTGCTTTGCGGGTATATCCAATAGGATATTGTGGTATTCGGTTTTACAGGAATGTTCACATCAAACACTTTATTGTAGGTGTAAGAGCTGCCGGTACTCGCAGCTTTACCGGAAAATAATAATGCCCCTTTTCCCGATTGGCTTTTCTCGCTGCTTACTTTGGATTCCGGTTGAATCACATTGCTGCCGGCTTCCGCCTCATTCTCCCAAGTCGGTTTCCAAGTATCTTTATTCTCAAAACCCGAATAGAAGCTTGGCACCGCAGCATCGGCAGTCTGAACGAACGCCGGCGGAATAGAAAGCATTCCCCACATCAACATCAAACAAAGCAGCTGACTTATCGATTTCTTCATGGCCGTTGTGCTCATCCCGATGACCTCCACATTTTTTCTCCTTGCGACCAAAGCTTGGGGAGGAAGGCGTAAACGCCACCCTCCCCAACTGAGCAATTATTGCAAAATCTTTCTTGCTAATGCTGCAAGGTCTTCAATATCGATTTTTCCATCGTTGTTCAGATCCGCTTTTTTATACAAATTCCAATTGGGATCATCCGATGCTTTACCGTATAATGCCGCCATAATACCCAGGTCACCGACACTGAATTTGTCGTCTCCGTTCAGATCCTCCGGAAGCTGCGTATTCACGGATGCCCGGAACACTTGCAGTGCCGTAATCAGCTGTGCCGCGGCTTGATCCACTTGCGATTGGGTGGCTGCTGCATCGCCCGCGATCTCGCTGGCGGCATGAATGGCAGCCTGCAGAATCGCTTTCGTGCCTGCCGGATATTCGCCCGTTCTTGGGCCTTCCACAGCTGCATCGTGAGCCGCTTGGGCCTCGCTGATCGAAGCGTTCAGCGCCGCTTTATCCACCGTGCTGATGACCGAATTCTTGAACGTTTGCAGCGCTGTTCGCAGCTGAGACAGGGCCAGATCAACCGCTTCCTGTGTGGCCTGCGCGTCAGCGGCTACAGCCTGGGCTGCGTTAATCGCCGTTTGCAGTATCGCTTTCGAGCCTGCCGGATACTCTCCGAATTTGGTGCCTTCCACGGCTGCATCATGCGCCGCCTGGGCCTCGACGATCAAGGAGCTGAGCGCCGCTTTGTCGACATGCTTGATTTGTACCGTATGTGAAGCGCCGGTCAATTCGGTTTCCATTCCTTCGCCGTTAGCAACGGTCAGACCGGTTATCCTCATCGTACCGTTTGCCGGAAGTACGGATGTCTTGGCTTTGAAGCGAAGCGTCAGCAGAGCGCCGTTCGGATTCGACGCCTTGGTTCCGACATGGACCGCGATAAACCGGATTTGACCCGGCGTTTCTTGTTTATCCACGATCAAGAATTCATTATCGATCAAGGATTCCCCGGAGATCCACTCGAACTTCTCCGGATCATAGGTGACGGTCACGTCTTGGGCGTATACGCTTTGGCTCACACTGCTCAATCCATAGGTCAGATCGAAAGTCTCGCCGGGCGAAACGGCGTCTGTACCCGCTAAGAGCGCGCCAGGCTGACTCTTCGCATGCTCGATGGTGATATCATCGAAGAAGCCGCGTGCGTATCCGGTTTTTCCGGTCCCGTTATAAGAGATGAGAATCTTATCAACCGTTTTCCCTGCCGCTACCGCTCCGATATTGGACGTAACAAGGTTCCACTGATCCCCTGTCAGCTTTCCGCCGCTCCCCTGCGCATTTGGATGAAGACCTACACCGTTTTGATCGGTGGCGCCCAAATTACGCAAATAGGTGCCGTCCGTGAACTGAAGGTCAACGGATACATATTGACTTGTCGTTCTTGTGTTTTCCGGCAGTACGGTCGCGCCGCTTCCTTCCGGATAGATCCAATAAGACAACACCGTAGAAGGTTTAATATCGAAATGAGCCTCAAACATTTTATTGTACGCGTAGTTCTCCTCCGCGCTTGTTGCCTGGACCGAATACAAAATGGAATTGGTGCTGTTGTGGCCGGTTACTCCGGCCTTCGTCTCGAATCCGGTGAGACCGCAGCAGAATCCCCCGATGTTTTTCGACTCGATGGTGTCGTTTTCCCAAGTCGGGATCACGTCGCCCGCCTCCAGGCCCGTCTTAAAATCGACACCTTCGCCATATTCAAGGTCAGCCGCGGTTAAAGCAAGCACCGTGACAGTAAATGACTTCGTCCCGCTTGCGCTGCCTCTCTTCACCGTTGCGGTCAGCGTAAGCTGCGCATTTGGCTGTCCGATACCCGGACGTTTTACGATTTTTCCCTCGTGATTGATGACCGACGGATTCGAGCTTACCCAGGTGATCGTCGTTCCGTAGTCAAAATTGCCGCCCGGTAAGGCTAGTTTTCCGGTAATCGCATGGGTATCGCCCAAATCCAGTCCTTGGATGGTCTCTGCTACCGCTGCTTCATCGTTTAAGGAAGCCGGCGGATTTGCCAGGAGCTCGATTTCAGCCAAAGAAGTCGTGGCAGTGCCGCTGTTTTCGGTAATCTCCAATTTGTAGAATCCGTATTTCCCAGGATTTTGAACGCTGAAAGGACGGGTATATAAGCGCCACGCAAACGCTTCGTTGCTTCTTTGATCCAATACCGTCCAGTGTTGACCGTCATTGGAACCTTTCAGAACCCAGCTTTTCGCGTCGCCTTCCGTATTGCCCGAAGTCAGCGTATACATCGTCACCTGCTTCTGCACGCCGAGGAACTGAAATTGGATCCATGGCGTCTGGCTGTTGAAGGTTACACGTGTATTCGAGTTATTGTCGAACAAGCTTCCTATTGCAGAGCTGTTTTGGCTGTCGGTCGCTTTAGCTGCGCCTTGGGTTATCAGCTTATCGGTCGAATCTTTGAGTGGAGCCGGAGCTGCCGGGCCTTCGGTAATGGATGAAGGCACATCGCTTTCACCGCTGCCCCATGCGGATGGTGCCGGTCCCATATCGAAATCCAACGTTGCTCCGTTTGCGATGTCAGCATGCAGCAGGGAGGTTTTCGTATGCTCCTCGCCGTTCAATCTGAAGGATTGGATGTACTTGTTCTCCATGCTGTTATTCGGAGCATTGACGATGACTTTCTTCCCGTTCTCGAGGTTGATCGTCGCTTTCTTGAATAACGGCGACCCGATGGCATATTCCGGGCTTCCCATTTTGAGCGGATAGAAGCCCAACGCGCCGAAGATATACCAGGCGGACATTTCGCCGTTATCTTCATCGCCTGCATATCCTTGGCCGATTTCACTGCCGATGTAAAGTCTGCTTAATGCTTCCCGAACCTTTTCTTGCGTTTTCCAAGGCTGGCCGGCGTAATTATACATGTAAATGATATGATGGGACGGTTGATTGCTGTGTCCGTATTGTCCCATACGCACATCCTTGGCTTCTCTCATTTCGTGAATCACGCCTCCGTAAGAGCCCGCATTGGCCGTAGAAGCAGGTTCCGGTATGCTGAAGAATTGATCCAGCTTGTCGGCCAGCTGTTCTCTTCCGCCGTAAAGATTGGCCAGCCCCTGCCCATCTTGAGGGACATGGAATGCCATATTCCAGGCGTTTGTCTCCGTATAATCGTTACCCCAATCAATCGGATTGAAGTTCTCGGGTGTCGAGCGCCAAGCACCGCTTGAGGTTCTACCGTTGAAAAATTGCACATTGGGATTAAACATGTTGACATAATTTTGCGCTCTGTTGATGTAATATTGGTAATCTTCCCCGTAATGAGCGTTATATGGATCGCTCGGATCGTTCTTCACGGCTAGCGCTTGGGACAAGTTCGCAATGCCGTAATCGTTGATGTATCCATCCATAGCCCATGACAAGCCTTCACCTGTGCCGGTGTTTGTATAGCCGTCGAAAATAGATGTGGCCATCCCTTTTCTGCCGACATTGGCATTAGGCGGAGTCACGGCAGCGTCTTTCAACGCCGATTTGTAAAAGCTTTGCACGTCAAAATTCGTGATCCCTTTCAGGTAAGCGTCAGCAAAAGCGACATTCGCGCTTGTTCCTACCATCAGGTTGGCATAACCCGGTGAAGACCATCTGGAAATCCAGCCGCCATCCCGGTAATGTTGGACGAATCCGTCAATCATTTCGCCGGCTTTGGTCGGCGTCAGTAAAGCATAGGCCGGCCATGTCGTCCGGTACGTATCCCAAAAGCCGTTGTTGGCATAAGTTTTGCCGTCTGCGATGCTAGCGCAGGTCTGGGTTGCGGTACTCGTCGTGCAGGTTGTAATCGGTGTTTGGTCGGCATGCTTATAAACCGGTGCTTCGTTAGTGCCGACATTTTCAAATGTCGAGTTTGGATACAAGTATAAACGGTACATATTCGAGTAAAGAGTGACTAACTGATCTTCTGTCGCCCCTTCAACTTGAATAATTCCCAGGAGCTGATCCCACTGCGTCTGAGCCTTCTCTTTGATCGTTTCAAACGTATCGCTTGGACCGATTTCCAACTCCAGGTTCTTCTTCGCCTGATCTAAACTGATCAAGGATGTGGCGATTTTCATTGTAACCACTTTATCCGCCGTGGTATCGAATTTGTAATACGCCTGCACATTCGACCCGCCGCCTCCGCTTCCGGTCAGCTTTGTACCGGCCGTTACCGGCTTATCGAATGCCGCGTAGATGAACATGCGCGTCGCGCCGGTGGAAAGGCCGCTTCGTTGATCCGTGTAGCCCGAAATGGTTTGGTTGACTGGATCAAGCGCAATACTGCCGTTGTTGCTCTGGTTATCAAAAATAAGGTTGGAGGAATCGCCGGTGAACGTAAATCTGAAAATGGCGGCATGATCCGTAGGAGTGAACTCCGTTTTGATGCCGTTCTCAAAGGTTACGCCGTAATAGTAAGGCTTCGCAATCTCGTTGGCATGCTGGAAAGGCAATGCCCGGGTTGTACGGCTGATACTTGGCGTCCCCGCCGTGTCTGACGGCATGACATGAAACGTTTGGCGGTCTCCCATCCAGGGACTTGGCTCATGGCTTAAGGCAAAGGCCTGAATGGTGGGGAGATTGTTCGCGTTATTGCTTTGATTGTAGTAATAAGTCCAATCCGAACCTGCATTTGTTTTGGGTATCCAGAAGTTGAATCCGTGCGGTACGGCAACGGCCGGAATATTATTGCCCCTGGAGAATGTGCCGTTCGATTGTGTGCCTCTGAGGATGTTGACATATTCAGAAAGCCTGTTGTAGGTTTGGGAAACGGGATTCCCTTCGATTTTGACATCGTCAATCGTCCCTTTGAATCCTGTGCCTTGAACAGCCGCCGGGTTATCATACGCAATCAGGATGCGCTTGATCGTTTTTCCGGCCGCAACGGCACCGATTCGGGATGTTTTGAAATTCCATTGATTGTTATAGAGTGTTTTCGAATTCCCTTGATCCTGAGGATTCACTTTAACACCGTGCTGGTCTACCGCGCCTAGACTATGAAGATAAGTCCCGTCGGAAAAAGCAAGATCAACCGCAGCGTACGTGCTGGAATAATCCATTTGGGCGTTGTCGGTAAACTCCGGAGCTATGTAGTAGGAAAGCTCGGTATTCGGTGTCACGGTAATGTCAACATCATAAAGTTTATTGTACGAATACGCCCTTCCATCCGCCAAATGGATTCCGGAATAAGTGAGGGCCTTCAAACCGCTCCAGCCGGCATTAGATTTCGCGGCATAGAGACCCGAAGGACCATTCGAAATAAACGATTTCATATCAGCCGGGGGCGGTGGAGGCAGTACGATTCCGTCGGAGAGCTGAAACTCTGCCAGCTGGATGTAAGAATCCCCGCTGTTAGCCGTGATGTTAATCCGATAATACAAGTACGGGGTGTCGTTCGGGAAATCATATACTTTAGTCTGGAAACGATTGCTGAACGTTTCATTTGTTCTTGTATCCACAGTAGTCCAGGTGCTGCCATCATTCGAACCTTCAAATTGCCAGTTTTTGGGATCCCTTCCCGGAGAATCGTTCGCCGAGGTCAGCGCATATCTCACGATGGCGATCGGTTCGGAAAGCTTGAATTTCACCCAACTGGTCGAGCTCGTATCCAGCCATTTTGAATTCGAGCTCGAATCAATCAGATTGGCTGCCACTTCGCCGGATGAAGCATATTCTCCTCTTGCCGTTACTTCCACGACCTTGTTCGTGACACTCCCCGGAATGCCTGCAAACGGGGTGTTACCGTCTATTCCGGCTGTCAAACGATTGCCCTCATGGTCCGTATCCACGGTGTTTTGCCATGTCACTGGCGGATCACCGGCTTCAAAGGATGAGAGAAAATCGCTTACTTCATTAGCCGCAAACGCCTGCTGATTCGATGGGTTGTATAACCCCCCCGTCAGCAGAGCGACGCTCATAGCTGCAGCCAGGAATTTCCCGGCTCTTCGGTTACCCATTTCAACAAACCTCCCTGTAATTTTGTTATTGGTAAATCAATGAAAGCGCTTACTATAAACCATCTTACTTCAATCATTTGGCTTTAACTACGCGCTAAATCTATCTTTTCTTCCGAAAAAATAATCAGTTTTAACCGACGGCGCCACTAATCGAGAATTAATCTTGCGATCCATGCAAGATCCTTGACATCTACCTTACCGTCAAGGTTGACATCCGCTTTCGCCACCTTCGACCAATCCGGATCGGCCGGTGTTCTGCCGTAAGCCGCAGCCACAATAGCCAAATCTCCTACCGAGTACTTGCTGTCGCCATTTAAATCCCCCGGTTCAGACTTAATGACCGAGTCGATAAAGGTTTGCAGCGCCGCCTCCAGATCACCCGCCGCTTCCTGCACCTGCTGATCGTCTGCAGCGGGATTGTCAGCCACCGCTGCTGCACGGTCAATCACCGCCTGCAGAGCAGCTTTAGCCTCTGCCGGATACTGCCCGTACTTGGTACCTTCTATCGCAGCATCATGCTGTGTTTGGGCATTGGCGATTAAAGCCAGCAGCCCTGCTTTATCCACTAGGGTGATTTGTACGTGATACGATGTGTCGTTTAGCTCCATTTCCACGCCTTCACCGTTGGAGACTACGATGTCTGTCATCGTAACCGTAGCGGAGGCGGGCTCGGAAAGTGGTTTTGACCTCAAGTGAACGACCAGCAGCTCCCCGTCCTCATGAATGGCATGATCCGCTCCTTGACTCACCGTACTGATCCGGACCCGGCCCGGCGTATCCGATTGAATAACGACCGAGATCCCTTCTTTTAACGATTCCGCATCGATAAAATCCAACTGCTCCGGATTAAACATGAAGGTCAGATCCTGAGCATAGACACTTTGGGATACACGGCTCAGCCCATAGGTCAGGTCGAAGGATTGACCGGACGCAACGACTGCGGGACCGCTTAATACGACCGAGGGAAGAGCAATGGGCTGCGTCGTCACGGAAGCGCTCGGACCATCGGTACTCCAGAGACCGGATGCATTACCCGCTTCCACCTTAAAGGTATACTGCTTGTTGGGCGTGAGACCGGTAACCTGGTATACACTGCCGGTAACAGCAGCCAATTCGTCGCCATCCTGATAAATTTTATAGCCGGTCACACCAGCCGGATCGGAAGCTCCCGACCATGTCAGCATCAGTCCGGTCAGCGTGACATCGGATACGCTCAACTGCTTATCTGCCGACCATTCAGGCGCACGCGGAGGATTAGGCACTCCCTTGAGTATCTCTCTGGCTATCATGGAAAGGTCATCGATGTCGACCTTACCGTCATAATTAAGATCCATCTTCACATATCGCGTCCAATCCGGATCGGCGGACGTCCGGCCGTAAGCGGCCGACACAATGGCCAAATCTCCTATCGTATACTTGCTGTCGCCGTTTAAATCTCCCGGAAAAGGTGTATGGACCGAAGCGATGAAGGTCTGCAGCGCTGCATTCAGCTCATTCGACGCCTGCTGCACCTGCTCATCCGTAGCAGCCTGATTGTCGGCCACTGCTTGAGCACGGTCAATAGCCGCTTGAAGAGGCGCTTTAGAGCCTGCAGGGTACTGCCCGACGCCCGTTCCTTCAACTGCTATGTCATGTTTCGTTTGTGCGCTGGCGATTAAAGCCAGCAGCCCCGCTTTATCCACCACGGAAATTTGAACGCTGTGCGAAGCAGAGCCCACCCTCATTTCCACACCTTCGCCGTTGGAGATGGCAATGTCTGTCGTCGTAACCTCCCCGGTAACGGTCGAGACGAGCGCCTTAGCCCTCAAGCGCAAAATCAGCAATTCGCCATCCTCATGGACCGCATGACCCGCCCCTTCGCTTGCCATAATAATCCGGACCCGGCCCTGCGATTCAGATTGACCGACTACGGAGAATCCTTCTTTCAATGAATCCGCACGGATGAAGTCGAACTGTTCCGGATCAAACGTTAAGCTCAGATCCTGGGCATAGACATTTTCGGTCACACCGGTCATTCCAAAGGTCAGGTCTAACGATTCACCGGCTTGTATCTTGTCCTTGCCGGTTAAGTTCGCTTGGAAGGATTCCTCGGCATGCGCATTTTGCAGCACACCCATCCAGTTCATCGACAAAAGCAAGAGGAGCACCCATACCATGAATATCCTTTTACCTTTTCTCATCGCCTGTATTCCCTTTCTGAATATTAAGTAGGTATGTAAGAAAAATCAGCTTTTACAAAGCAAGCATAGACAAGATCAAAGTAACAGCTTCCGCCCGGGTTGCATGATCATTAGGTGCAAAAAGGTTACCCTCCCTGCCTTGGATCAAGCCCGCTTCTTTCGCTTCCGCAACGAAAGGAACGGCCCACTCGGGAATTTGATCCACGTCGGCAAATGCCGGTTTCTTTGCGGTATCCACTGCAATATCCGAAGCTCTGACAATCATAGCTGTAATTTCAGCACGGGTAATCATGTTTTCCGGGCGGAACGTGTCGTCTTCATACCCTGTCACAATGCCCGCTGCAACAGCTTTCGATATGCTTGGTCTTGCCCATTGCGGAATGCTGTCCAGATCCGCAAAGGATAGCTGCGCACTGCCGTTTTCCGGTAATTGAAGGGCTCGTGCCAGCATCACGGCGAACTCCGATCGGTTAACGAGTCCCTGCGGTTGGAAGGTGCCGTCTTCGTATCCGTTCACAAATCCGAGTTTTGCCGCTTTTTCTATCGCTTCTCTGGCCCAGTGGCCGGAAATATCGCTAAACGCTGTCGCCGATTTGTTCATTTGGATCTCGGCTGCCGTCTGTACGCCCGCTTTTTGAACATTGGAAACCAATTGGCTGGTAACGAGCTTCACATCGGTAAGCTCCACTGCAGCTTTCCCTTCACCGATAACTTCAAACGTGAGCGTACACAAGGTGACATCTCCGCTCTCCCCGGATATGCTGCCGATTTTGGTGGCTGCAAATTGGATAACGTTTTTTTTCAACATGGGGGGTACGGAAAATCCCTCGATGGCGCTTTTAGCCCCTTTAAGACGCAGTTGATCTTCGTTATAAGCAAAATTGACTTCGTAAGCGTATAAGTCCTGAAGATTTTGCCCTTTAACGGTGACTTGAACCTCTTGGCCGATCTCGGGTTTATCATTCGTAATGGTTAACGTGAAGGAAGCAGGGTCTGCCGCCAATGAGGTTAGCGGGATCAGGAGCATGCACAGCAATAAGGCCAAATGAATGGATAAAAGTTTTCGTTTCATGCAGGTTCTTCCTTTCATCAACACTTTTCGAATCATCATCACTATTAGTAAGCGTTTTCAATTGTGAACCATCAAAAACCTATCCGGCCTCCCTTCCCCAGTTCGAACTGGAACACTTCTTTAAATCACATGATACTTAAACAAATTAGCTTTAACTATGCGGTAAATCTATCTTTTATTCCATTAAAATATCCTGTTGTGGGTAAACCCCTGATTCTTCCAAAGAACAAACAGGGGTTTACCGACCAGCTGACGGGAGAAGCTCTGGATCTTCTTCTCTTCTTTCGATTACATTATCCGAAAATCATTTTGGCTACAGCCGCAAGGTCGATAATGTCGATCTTACCATCATTGTTGATATCTGCGTGTTTGACTTGATCCCAATCCGCATCAGCAGAAGATTTGCCGTAATAGGAGGCCATGATGCCCAAATCGCCGATACTGAATTTATCGTCTCCGTTCAAGTCTTCCGGCTGTTTCATAATCACGGATGAATAGAACACTTGTAAAGCCGTACCCAGCTCAGCCGTTGCTTGCTCTACCTGCTGCTGTGTGGAATTCGGATTATCGGCTACTTCTCGGGCTTTATCGATGGCGGCTTGCAGCGCTGCTTTCGAACCAGCCCGATACTCCCCGGCTCTTGTTCCTTCCACAGCCGCATCATGCTTGGCTTGGGCGTCGGCGATCAAGGCATTCAAAGCCCCTTTATCTGCAGCCGCAATTCGTACCGTGTGGGACGCACCGATTATCGATGTTTCTACACCTTCCCCGTCAGCGACAACGACGTTGGCCAAGGTTACCGTCGAGGAAGTGGTCTGGGACAGCTCCTTGACTTTATAGTTCAGCTTCAGCAAATCGACGTTGAGATTAGCGGAATCCGCCCCCACATTTGCCCCAAGGATACGGATTTGGCCCTGTGCTGCCGATTTATCGACGAGCAAGAATCCATCCTTCACGGAGTGCGCAGAGATGAACTCCAGCTGATCCGGATTATAGGTGAATGTGAGATCCTGCGCATAGACGCTTTGGTTCACGCCTGTTAGGCCGAAGGTCAGATCGAACGATTGGCCGGCATCGACAGCCGCCGCACCGGTTAATACGGCGGATGGATAAGCCAAACCATACCCTCTCGGAAACAACGGTGTCGGATCGGCAGGAGTTACCCCCGGCTGCAGCTGATCAAAAGCTTTGGGCCAGGTGTAAGGCAGCTTTCCTGAGAAGTTATAATCCCCGTAAAGTACATCGGCGATGCCCGTGCCGCCTTCCGATCCAGGCAGCCATGCTTCCACAACGGCATCCCAATCATGGCTGTTGATTTTGTCTGTGAGGAGTAACGGCCTTCCGGATACGAGAACGACCACTACTTTCAAATTAGGGTTGGCGGCTTTGGCTGATTTCAGATTCTCCACGATACTTTCATCGCTGCTAGCTCCTCCCAAAGTGCCGTACGATAAGGCTGCGGCGGTATTTCTGTCGCCTTGGCCTTCCGCATAAGGGTCTTCGCCGATAACGGCAATTACAGTATCGTAACCGAGCACGTCGGCCCCGTTTTGATGCCAGTCGACGGTGACATTCGGACCCCCGACCTGCTTCAATCCATCCAGCACATTAACGCCCTTGGTGACTGTGTTTCCGCCGCCCTGCCATGAAATCGTCCAACCTCCGTTCAGATAGCCGATATGGTTCGACTTATCGCCGACGACAAGTATTTTCTGTGAACCGTCTTTCTTAAGCGGCAAGGCTTGATTGTCGTTCTTCAAGAGCACCAGTGATTTCCTGGCAGCTTCCCTTGCGAGCGCCGCATGCTCCGCGCTGTAGATGACACTTTCGGGATTCAACACACTGTCCGATAAAGGATGCTCCAGCAGCCCTTGCTCGATCTTGACTCTTAAAATTCTCGATACGGCATCATTGATTCGGTCCATAGAAACTTCGCCGTTGCCGACAAGAATTTTTAAATTATGGATAAAACCTATCCAACCGCTGCCCTGTCCGCCCCCGGCTGTCGTATTGCCTTTGGCGGAGAGCATAAACATATCGACTCCCGCATTGACGCTTGCTTTCACTTGATTCCTGTAACCGACTACGGGGTTGCCTTGATCGTCCACTTGAATCTGTTGAATGGCGTTATAGTCGGAAACAACCAGGCCGGTAAATCCAAGCCGCCCTTTCAACACATCTGTGATCAAATAAGTATCCGCGTGCGTTTTCAAACCGTTGATGCTGCTGTACGTGATCATGACCGTACGTGCGCCCGCCTGAATGGATTTTTTGTACATTTCGATATAGGGAGCCAGATATTCATCTTTTGCCTGATTCAACGTTTTACCTTCCGGCACCGGTATCGTGATGTTGCCCTGATCTTTACCGTTCTCCGTTAAACCGTCCCCGATATAATGCTTGATGGAGGCGGCAATTTTGTTGCCTTGCAAAAATCCGGAATCTGCAGGATCGCCCTGCAAGCCCTCCACCGCAGCAGCACCAAGCTTAGCGACGATTTGCGGGTCTTCGCTGAAGCCCTCGTACGTTCTGCCCCAGCGAATATTCTGTACGGCGGAAATAACGGGGGCAAAGGTCCAGGTCACTCCGGTTGCCCGAACTTCAGCAGCTGTAGCCGCCCCGATTCTCCTTACCAGATCAGCGTCGTTCGCTGCACCCAAGCCGACATTATGCGGGAACATCGTAGCATTTAGCAGATTGTTATGGCCATGAACGGCATCCACGCCGTAAATAACCGGAATGCCAAGGCGGGTTCCCAAGGCTTGATTTTGAAAATTATCATACATCGTGTTCCATGCAGCAGGCGTGTTCCCTGCGGGTACGGAGCCGCCTCCGCTCAGTATGGAGCCGATGAAGTAGGTTTTTACGTCTGAGATCGTGCCTAACGAAGCACGTTCCGCTTGAACCATCTGGCCGATTTTTTCATCAAGTGTCATGGTGCCAATCAAATCACTAACCCGCTCTTCGATCGGCCGGGCCGGGTCCTTATAAACCGGAACTGCCTCTTCCGCCAAAGCTATACCGGCCAGATTGCTGAAAACAGCGCCAAAAAGCATTGTAGATAAAGTTAAATTAACGGCAAATTTACGTTTCCATTTTTTCACGTACCCTAACCTCCTCATAGTTTACTAAGGCACTCTCCTGTAAATTTCGGTGGACTACGACATCCGCCAATGCAACGATTCAATTCATAAACGCCTCCTTGAATAGCAGCATTTCTACCGTGAGAAAAACCTCCATCGGGGTCACTTCAACGATAGAAGACCACGTACAGAGGTTTTATGCCAGGTCTGTAAGCGCTTCCTTTTAAATATCTTACATAAGCGGGCTCGCTTTAACTATGAGGTAAAACTATCTTTTCTTCCGTTTAAACATCCTTTTCATACCTGATATCATGGGATGGATTTATTGAAAACGAAAGGGTTGTCCCTTGTCATGAATGATGACTTGCGGGACAACCCTGGCCATTTTTTTCAACTTACGGATAACCTTTATCCCTTGATTGAACCTGCAAGCAGCCCCCTGATAAAATACCGGCTCAGGAACATATAAACCAGCAGTGTAGGGAGTGCGGCCAAAATAGCTCCGGCCATCTGCACGTTCCACTGCACAATCTGACTTCCGGACAGGTTTTGAAGGGCGACCATGATGGGCTGCTGCTTCTGTGTCGTGAGCGTAACGGCAAACAAGAATTCGTTCCAGACGCTGGTGAACTGCCAAATACCTACGACCACAAATCCGGTTAACGATAAGGGAATCATCATATACCGATAAATACCGAAGAAGCCGTTTCCATCGATTTTGGCCGATTCAAGCACTTCATTGGGAACGCCGACATAAAAATTGCGGAACATCAAGGTACAAATAGGCAGGCCGTACACAACATGAACGAGTATTAATCCGGGAATCGAATTGTACAGCTTGATCATTTGCAAAAATTGTATCAATGGAATAAGTATGCTTTGGTACGGAATGAACATCCCGAACAGCATCAGCGTAAACAGGACGTCCGCGCCTTTAAACTTCCATTTGGATAAAATATACCCATTGAGCGATCCGAGCAGGGCCGATAGCAGCGTAGCCGGGATGGCAAGCAAGAAGCTGTTCGCCAAATTGGGGATCAGCTTCTTAAAAGCCTCCTGATAACCGCCCAAGTTAAAATGCTTCGGCAGCGCCCACATTTGATCTAACGTAATTTCTTGCAAGCCCTTCACACTGGTGATCAGCATGACATAAATCGGAACCAGATATAAGATCGCAAGTACGATCAGTACCCCATACAACAGCGAACGGTTGAAGCGCTCCAGCGACATGTTACTCTTCCCCCTTGCGCATGTTGAAAATCAAGTAAGGAACAATAAGTAAGGAGACAAGAAGCAGCATAATCATGGCGATACCCGCACCTTGGGCATAATGATTGCCGCGGAAGGTCGTTTCAAACATATAGACACCGGGAACATCCGTCACAAACATGGCGCCTGGTCCTGTCATCGCATAGACCAAATCGAAAATTTTCAACGAAATATGCGCTAAAATAATAATCAAGCTCATCGTAATGGGCTTCAATTGCGGCAATATGACCTTCAACAGCACCTGCCATTCCGTCGCTCCATCCACCCGTGCCGCTTCCCGCAGGTCTTCAGAGATTCCCCGTAACCCGGCCAGATACATGGCCATCGCAAAACCGGACATTTGCCAGATCGCAGCGATCGCTACAGCAATAATCGCTAGCGGCAGTCCGAAATCAATCTGCCCCAGATGAATTTTGGGAACAATCTCCGTACTTACAAACCAAGACGGGACATTCGTCATCCCTAGTGACTTGAGAAGTAAATTGATTCCTGTCGTCGGGTTTAGAATCCACTGCCACACTACCCCGGTCACGACAAACGAAAGCGCCATCGGAAACACAAACACATTGCGAAAAAAAGCTTCGCCGCGAATTTTCCGGTCAACCATAATCGCCAGAAACAGTCCGATGAGCATCCCGCCCGCAATGAAAAGAATCGTAAATGTCAGTGTGTTTCTTAAATCCGACTGAAAACGAAAATCCTGAAACAGGAATTGATAATTGCTAAAGCCCGCAAAAGCAAAATTTTTGACTAATGTGTTCCATTCCGTGAATGAGACAAAACCTGTCCACGCAATAAATCCATAAACAAAAATGGCGATCGCCGCTAATGAAGGCAGAAGCATGAGGATGGGCACGAGCTTCTCCGACTTCCAGACGCTTCGCCGGCCTGACGCGGGAACGGGTTGTTTGGTATTCAATGGTCTGGTTGAACGGGTAGCGTTCATCTGATCACACTCCAAGACAAAGGGCCAGATGTCTGGTCTGCCATCTGGCCCCGTCGATTTTTCCCTACTTCTTCATACCGTTAGCATCCTGTGCCTGTTTGAGCGCTTTCGCCGCCTGCTCGACGTCGCCCTGCGTTACGAAAATATTGATGGCTTGATTAGCTTGGGTCGTAAAGCCTTCCGGTGCAGCGGAGCCGTGTGCCATACTTGGGGTCAGCTTGCTCTTCTTAAAGTCTTCAATCGTCGTTTTACCATAAATGTCGTATTTGGATGCATCTGCATCAATACGAGCCGGAATCGATCCCTTCAACGGATTGAATACATCCTGACCTTCTACAGAACCGAGAACCTTTAAGAATTCTTTGGCAGTTGCTTGATCTTTGGAAGCTTTAGGCAGTGCAAAAGTATCCGTTATGACCATAAAGCTGCCGTCTGAATTCGGCGATGCGACCCACCCGAAATCTTCATTAGCTTTTAATTTCAGATCCGTTGTAAAATACCCTTTGGCCCAGTCCCCCATGTTGTTCATGGCTGCTTCCCCTTTGGCGACCAGTTGGGCGGCATCCTGCCAGTTACGGGCAGCATGATCTTTATTGATGTAAGTCAGCATCTTTTTAAAGGTTTCCAGCGATTTTTTCACCCGTGCATCGTCAAAAGGAATTTCGCCGGTCCACAGTTTCTTGTAATCGTCAGGACCGAACTCGCCGAGCAGTACATTCTCAAACAGCATCGTTGCCGTCCAAGGCTCTTTGTCGCCGAGCGCAAGCGGAGTAATCCCTTTTGCTTTTAACGCATCCGCCACCTTGAAAAACTCATCAAATGTTGTTGGTGCTTTCAGTCCGTTATCGTCAAAAATTTTCTTGTTGTAGAATATCACATTTCCACGGTGAATATTGACCGGAACCGAATAAATATTGCCGTCCTTGCTGACCATGTCGATCAGGTCCTTCGGAAACTTGGCCTTCCAGCCTTCGCTATCATACAGATCGTTCAAAGGACTTACTTTATCCGCGGCAACCCATCCGGTGTTCAGCTCCGCACCGCCATGCACCTGGAATGAAGATGGAGGATCTCCGCCCTGCATACGGCTTGCCAGAACGGCCTTCGCATTTGTTCCTGCTCCGCCCGCTACCGCGGCGTTAATGACCTCGATATCCGGGTGCTTTTCTTTAAACAGCTTTATAAGTCCTTGAAGTCCCGCTTCTTCACCTGCTCCCGTCCACCAGCTGAAGATTTCAACCTGTTTTTTTTCCGCATTCGCCTTTGGGGCGGGCGTATTTGCCCCCGCTGACGGAGCCGGGCTTTCTTTTACCTCAGTCGTGTTGGCGTCAGTGTCTGCGCCGCAAGCCGTTAAGAGCGTGCCCGCCAGGGTTACAGCCGAAAGCGTAAGAGACAATTTTCGTTTCACAGTTACTACCCCTTTCAAGATTGCTTTTTATGAAAGCGCTTTACAAAATAATCTTACTCAATTGGAGAACCTCTTTGAATGAGGTAAATCTATCTTTTATTCTGTTTTCTTGCACAAAATTTGACATTCCCCTCCTTTATGCATGACGTGCGCGATAGTCGCCCGGCGACATCCCCGTCTGCTTTTGAAACCATTCGCTGAAATATCGGGGATTGGGATAGCCCACCGCCTCGCCAACCTGGTAAATTTTAAGATTGGTACAGCTTAGCAGCTCACAGGCTTTTTCAATTCTCATATGCGATAAATAGTCGCTGAACGATTTTCCTGTTTCCTGACGGAATAACCGGCTTAAATAATTGGACGTGACAAACAACTCTTCAGCAATTTGGGTGAGATGGAGATCTTCCGTGAATCTTGAGCTCATCATCTGAAGCGCCTTTTTAATCAGGTACGAAACGGGCTCCTCCGGCGCCTTTGGTTGTGCGGGCTGCCGCTTGGCAGGCTTCTCTTCTTTGCCGCACAGCTGCTTGGCTTTCTGTAAGACTGCTTCGATCTCTTCGACATCCGTGGGCTTAAGCAGATAATCCATAGCGCCGAGACGGATCGCTTCCTGGGCGTATTTAAAATCGCCATGGCCGGTCAGGAAAATAACTTGAATTTTCGATGGCAAGCGATGGTTATCTTCCAATAGGCGTAATCTTGCGACGAGCTCCAGGCCGGTCATATTGGGCATGCGTATATCCGACACAAGGATGTCGACAGGATGGCCTTCGATATAATTCACAGCCTCAAAGCCGTCCTGAAATACTTGCACCAGATCAATACCGAGAAGCTCCCAATGGATATGTTCGCTTAACCCTTCCCGAATCCAGGCTTCGTCATCGATAATAACAGCCCGGCATGCAGCAGCGCTCATCGATTTCCCTCCGTCCTATTCAGATTCTTTTTGATATGCCCGGAAAGCTGACGAAGTTCATGCGCCGCCTCCATAAAGGTTTCTCTCGGGTTGGCATATAAGGTAACGATTTTGGCCAGCGCCTTATCTTCGATATCAACCATAGCCGGATAATAAGTAATTGAAGGTTCTGCTTTCGCAATATCGATGCTCTCCAGAATTAATGAAAAATCGGGTCGCGACACTTTAAAGGACGGATCACTCAAAATGGAACGTCTGGCTGGAATCCCCCCTCGCTGAGCATAGATCATCCCTCCGCGTTTACCGGTCGCAAACTCGAGAAACTTCCATGCATCCAACGGATTCGTGGAACTGGCATTGATCGCGAGCGTCCAACCATGCTGAAACGGGATACGGCGGAGATTACCGTTCTGGTCCTTGGTGCCGGGAATTAAAGAGATTTGAATCGAATCTGTATAAGGACTAGCGGCTTGCTTGATCATCGGATATGCGGAATTCCAATACGGCGCCGCCATGGCCACTTCCCCTGAAATCAAGGCATCGCGCGTTCTGGAAAAATCCCAGCTCAGCATATCCTGCGGCACGAGCTTCTCTTTCACCAGTTGTTCAAGGTATTCACCGGCTTGAATGGACTCCTGTTGATCCAGCAGTACCTCCCCGTCGTTCTCCTTCAAAATATCTCCGCCAAACGACCATAATAGAGAGGCGAATATTTTGGAGCGTTCCTCCGGTACAACGGCAGGCATCGCTAACCCCCATGTCGTAGGGGATTCCGGGTTATGGCTTTTGGTATATTTCCGGGCCTCCTTGAACAAATCATCCCAGGTTTCAGGAACGCTTGAAATTAAATCACTGCGATAATAAAGAAAATGGGTGCTAATGTCCGTCGGCAGCGCATAAGTCGCTCCCTGGTAACGGTAGACGGAAAGAAAATCATCGACATCGAACGACGGCAAATCCGTCAAATGGGGATTCCTGATAAAGGAATCCAGTGGAAGAATCGCATGGGCGGAGGCAAATTGGGCAATGGACGTGTTCGGTACGGAGACGATGTCAAACGAATCTGTACCCGCCAGCAGCTGCGTACCAACCGATGTAAAATACACATCTCTGCCCAATTCAATATATTCCACCTGGATACCCGTCTCCGCTTCAAAAGCCTGTGAAATCTGACGCATCGCCGCAGATTCCGTCCCCGTACGAATAAGCACCTTGATTTTTTTGGTTTCTGGTGGAACTTTCGCCATCTCGATGGTTACTTGATCCAGCAAAACCAAACTGCTCAGTGCCCAAATCAGAAGGAGCACGAACGCAATAAACATCAGTCCATTGTATTTAAAGCGCTTCAAAGCTATGCCTCCTCAAATAACGGGTTTGACGGAGACAAACCATAAGGTATGGTTATCTTGACCAGCGTTTCGAGTTGCTCGCTTTCCGTTAGCTGTATGCCGTACCTCTGACCGAATGCCAACTGGATTCTTTGCTGGACATTTCGCAGACCGACATGCACGCTTGGGGAAGCGTCCTGCAGTAAACGGTTCACATGTTCCAGATCGATAGGCGAACCCGTGTTGGATATTAAGATACAAACCCGGTTTTCCATTTTTCGGGCACTTATCGTCACTTTACCGCCCGCCGGATTTTTAGATACACCATGTTCTAAAGCGTTTTCAATTAAAGGCTGAAGAATAAGCGGCATTACACGTACTTCTGAAACAGAGGGCTCCAGATGAATCTCATATTGCAGCTTATCCCTGTAGCGAAAAGATTGAATTTGCAAATAGTTCTCGATGTGCTCCACCTCTTTTCTCAGTGTTGTCCATTCCTGTCCCGCAGATAAGGTGAACCGGAAAAACCTGCCCAAAGCCGTTACCAGCTTGCTTATGGATTCCGCTTTATGTTTCTTGGCCATCCAGTAAATCATGTCGAGCGTATTATATAAAAAATGCGGATGAATCTGCATTTGCAGCGCCTGCAGCAGCGCCTCCCGCTTTTCTTTCTGCTGCCTTTCGTTCTCCTGAATCAGATCCTGAATCCGGTCCATCATACGATTGAAGTTGAATTGTAAAATACTGATTTCCTGAATCGAACCTTGAGTTTCCCGCACATGAAGACTGTCTTTCGAAGCAATGGACATTAAGCGGGCCAAATTAATGACCGGCTTGGAAATCGCGGTAGCCAGCAGGATCGAGACGATGACGGAGACAACGGCTCCGCAAGCGGCAATGATCAGCAGATATTGCAATATTTTTTGATTCGGACCAATCAATTCTCCTAAAGGAACAACTGCCGTCATTTTCCATCCGCTGAGTTTCGAGATGTCGGAGGCAAGCAGCCATTTCCCGTCAACAATCCTCAGCCCTTGTCCCTGGAGAGGCAAAGACCTTATCGCTTCATTTATTTTATTGTTCTGAAACAACTGGGGATCCTGCTGGTAAATAACATCTCCCGCTGCGTCCGAAACCAACAATGATCCTGTTGAGCCGATTTGAACCTTACGGAGATACTCACTGATAAACGAATCGTTAAATTGAACAAACAGATACCCGCGAAGCACCCCCGTATTGCTGTCAATAAGGCGCCTTGCTGCCGTCACGGAAGCGCGAACCGGGGTTTGGAAGCCGTCCTTCGGGCTATATATCGCCCTCTTTTCACTGAACCAGTTCATTTTTAAGGACTTGTCCTCTACCTGATCGATGACAAATTGATAGTTCGCATGATCGACCTGCTCGTAGGCATAAAATGAATTCTCCGTCGATAGAACCGTACGATCCGAAGTGATAAAAGAGATGGCGCGTATGTACTCCAGCCTGCCGCGAAACAAGTTGGAATAAACCAATTCTTTAAACCTTTGATTGGCATCAAACAACCGGTATGGAGAATCTAACGGACCCTTTAAAAAATCAAGCGACTGCTCATATAGTAAAGTCCATGTGAGCCGGTCGATTTCTGATAGATTGGCGTCCAGAGCCCGATGAGTCTGTTCAACGGTTTGCAGCAAATATTGGCTCATCTGCTTTTGAAAGATTTCATTTTCCTTCTTGTAGGTAATATACGTGATGACCACCAGAGGAAAAATCATGAGCAGAAGAAAGACGGACAGCAAAATAGTCCGAATGGAAATCGGTTTGCTGAAGGAAATGAAAGCACCCACCCTTTCTTAGATATCCGCATTAGGTTTAAATTAACATATATGGAATGAAATGTTTGTCGAAACGAGTTGCGAGAGAAGGAGTTTCTTGCAATATATAAAAACTTAATCAATCGTCATTGTTTTAATTTTTATAAATTTGGCTCTGTTCAACTTGATTGTAGATTTTCGGATATAAGAAAAACCACCCATTAAAAAGGTGGTTTAACTCCTTCTAAGGATGGAGCTCAATGAACGCTTAATCCTTATATCTTACAACGGTTCCCGCAATAAAATCATAAAGAGTTTGTTTATTTTTGCTGATAAAGGCGCATAGCAAGTAAATGAATACCCATCCGTAGACCGTGGCCAATAAAATATAAATTATATAATCGGGATACCCTGACGGAATGACCATGTGCCATATGGTGAAATGGGACAGCTCCCAAGGGATGAATTTAAGGGCAGAACGGAAAAGAGAGCGGCCAAGACCGCATGGTTGACCGTGCACGTCAACCACCACGATCCCCATTCTTTGCTTTCCCCATGTCGCGTGCGATTTCGACCCCTCACATAAAGCAAAATAAAGATAAACAGGAAGCGTAATTAATAAAAAACCAGTGATCTCCGCGGACAAAGCACTTGCTGTAAACAGTGGAATCAGTATAGGTTTTGCAATATAAAATACTCCGATCAACAGGATGATGTAACCTAATATAATAATATAATCCCACAAAAAAGAAATGATTCGGGTGCCAAACGATACGCTTTTTAGATTACCATAACTTTGCATAAATCCAGCCCTCCTGACGCCCATAAGAACATAACAAAGTTAAGTATTCGGATTTTATAACCAATTATCCTGCACGTTAGTTGTCAAAACAACAGTGAGATGTAACAGAGAGTCATAAATTTAAAAAAATTCCCATCAGAGAATAGATAATTACAGTTGAAAACAAGATCGTCATATGAAGCAGGGAATAAACAAACATTGATTTTGCCCATTTCTCTGAATCCATCTTTTTATAACCGAAAATACTTAAAATAAGCCATAGAACACTTAAAAGAAGCGCGACTAACATAAGACCAAGGCTTAAAGACCCAAAAAGAAAACTTATTGCAATTAAAACAATTAAATAAATATTAGTTTGTATATAGGTTCTTTTAACACCTTTGACTACTGGAAGCATAGGAACCTTCGCAGCCTTATACTCATCGTGCTTCCGGATAGCTATAGCATAGAAATGCGGCATTTGCCAAATAACTGTAATCGCAAACAGACCAAGAATGGCTGGATGTGTTATGTCCGGATAAATAGCAGCCCATCCTATAAGAGGCGGCATTGCTCCAGAAATACTTCCAATCTCCGTATTATAAATGGTTCTTCTTTTACTCCACATCGTATAGGGGACCATATAAAAAAACAAACCCAGAAACCCTAGGAATGCTGCCAGGGGAGTTGTTAATGCAAGAGTTGCTATGCCGAGAATAGACATGAAGATACCAAGCCCTAATACCGCTTTAGGCTTTATTTCTCCTGTTACAGTCGGTCTGTTTTTAGTTCTCTCCATAATAGAATCTATATCTCGGTCATATAGGTTATTAAAAGCTCCGGCTGCACCCATGACTAAAATCGAACCAATCAAAGCAAATAACATTTCCGGAAATTTCTCAATAGGACTGATTTGATAGGTATATAATGCCAAGGTTAATCCGGCAAACATCGGAATCAGGTTTGATTTAATAATTCCTGTTTTAATCGTTTGTGCCAAAATTTTTGACAAAGACTGTTTCTGCGTAGTAAGGCTTTCTTCCCTTCTCATGATGACCCTCTTCCCCTTTTACTGGATTATCTATAATGATCGTACGTCAATCCAGAATGACATTGTTGATGGTTACTTCCACCATAATGATAAATGATAATTTGCATACCTTTCGGAATTTATATACTATATGGTATGTTAATGCTGCATGGTATGATTGTCAAGCGAGAGGGGAGAAGAAGAATGGCCAGACGAAGATTAACCCAAGAGGAGCGAAAAAAGGAAACACGGCAATTACTTTTAGAATCAGCTGTTGAGACCTTTGCTCAATTAGGCTTTCACGGAGCTTCTGTTGATAAAATTGCAGAATATGCCGGATTTAGCAAAGGGGCGGTTTATGCTCATTTTAATTCCAAAGAAGATCTCTTTCTAGCCATATTGGAACAACAAATGCTATTACATGTGGAGAACATCCATCAAGTCATAGACCAACAGCATTCACTTTCACATTTTATCGAAACAATGGATGAATATTTCCTTTCCGTTAGGCAGGAAAATCGAACATGGAGCATGCTGAACATGGAATTTCTTCTTTATGCGATGCGTGAAGAATCGGTACGCCATAAATGGTCTACCATGATAACAGAATCGGTAGAACAAATTTCCAAGGCCATTGAGAAATTGATGTCGAAAGAGAATCATGAGTCTACTCTGTCTACGAATGAAATGGCATGGACTATTCTTTCGTTAGAAAATGGTTTAGCTATCTTTTATTATATTAGTGAAGACCGTGTGCCCCTTCATCTATATGGAAAAGCACTACAAAATATGCTCCTGTCCCCACGTTAGTTCGAGTCTGCCGGATATTGGCCGCTTGGTATGCCTTCTCACCGCATCCTTTAAAATGCTTCATAAAAAAGAGGGCCTTTCCCGGAAGGTCTATTTATGACCTTATGGGAAAGCCCCCTTACGTTTATTGGAACACCAGCTGTCTGGCTTCCATCTCGACAATCCGATCGCAGATCGCATCGGCATCTTCCCGGTCATGGGTGACAAGGATCGAGGTAATGCCTGCCGCCCGGAGCAGCGCTTGCAGCTCCCCTCGGATCTGGCTCTTCAGATCCGCATCCAGGCTGCTGAATGGCTCATCCATGAGCAGCAGCTGCGGCCGCGGCGCGAGTGCCCTCGCGAAAGCGACGCGCTGCTGCTGGCCGCCGCTCAGCTCATTCGGATACCGCTTGGCGAAGCCGCTCAGCTGGACAAGCTCCAGCATATCCGCCAATCGCGCCGCACGCTCCGAGCTCGGCAGCCGATGCAGGCCGAACAGGATGTTCTGCGCGACCGTCAGGTGCGGGAACAAGGCATAATCCTGGAACACCATGCCGACGCCGCGCGCCTCCGGCTGCACGAATACATTCGGAGAAACCATTGTCACGCCGTTAATGGTGATATGCCCCGAGCTCGGCTGCTCAAGGCCGGCGATCAACCGAAGCAGCGTGCTCTTGCCGCAGCCGCTCTGTCCCAATATTCCCACAATCTCCCCTTGCTTTAATTGAAGCGAAAAGCCGCTCAGCACGCTCCCGCCGGCCTTCGAATAATGATACGATATATCCTGAAGCTCTATGAAGCTCATCTCGCATTCCTCTCCCCTAACCAATGATAGAATACGACGGACAAAATCCCGACCGCGATAATCATGAGCGAAGGCACGGATGCCTGATGGATCTGCTCATCGCTCGCATATTGATAGGCCTTGGTCGCCAGCGTATCGAAGTTGAATGGCCTGAGCAGCAGCGTCAGCGGAAGCTCCTTCACGATCTCCATGAACACAAGCACTAGCCCGGCCAACACCGATCCGCGTATCATCGGCAGGTCTACCTTGAAGAACGTGCGCGTCATTCCGAGACCGAGCATGCGCGACGCCTCGCTGTATCGATTGCCGATTTTGTCAAAACCAGCCTCTACCGCATTATAACCCACCGCCAGAAAACGAACGGTATACGCAAATACAAGCATAACAAGCGACATGCTCAGCACGAGCTTGCCCGCTCCCAGGCCTAGCTGCTCATAGACGCCGGCAAGCTGCCGGTCAAGCGACAGGAATACGGCGAGCACGCCGATGGACAGGACCGCTCCCGGGATGGAATAACCCATCGCAATTACACGGCTCATCATCCTTGAGAAGAAGGTTCGCCCGTAGCGGTTCACATTCGCCACGATGACGGCCAGAAGCATAATAAGCGCGATCGAGACACCTGATAGGACGAGCGAATTATTCAGCATGCCTGCGAACCTCATGTCCAGCACGTCATGGTACGTCCACCCGGCCCAGACGATCATCTGGAGTACCGGAATGATGAATGACAATGAAAGCACGATCGTACTGAAGACGACGGCTGCGGCAGCCTGAATACCGCGCAGCTTCCTCCGGCGCAGCGGGGTCGAACGGCTGACGGTCGAATGGTATTTCTTCCGTCCGCGTAGCAGGCGTTCGATGACGAACAGCCCTATGATGACCATCATGAGCAAGGCGGACAAACGCAGCGCCGAATCGATGTCGCTCATGCCGAACCAAGTCTTGAAAATGGCGGTCGAGAATGATTGAATGCCGAAGTGCTTGGACACGCCGTAATCGTTCAGCACCTCGAAGGCAACCAGGCTTGCCCCCCCGACGATCGCCCCTTGCGACAGCGGCAGCACCACTCGAAGGAAAATATAGACGGGCCCCTTCCCCAGCAGTCTTGCATTGTCAATGAAGGCGGCGCTCTGCTTCTCGAGGAACGACTTCGTAATCAGATAGATGTACGGGAACAAGAACAGGGTGAAAATAAAAATAGCGCCCTTCATGGACATGATATCGAAGTAACTCTGATTGACGGTCCATCCAAGCTTATTGCGCATAAAGGTCTGCACGCTGCCCGTATAACTGAGCATGGAGCCGTACGTGTAGGCCGCGATATACGGAGGCATAGCCAGAGGCAGTACGAATGTCCAGGCAAAAAAGCGCCGCAGCGGGAAATCGTATGCCGCTACGAGCCAGGCTAGCGCAACGCCGATCATGACGGCAAACGCAACCGTGCCGCCCACGAGCCGCAGCGACTCCAGCGCGTAATCGACAAGCATATACTCCCTGATATGCTGCCAATTCTCATTCGGCTTGCGGAATAGGCCGATCAGAATATAAAAAGACGGAAGAAGGGCCGCCATGGCCCCAATTCCACTAAGGATTACCCATCCATTCAACTTTCGTTTCAAGTCCCTCAACAAGGTGGAAGCCATCATATTTATTTCCAGTTCACCTTGTTCATGATCTCTATAGCCTTCTTGTTATGCTCGCCCAGCTTCGAGAAGTCGAGCTGCTGCACCTTGAATTCGCCCCACTCCTTCAGCAGCGCCGGCTTCTCGGCTTCGACATTGACCGGGAATTCGAAGCTTCCGGCTGCAAGCGTCGTCTGTGTCTCCTTGCTTGTCAGATACTCGATCAGTTTGACGGCGTTCTCCTTGTTCTTCGCATGCGCAGTCAGTCCGACGCCGCTAATGTTAAGATGCGTGCCGGTCGTGTTCTGGTTCGGGAAGAAGACGCCGATCTGCTCGGCTACCTTGACCTCCTCCGCTTCCTTCGAATGCAGCATCTGTCCAACATAATACGTATTCATGATGGCCACGTCGCCAACCTTGGCGGCGATCGCCTTCGCTTGGTCGCGGTCTCCTCCATCCGGTTTTTGAGCCAGGTTGTTCACCAGCCCCTTCGCCCACTGTTCGGCTTGCTCTTCGCCATTCAGCTCGATCAGCGATGCGAGAAGCGATTGATTGTACAGGTTGGAAGACGAGCGCACGAGCACTTTGCCCTTCCATTTCTCGTTTGTCAGATCCTCGTAAGTGGACAACTGATCCGGCGTTACCCGGTCCTTGGCATAAACAATGACGCGTGCGCGGGTAGCATAGCCGATCCAGTTATTATCCTTATCGCGAAGATTCGCCGGTACGTTGGCATTCACGACATCGGACTGGACGGGCTGAAGTACGCCGTTCTGCTTCGCGTAGTTTAATACGCCGCCATCAACGGTGATGAACAAATCCGCCTCGGAGCTCTCGCCTTCCCGTTTCAGGCGCTCCACCAGCTCCTCGGCCGTACCTTTGATCTCATTGATCTTAATGCCTGTCCGCTTCTCGAATTCGTCGAAAATTTGGAAGTCGATATCGTAATGGCGTGCCGTGAATATATTAACGACCTGCTCCTTCTTCGGCGCTTCAGTGCTAGCAGGCGCCTCCTTTGCCGGAGCATTGCCCGCTTCTTGATTCCCTGTATTTCCAGCGCCGCAGCCTGCCAGCGCTATGGCCATCATTAGCGTTAGTACGATCATGCCCACGAAGTATTTCTTTCTCATTTCGGTCCGACCTCTCATTCTGATAGTTTATTTGTGATAATGAATATCATTACCAACTCATTGTAACGAACGAAAATGAGAAAATGCTGTGAAAACGAAAAAAGTTTTCTATTCGAGCCGCACTCACTTGATCTTCTCAGGAAACGTAACCGTTACGGTTGTACCTTCATTCAGACGGCTGTCTATTTGAATCGTTCCGCCGCAGCCCTCGGCCAGCCGCTTGGCAATGGACAAACCGAGCCCATAGCCGCCCTGCTCTCCGCTTCGCGACTTATCCGCGCGGTAGAAGCGGTCCCAGACGTAAGGCAAGCTTTCCTCCGAAATCCCGATGCCGCAGTCGATCACCGCAAGGGTGGCTTGCCCGTCCGAAGCCGCTCCACGGATTCGAACGGTGCGGCTGTCGCCTGAATATTTGACCGCATTGTCCATGAGGATAATAAAAATCTGCTCCAGATGCTGTTCGGAAATCGCAAGCCTGATGCCCCCCAAGTCTTCGAGCTCCGCTTCGAATCGGAACGACGGGTACAGGGCGGCTGCATGCTTGATCAGCCGCGACAGAATCGGCGTCGGGTCTGCTTCCCTTGCTTCGTCGCCGCTGACAGACCGCTCCGCCCTCGACAGACGAAGCAGCTCTTGCACCAACCCCTTCAAGCGGGCCAGCTCGTGAAGGGAGATGTCCAGCGACTCCTCAAGAACGGCCGGGTCCTGCTTGCCCCAGCGCCGCAGCATGGCCAGATGACCCTCCAATATCGCGATCGGTGTCCGCAGCTCATGCGACGCGTCCTCGACAAATTGCCGCTGCTGTGCGAAGGAGCGCTCGACCTGGTCCATCATTTCGTTGAATAGGTTCATCAGCGAATGGATCTCGTCCTTCGATCCGGTAAGCTGGATCCGCTCTTGAAGCCCATTCTGCTTGACGCGCCGCATCGTTTCGTTCATCGCCTGAAGCGGCCGCAGCAGTTGGCGCGCCAACAGTCTGCCGCCGAAGGCACTGACCATGACCGCCCCCAGTCCGCATAGAAGCATCACTTGCAGGAAAGCGTTGATCAGCTTCTCGAAGTCTTCCATGCTCTTCACGATTTCAACGGTGCCATGGAATTCGAAGATCGTAAACGGGCTTCGCATGACCAGCATGTTATCCAGACTGAACGAATGGTTATCGTTAGCCCTCAGTACAGCGTCATTGTCCGCTATCCACTCATTCGGAAAATCATCCGATACCGCAATGATCGGCAAGCCCTTCTCATCGAACACGCGGATAAGCTGGGAAGATTGATTCACCTTCTCCAGATAGCTGCGTATGCGCGAGTACTCAGACTCCTCGAAGCGAAACTCCTTCTCCAGCAGCACATTCAGTATTTCCCTCATATCCTGCTGTGTGCTTGCCTGCTCCTCCTTAATCATCCACCGCTCGACGAATACATATTGGACGATGTTATAAGCTCCGAACAGCAGGAACAGCAAGAGAGCTGACCATAGGGTCAGCTTCCATTTGATCGGTAGAGCGTGATAGCATATAGGAAATCGGTAACGTTCCGCCTTCATTTGCGCATCACATAGCCAATGCCACGAACCGTCTGGATATAGCTGGCTTCTCCTTCGGTATCGATCTTGTTGCGGAGATAACGCACATAGACGTCAACGACATTCGTATCGACTACCGCATCGAAGCCCCACACCATATCAAGCAGCGTCTCCCTCGGCAGCACGCGGTTCAGATTTTTCATGAACGTCTCCAGCAAGGCATATTCCCGTTTCGTCAGCTCAATCGTTCTGGAGTCCTTGGTTACAACTCTGGCATCCACATCGAGAACAAGATCATGGAACGCAAGCAGCTGCCGCTGCTGTTCCTCCGCCTCCTCCTGCCTGCGGAATACGACACGTATGCGCGCAAGCAGTTCCTCGATTGCGAACGGCTTTGGAATATAATCGTCAGCGCCGTTATCCAGACCGGATACGCGATCCGTCACGCTGTCTCTGGCCGTAATCATGATGATCGGCACCTTCTTGGCGGCTCTGATCTGCCTGCATACCTCAAGTCCGTCCATTGCCGGGAGCATCAGATCGAGCAGAATAAGATCCCAGCTCTCCCGGATTGCCAGTTCAAGACCGCTCTTGCCGTCCGCTGCGAGCGCAATCTCGAACGCTTCATGGCGCAGCTCCAGTTCGAGGAACCGCGATAGATTCTTCTCATCCTCAATTAGCAATATCCGTTTCATCCTTCGCCCGCCCTAATCGCATCTATATTCTCTATTGATCTTCATTGTAAATGATAATATTTCTCAACGTCAATCATGAGAATTAACAGATGAGGCCCGATTAGCTTGAGATTCAGCTAATGCGGGCCTCGGCAATGACATGCTGGAAGATCCTCTATATCCTAAATCATGTTTACGGGAAAAGTTGAAGCTTGTTCATCAAATTGTAAACGGCTTGCACGCTTTCGGCACGGTTGGCTTGACCTTGAGGTACCATCAGTCCCTCGCTTCGGCCGGAGATTAGGTCGAATTGATAAGCCGCATTAACTCCTTCTTGCGCCCACGCACTCATATCTTTAGAGTCGCTGAAGGCGCTGATCGCATTGCCCGTTGCTCGCCGTTTCGTCTGAAGTTCATAAGCCCGTACCAGAAGGACCGCCATTTGCTCACGGGTTATGGTCCGGTCAGGCGCGAACAAATCCGGCTCTACCCCTTGGACGAGGCCCGCCTGGGAGGCTGTGGCGATCGGGGACGCATACCACTTGTCGGCCGACACATCGCGGAATGATGCCGAAGGCTCGGGATTCAAGCCAAGCAGGCGTACCAGAAGTGCCGTAAACTCCGCACGGGTGACCGGCTGCTCCGGGGAAAAGAGAGTCTGGCTTGTCCCTTCCACAATATGTTTAGCCGCAAACTGCTTAATGACCGGCGCAGCCCAGTGATCGTTCGGAACGTCGGAGAACGTTTTCTCGAACTCCAGCACGCCATATTTGCTAAAATGATATGTTTGTCCTTCTACGAATTCGTCTTTTACCCGACCGCTGACGAATGTCAAGTCCCCGTTATCGCTAATATGGTATAAGCCTGCAAGCCTCGGATTCGTGTCTGCGCGTTTTGCTGCACATTCCCGTTCGACTGGCTTACCGCGTTTTTCAACACCGATGCAGGCAGGGTTATCTGTATTCCCGAAGCCTGCACTTCAAGCAACTTGGAAACCAGCCAATCATCAACATTGGCAGGCAGCACGAGCTGCTGCTGTTCGCCCTTAAGCTTGAATGAACCTTGGGCGGATTTGAGCTCTTCTGCTGAAGGTTCATACTTCTTCGGATCGGTATTGACGGATGAAGGGGTTGAACCGACTGAGGTGTCGGTATCCGTGTTGGTATTATTACGGTTTGGCAGCACTTGAATGGCCGCCTCGTACTTGGCGTTGCCATAAACGGCAGTGATCACGCTGGTTCCCGCCGCCAACGCCACAATGGAGCCCGGCCGCACAGCTATCGTATCCGGATGACTGCTTGTAACTTCAGCAAAGGCCGTGACGCCCAGGCTGGGGCCATTCCTATAATCGGCATAGACAGCCAGCGAAACCGTATCGCCCGCATACATGGATGCCGGAAGACCTCTGATTGCGACAGCCTTCAATTCAGGTTGTTCCGGTTGCTGCGGAGATTCCGTCTCTTCTCCCATCACCGTAATCGTTATCAGGACGGAATACATCCGCCAAGTATCCGTCAGCATCATCTTATCGACATTAACCGGAATATTGAACGGCTGGTAGTCATGATAAACCTGAAACGTTACGGCGCCACTTTTTACACCCAGCACTTGTCCGCTGGGCAGCAGTTAAATATCACAATGTAAGCGGTTGTAAAATATTTATTTATGCTTTATAATTTTTTCAACCGCTTGAGTTCATCTGAGAATGACTTTCCAAAAGGGAAGTGATTGGTTGCTCGATACTGTGATGAAAGATTATCTCCAGATGATTTACACGGCCGCATATCATGAAGACAAGATCGTCCTCACTGCAAGAGGATTCACGGAACTCTTCCCTTTTTCAGGTGTTCATTTATACAGTTATTCGCCGTTAAGCGAGATTATCGAAGGCATTTTGCAAATTACCGACCAGGGAACCAGCCCCTTGAAAATTCGAGACGATGTGCGCAACCTCCCCCTTCTTCGTAAAGCAATTCGAATACAACAAGCGGTGTATGCCGAAGGATCAGAATTAATTCGGCTTTCGCCTGAGAAGTATTTGAAAATGGAATTTTACAAGTCTTTTGTCTTAGCCGTTCCTATTCCTTGTAATACAACAGTAGTTGGATATGCTTGTCCCGGGCAATATACAGGCTCAAAACCGATAGGCGACGATCTTCTTCAGGCACTCACTTTATACGGGCAGCTGGCAGGTAAAGCCATTCGATCTATGAATCCTATTGATAACCCTAGTAAACTGAGCGACCGTGAGATCGCAGTTTTACAAAGAATGTCTTTTGGAGAGAGTGTGAAAGAGATGTCGGAGTTTATGGGGATTAGTCAATTCACCGTTCAGGATTATGTTAAATCCGTGACCAAGAAAATGACTGCGCACAATCGGGTTCAAGCTGTCGCAGAAGCGATACGGCAGGGAATCATAAAATAACATGTAAAAAGCGAGGCCATCTAAATGAAAATCAAGCTCCAGACAACTTCGCTGGAGCTTGATTCTCTGCAAGAAATACTTCGGAATACCTACATTTTCAAGACCGGCTTAACCGTTTTCCCCGTATGCGAATCCTCAAAAGCCTCATTGATCTCATCAAAATTATAAAACTTAATCAGTTTATTGAACGGGAATTGACCACGTTTGTAATACTCAATTAACTTCGGAATAAATACCTGCGGAACAGCGTCGCCTTCAACCACCCCAACCATTGTTTTTCCATCCGCCATCAGATCTTGGTGGATATTGAACGTTACTTCTCCCGTTGCCCCGACAATGGCGACTGTCCCTCTGTTTTTTAACGCTTGTACGGATTGGCGCACGACCACAGGAACTCCCGTCGTTTCGATGGCATAGTGGGCCCCCCCATTCGTCATCTCTTTGATTTGTGCTACCACGTCTACCACTTCTTTTCCATTTAATGCATGGGTGGCACCCAGCTCCATGGCTAACTCTAAACGATGATCATGTACATCAATGGCTATAATTTTAGAACATCCGGCAATTTTCGCAGCCATGACTGCACTAAGCCCAACCGCGCCGCATCCATATATGGCAATCGTAGAACCGAATTCAGGCTTTAATTTATTCAATACCGTCCCGCTTCCGGTTTGGATTCCGCAGCCTAGTGGTCCAAGCAGAGCCAGATCTACATCTTTGTCTACTTTTACGAGGTTTTTCTCGTTGGCCACGACATAGGTGCTAAATGAAGATTGTCCGAAAAAAGTGGAAACTTCCTGCTCCTTATAGAAGATCCTGTGGGTGTGATCGCTCATCCTTCCGCCAAAATTCAATGGGTTTAACTCGTTGCACGTTGTTGGATGCCCAGTTAAACATTCCTCGCATTGGCCGCAGGAAGAAAAAGATAGGACAACATGATCCCCTGGACGCACAGTCCTTACATTGAATCCAATTTTTTCTACAATCCCGGAGCCCTCATGCCCTAGAACAGCCGGCAACGGTACAGGAGCGATTTGGTCTCTGACTATGGCATCCGTGTGGCAAACACCCGATGCCACAACTTTGATTAAGACTTCATTCTCTTTGGGTTCCGACAGAATCACCGTTTCTATTTTAAAAGCCGAGCCCTTATGATGGGTTACGGCAGCTTTGATTAACATAGGAAGACCTCCCTTTTCCATGGATTAAATTTGTGGTTCGATGACCAGTGGGCCAATCCTTTCGCCATCTCCATAAATATATTTGTTAATCCTGTCTGGTATTCATCTGCCAGAGACCGTTCTCAAATAATTAGCCACTCGATCAATCGCATGCTTCCCTTGATCCAATATCCCTGCAAACCAAAAGAATCCGTGAATCATTCCTTCATAGCACTCGTATTCCACGGAAACCCCGGAATCTTTCAGACGGGCTGCATATTGAGCTCCCTCATCGCGAAGCGGATCATATTGAGCTGTAAGGATTAGTGCGGGAGGCAGCCCGCTTAAACTATTGGCGAGCAACGGGGAAACATATACGTTCTGAATGTCATCTTCGGATCCCAGATAGTGCTTCCGGAACCAAAGCATGTCATCTTCGGTTAGATTATATCCTTGGCCATTTTCTTTGTACGAGTTGCTATTGCAGGAAAAGTCAGTCACCGGATAGAGCAATACTTGAGAAACAATTGCAGGTCCTCCCCGCTCCTGTGCCAGGATTGCAACAACGGCTGCCAGGTTTCCCCCCGCACTGTCTCCGCCGACAGCTATTCGGGAAGCATCTCCTTGAAAGGTGGATGCCTGATTGCTTACCCATTCAAGGGCAGCGTATCCATCCTCAACAGGTACCGGAAATTTATATTCGGGAGAGAGCCTGTAATCTACGGAAACGACAACCGAACGCGCAGCATTGGTAAGATTTCGGCACGGTCTATCCACGGTTTCCAAATCACCGAACACATAGCCTCCACCGTGAAAAAAGACGAGAATGGGAAAGGGGCCTTCCCCCTCGGGTCTATAAATTCGGACTTTAATTTGACCATCGGGAACAGAAATATGGCGGTCTTCCACCTGGGCAACCGCTTCAATTTCTCCACCCAGAGCGTGCATCTGGGCGAATAAGGCCCGACTTTCTTCAGGTGTCATCATCTTCAAAGGCGGTGTGCCACCCGATTTGATTAAATCCAAGAATGCCGCTGCTTGAGGATCCAAAGTCATGATAATAAAACCTCCTTTGCCAATCTCTGATTATATGCTTAGTGGATGGAAAAGGATATCAAAGAGAATCCCTCGTAACCCTTATCCGCAACTTCGTTGCATATCTGGCGGTAGGGTCCAACACCCCCCAGATAAATCGGGAATCCAAGCGGCTTATCTGCGATATTCGCACCCGTGTACCAGGAGTCGGTCTTGGTATAGAGCGTGGAGTCGGCCACCTCTCTGCAATGCTTGCTCCATGCCTCTTCTGCCTCCGCCTTGGCCTCAATCGTCTCCACACCATGCTCGCGCATATATTGGATACAATCCGCAATCCATTCCACGTGCTGCTCAATAGATACAAGCATGTTGGTCACGACGGAAGGACTCTCAGGACCTGTAATCATGAAAAAATTCGGGAAACCAGCGGTAGCTATTCCGAGGTACGTCCTTGTCTGCGCTCCCTCCGCCCATTTTTCCTTTAACGCCGCCCCGTCTCTACCACGGATATCGATTTTGAACAACGGTCCAGTCATCGCGTCGTAGCCGGTAGCAAAAACGAGGATGTCCAGTTCATACTCCATATCCGATGTTCGCAGCCCCTTGGGCGTGATCTCCTGAATAGCCGCTTGCCTTACATCTACTAAGGTAACGTTCTCGCGGTTATAGGTCTCGAAATAATTGGTGTCTATCACTGGACGTTTGGTGGCGAAATAGTACTTTGGCATCAACTTCTCGGCCACCTCGGGGTCAACTACGATCTCCCGTATCTTGGAGCGGACGAAATCGGCGATAGTCTCGTTGGCTGCTTCGTCAAAGACCAAGTCCTTATAGGTAAACGGAAGTGCTTGCCCGCCTTGCTCCCAGGCCTCCTCGAATACCCGCTGGCGTTCTTCCGGTGTATCATCGAGCACCGACCGATCACGGGGCATATACGGAGTGCCCATGAACGATTCGCGTATTTGTCGTTTAATCGCACTGTAGTTGTCTTTCGTTTGACGTATGAATTCCGGGTCCAACGGATGGTTTTGCGCTGGCGTGCTATACTGTGGGGTCCGCTGAAAGACCATTAGGCGGTCTGCCTCTTGTGCAATGGCCGGTATGACCTGAACGCCCGTACAGCCGGTACCGATGACACCGACCCGTTTACCCTGGAAATCCACCTTGTCGTGCGGCCAATGTCCGGCGTGGTACCAGTCACCCTCGAAGCTATCTAAGCCCTTAAATCCAGGAATACTGGCGGCAGAAAGACAACCTACTCCCGTGATGAAGTACTTAGCCGATACGCTAGTGCCATCGTCCATGTTGATTTGCCATCTATTCGTCGTCTCGTTGTAATGAGCAGCAGTGATGCGCGTCTTGAATTGGATGTCCCGACGCAGGTCGAACTTGTCTGCCACGTAGTTGAGATAGCTTAGGATTTCAGGCTGTTCGGCGTATCTGGAAGACCATGTCCATTCCTGAAGAAGCTCATCAGAGAAAGTGTAGTTATAATAGATGCTTTCAATGTCGCAGCGCGCTCCGGGATAACGATTCCAATACCAAACACCTCCAACCCCATCGCCTGCCTCGTAAGCACGGGTGGAGAAACCTGCCTCACGTAGGCGATAAACCATATACAAGCCCGAAAATCCTGCCCCGACAACGACCGCGTCGAAGTTGGCAACCTCCTTCGTTTCTGTTTTCTGGTGTTTCTGTTGAGCAGCGTTCATTCTTGTTCCTCCCTTACCTAAGTAGACTCCTATGTTCGCCGAGGCAGTTGTCTTACCTTGAAGTTAAGCGCTTACATGTTTCATTTTAGAGCTTAGCTCCCGATAGGAAAATTCCCAAAATTCTTTAATTTTCACACCTTAAAATCTACATGTTTTCCTGATATTGGGCATAGCCCTCCCCCGAAACAGGGGTGCATCCAATACTTGATTTCCTTAAGCTCTCGTAGCAGGCCCTTTGCAGCTGAACAAAAAAAGCTGCCAGTCGGCAGCATCAATTATTTGTATGATTTTAACTTCCAGTAAACCCAAAGCCATTTTTCCATAGGAGATTAGACAATGAAAAACGAAACAAAGAAGATGATCGCATACTGGGTAACTACCATATTCGGCCCGGTGAGTTTCGTAATCGGCGATTTCCTCTTCATCACCCACGGGGAGCACCAAGTGGAGCAGTTGAACCACAAAGAACAGATCGTCAACACGATCTGCCGCCAATTACTATGTAGTAAAACAAGCGGTGAGATACGATGATTCACCTTCAGGGGGTTCACTCCCCATCCTTTGCTGTCATGGGCTTTTTTCCAAGGTTCAATCGATCCACAATTTGATCGACTGCTTCTTGTTTCATGCTGCTGTTCGTTATCAGCTGAGAGAGAATTTTCGTTACATCGATAGATGTCTTCATGATTTATCCCCTATTCAGTATTTTTTGAGGTGTTGTAACCAGCTCAGCGAGCTTGTTACGTACTGCCTTTATGGAAGGACTCCGCAGATCCCCGTTGGCCTCCCATTCCTCCGCGGTCATCATGGTCTTTCTGAAGAATCCGCACTCTGGTCGCTTTTGTTCATCTTCACCAGTGACCGAACACCAGGTTATCATACTCATACTATAGACTTATTCTACCCATAAAAAAATCCCCAAAGCGGGGGAGAAGGAGGGGGGAATTTCCGTGCTCCGAGGGAGATGAACACATGCTTCTATAGCAAGTTCAGTTCCTTCCCCCGCTGCAGGGCTTGCAGCCTGCTGTTGCAAAGCTTCCGGATATGCCCCATATTCCGTAAGCACCTTGGCTAGCTGAAGATATTCTATGACATGATGCAGTGAAACTGTATCCGTGTGCTTGTAGCCGCAAGTTTGCAGCCAAGCGTCCACGTCTTCCAGGGAACCTTTATTGAGTGACAAAAACTCAAACAGTTCCAAATACTCAGACGATTGGCGAAAGTCTCTCCTGTAAAAGGAAACAACGGCGGATAAATAAAAAAATGTACCCAAGAAGGTTCTCCATTCCGGGTCCGACATATGGTTCTCCATCCTCCGCAGTCTCTCACAAGCTTGCTCCAATTCCCCCGATTCAGACAGCACTTTCACATAAAGAAATTGAATGTTCGGCTTGCTTAGAAAAGAAGACTCCGGCAGCAAACGAAACCATCGTTTCAATACTCCGCGCTTCAAATCCAGATCATGCAGATGCTTTTCGATTAAAGCAACCGTTTCGGCGTAGTGCTGCCCCATAAGAAAGTGCTCCACGGCCTCTTCAAAAAAGCCTTGCTCCTCCAACCAATGAGCCGCATGTAAATTCAATTGCTTGAAACGTTCCGGATACTTCTGCCTGAATTGCCTCCGCAAATAATCGGAAAACAAATGATGATGCGGTTTGCATCTTGCAGCGATATCGCTGCAAGATGCAAACCGCTAATCCACCCCTCCGTACGATGGACAAATGTAGAGATATCATGTTCAGACAATGTACACCGCATGCATTCCGTAGCAAAAGAAGGAGTCTTGCTGTCAAAAGCCGCGATGATATAGCTCCAAAACTGATACAGATCATTATCTTGCGAATCCAGGGAAACCCATGCGGCAGGTATATCGCTTTGCTGTAACCACTGACTCAAAGCTGTTGTCTTTCCGTACCCCCCAGGGGCCGTCACGAAAGTCAGTTTCGTATGCAATCCCTCATTCAGCATCTCCATGATCGGTGGGCGTTCTTTCGTAGAGCAAACATAAAATACCCGTTATCAAAAAAGAATAGGTCGCTGAGATGACCTCTATTCTACTATTAGCATAAAACCCAAGCGGCGCACTAGCGCACCGCTTGGGTTTAAAGGTTCTTTATGGCTTTTTCCATCAATTCTTTATTCTTTTCATGATTCTAGTTTCCTCACTCAGCGTATCCTCAGGTAGCTTAACTAACTTAGCCTCGTTTGGCACGCCCCCCTACAACTTAGATAAATAATGTTCGTGCAGCCACTTCATACTTGTCGATACACATTCAAGCGGCGGGTTTTGACACTTGTCTTGCTCGACAATCAACCATTCCGTTCCAGCTTCTGATGCGGCTCGAATGACCTCGGGCAGATTAATTAATCCTCTACCAAGCTCTAGGGTGTCAATAAGACCATCTTCACCGCGGCGGAAATCTTTCAAATGAAGGAGCGGAAGTCTCCCCGAATATTTCTTCATGTATTCCAGCGGGTCCTTGCCTACAAATTGAACCCAGCCAATATCCATCTCTACCTTAAGAAGCTCTGGAGCGATGGTTTGATACAAAGCATCGAATACTTCAAGCCCTCCAACCTTGTCTTGAAATTCGAAATCGTGGTTGTGATAAGCAAATGTCAATCCCTGATTAGCAACTTGCTTGGCAACAGCTTCAAAGAAAGCAAAGTGACGCTCCCAATCCTTTCGTTCCTCCGGGACAAGATACGGGCAAATGATATACTGGCCGCCAATGGTTTGTAAATATGAAATCTCTTCATCCAGATGATCCTTTAATTTCTGATAATTTACGTGGCTTCCGATGGCTTTCAAGTTCAGTTCTTGAAGCAAATCTCTCAATTCTTCGGCAGACAACCCGCCATAACCGGCAAATTCCACGCCTTCATACCCCATGGCAGCTACTTCTCTTAGTACACCTTTGAAATCCTTAGCTAATTCTTCACGAAGCGTAAACATCTGTAAGCCAATGCCCATTCGTTTCATTGTAAGCTTTCTCCTCAGCTTTATTTATTGTTACGTCTACATGGTCATATCCAGACGCCTTTACGTATTCACTTTCGCCCATTTTCCCGTCTCGTGGCTTTCCAGAATGGCGTCAGTAATGCACATGGACAGATGCCCTTCCTCGAAGGTTGCAAAATTGGCCTTATCCGTTAGCGGATCTTTTCCATCCCTAATATAAGAATAGAAATTTAACATCATATTCTTTAAGGCATCCGGCCAGCCTTCGTTATGGCCGCCTGGGTGATGAATCGAAGAACGCGCATCAGGCGAAAACAAAGCAGGGTCCGCCAAAAGCACTTCATTCGCTTGATCTCGGTGACCAATCCACAGTTTTTCCGGCTCCTCCTGATTCCAATAAGCCGATTTCTTACTGCCATTCAGTTCAAAGCTAAGTCTATTTTTGCGGCCCGCACTCACTTGCGATACCGTGAATACCCCTTTGGAGCCGTCGCCGAATCGAAGGAGGACGGAGGCGTAATCTTCCGTATGGATTGGCACATCTTCATAACCAGCATCCACTTGACTTTGGCTTTCGTAAGTAGCTGCATGATGCTTAGGTTTCTTCCTGACGGGGATCACTGTTGCCAAATCCGCGAATAATTCTACAATTTTTTTCCCAGTCACATATTGTACGGTATCGCACCAATGGGATCCAATGTCTGCAACAGCCCGCGATTTCCCGCCAATCTCTGGAGCCAAACGCCAGTTAAAGTCAGTTTCATAAAGAAGCCAATCCTGCAAATAGCTGCCGTGAATAAGATTTATTTTACCCATTTCCTCGCGCCGGATCATAGATGCCAGTTGCCTCAAAATAGGGAATTGTCTATAGTTAAAGTTGACCCCATGTACAACTCCGCGTTCTTTAGCTAGCTTCAGTAATTCCGCTGACTCTTCACTAGACACTGCCAACGGCTTCTCGGATAGCACATGCTTTCCTGATAAAATAATATCCTTGTTAATCTTAAAATGCAGATGATTCGGCGTGCAGTTATGAACCACTTGAACTTCCGGGTCCTGAAGCAATTCCTTATAATCGCCGTACGCTTTCGGGATACATAAAGCGGCTGCTTTCTTCTCGGCGGATGCCTTGTCGGATTCCGCTAGTGCTACAACTTCGACAAAACCTAATCGTCGAATCGCTTCAATATGAGTGGGTCCGATAAAACCGTTACCAATAATACCCGCCTTTATTTTTTCCATTCGCTTCCCTCCACGAACCTAAACACTTGTCTAAACGTTTAGAATTTCTCTTTAATTTATCCGTTTTGCTTTAGAGCATCGATAATCATTTTGAAAATAAGCAAATCATTTTTGTAATCCTCGGGCGTAGTCTTCACTTCTAAGTCTTGCGTAATCACATCGTAAAGGTTTTTGAGCTCTAAGGTATAAGGGTCTGTTAAGGTAGGCCGAATGACCGATTCAATGTTCTTCTCTCCAACCGTTTCACTAATATGTAGTGTAGAAGGGAGATGTCGAATATACGGTGTATCGTACTGAATTTTTACAGATTTGTTATTCGAGAACACTTCGATATGCGCATCGAATCGCCCCTGCTGATCAATGCCGGTTTCAAACGTGACTGCGAACTGATCGTAGTCTAAAATGGCACTCAAAAAAAGACTTCCATTATTTGTCATTTTAGCTCCGACAACACCCTTCGGCATGCCGATAATTTCCCTCATCGCAGAAAGATCATGGCTGGATAACCCGCATAGAAGCCGATAAATACGGAAATAAGGAGAATTTACATCTAAACCCGTTGCTTCTCGCACCAATTTCTCTGCTCTCGTTTGTTTGTCCGTTTTTAAATCATTAGGAATATCATCAAACGAAACCACATGACTTGTCTGCTTTACAAAATAACTGTTAGGACCGATAATATCCCTGACTCTCGCATATTGGATTTTATCAAAACCTCCGATCTCTTTCACCGCTTCAACGAATGAGGCCGCATAACGCCTCATATAACCAACCATAATCTTTACATTATTTCTTTTCTTCGCCTCTATAATGGCATCCGCTTCCGCCTCGGTCAGGCACATCGGCTTTTCGATCAATACATGCTTTTTATTATTTGCTGCCGCAATGGCACATTCCGCATGATATTCGTCACTATTTAACACAAAGACAACATCCAGATCGGGTTGCTTTACTAGTTCTGAAGCGTCTGTATACAGTTGATTAATTCGATACTTCTCGCCCAAATACGATACAAGCTTGGGAGAAATATCACATAATGCAGCGATGCGGAACTGCTTAGGAAGCGACTCTAAGACGGGAAGATGAATCACTTGTGCCACTTCGCCAAGACCAATAATACCCACATTCAAAATTTTATGTTCCATCGTTCGTTCTCCTTTTAATTGTATGAATTTTGCTTAGCCTAATTATCCTTTTACGGAGCCCGCTGCGGAACCATGAGCCATATACTTTTGAACAAAGAACAGGAAGATGAGGACTGGAAATGTCGATAAAGATGCCGCAGCAGTCAAGTTACCCCACTCGGTGGAATTTTGCTGCATAAACAAATGCAAACCAATAGGTACTGTCATCAAAGCTTCTTTCTTGATAAACACACTTGCGATTAAGTAATCGTTCCATGAGAAGAGGATTGAAAATATAGATACTGCAGCAATACCAGCGCCCGAAATAGGAAGAATAATTTTGGAGAATGTACTCCAACGATTACAACCATCAATCCAAGCCGCTTCTTCAATTTCTTTTGGAATCGTGTCAAAAAATCCTTTAAACATCAAAACAGCAAATGGCAAATGCGCAGCAGTCTGAATAAGAATGACGGAAGTAAGTGTATTAATTAGCCCCAAAGAACGAAATGTCATAAAGAGCGGCAGCAAAACCAAAATGATCGGAAACATTTGAAGTAACAAAAGCAGAACAGAGAAGGAACCGGAAATTAAGGTACGGAACCTTGAAATCGCATATCCTGCTAACGCACCGATAATAATGGTCAAGACCAGCGATACGAGTGTCACAATGACGCTATTGCTGAACTGCTGCCAAAAAGCGGACTTTTCATTGACGAAAATATAATTATCTATAATCCACTTTTCTGGTAGCAATTTTTGCGAAGTCATGATTTCCGTATTTGATTTAAATGAATTAAAAAACATGGTAAGGATGGGGAGATTTGCAATAAGCGCAGCTACCAAAAGGAATAAAAAAACTATACTACGAATGAAATTACTGGCCATATCGATTCCCCCTCTATTCGCCCTTCTTTTGAACTCTTAATAAGATGAAAGCGAGGGCCATTAACACAACTAAGCTGAAGATAGCTAAAACGGAAGCAATTCCAAGTGAGTCTTTTACAAATGCGTATTTGTAACTCATAATGATCAAGTTTTGTGTAGCGTCAATAGGGCCTCCGGCCGTCAGCAGCCACAATACATCGAAGTCATTAAAGCTCCAGATGCTCATTAAAATCCAGCATACAAAAGTAACGGTCTTTAATTGCGGCAGCGTAATGCTTATAAATGAACGCCATTTTCCTGCTCCATCAATACTTGCCGCTTCATACAAGTCGTTATTGATTGTCTGAAGTGCTGCCAAAAGAGAAATCATCATAAAAGGATAGCTTCTCCAAATTTTGACCATGATGACTGAAAAAACAGCCCAGTTTTCATTACTTAGAAATAAAATGGGATCAAACCCTAGCGATTGGATAAACGTATTTACGATACCCGTTTGACTACCGATCATCCAGCGCCAACCGACCATCGATACGACAGATGAGAGTACCCAAGGCACTAACAACGCCACTCTGAAAATCCCTTTTCCGGGAATATCCATATTTAAAAGCAAAGCCAAAAAGAGCCCTACAATATAACTACCGAACACGGAGAAGATCGTAAACCAGAAGCTAAATGTAAAAGCATTCCAAAGCTCTTCCATATTGAGCACTTTTAAATAATTTGCAAAGCCTACGAATGCACCTGGTTTAATGAGCGTACCGTCTTTAAAGCTATACAGTATCCCAATGATAAAAGGGTATATGTTGACTAGCGCAATAAACAAAATAGCCGGGAACAAGAAACGGATTTGAAGCCATTTAACTCCTTGCTCGTTGTTCATAGTACACCTGCTTCCTTGAAGCAGCTGGGAGAACATTTGCAAACATTCTCCCAGTGCTACCTAATTGATAACTATTTCTCTTTCATAATTTCCTTGATTTTCTTATCCGCATCTTGCACGGATTCCTTCACCGGTCTTCCAGTTAGTATTTTTTGCAGCAATTGTGTCATTGAGCCATCGCCCTCAATGGTGTTAAGTTCTGGGAACCCGCTAGGATACTTATTTCCGGTTGTTTTCACAAGAGGTAAGTACTTTTCAGTAATCAACTTCAGGTTTGGATCATTTTGCCAATATGGGTCCTGTGTAAACGATTTTCTTGCCGGGAACCCGGAAGCTTTTCCTTCAGTCCACAATGTTTTATTGTTATCAAGCCACCATTTCAGGAATACCTTTGCTTCATCCGGATGCTTGCTTTGCTTGTAGATCATCATATTGTTAACCCAACCAACGGTATTCTTCTCACCATGGGGCCCTGCAATAGGCTCCAGAACCGCTAACTGGTCTTTAATATCCGGAAGACTACCAGGCAGACCCGGGGTGTTGAAATACACGGCGCCTCGACCCGTACCGAATTCTTTCAAAGCATCCTCTCTATTCATCCCCGCCATTGCCGGATTAATGGAGCCGTCCTTAAGTAAGTCGGACAAATATTGCAGTGCTTCGATATTACGCTCATTCATGAAGTCTACTTTTTTATCAGAAGTAAATAATCCGCCGCCATTGTTTTGAATTAGAGTCAACATGGCATGGATACCCATTGCGTCTCCACCTGGTACAACGAGGCCGTAGTTCCCATTATTAGAGAGCTTCTTTAAAGCAACTCTTAGCTCATCCCAAGTTTTGGGCTGCGAGGTGATTCCAGCTTTTTCGAAAAGGTCTTTACGATACCACGGGACGCGTACATCAATCTGCCACGGAACAGCAACGTAGTGATCTTTGTATTTAAGAGCTTCCACACTGCCCGGATTAAAATCATCAAGCTTCCCTGACTTCTTCAAATCTTCTATAACATCATCGACTGGTAAAATTTCACCCGCTTCTGTAAACTGAAAAGCTTGATAGCCTGCACCTGTACTAATGTCTGGACCAGAGCCTGAAGCAATCGCATTTGCGAATGTTTGATACCAGTTAGCCGCAGGTACGGATTGATATGTAACTTTAATATTAGGGTGTTCACTGTTGAACTTTTCTACCAGTTTCTTTCCCGTTTCCATATAGGAAGCAGGTCCCCACCAGGCCATGTCCCAAAAAGCAATCTCTACAGGTTTGGTATTATCTCCAGCTTTGGAAGTCTCAGTGCCTGCTTTATGATCATTACCACCAGCACAAGCTACAAGAGATACACTGAGAGAAGCTGCTAATAGAATACCTATAGTTTTCTTTATCATTCCAAATCACCCCTAATTTAATTTAAGAACTTTTTTGGCTTTATAGTATCATACAACCTTGCTCCTCTACTTCATTCACTCACCTCCAACCGGAGTATCGCTAACTAAATGTAAACGTTTAGATAAAAAGGCGCGTCATATTTCCTTGTACTTCTGTATATCACCAAACGGTAAGGCAACGCTTACAACAATATGTTAATAATGAAACCGCTACCAATTCTTACGTAAAATACTTTAAGCACTTTTCGTCGAACCTGAACAAGTTATTTTCCCATTTGTTTAACGTATTTATGATCTCATTAATAACCGGCCTTATGACTTGGCCTCATTCCAACCGTTAATAACGAGCAAATTAGTGTAAACGTTTATATTCAAAGAATAAACGCTTAGGATATAAACTGTCAAGTTTTTTTTTGGCCTCCGCAACTCTCCCGGATCATGAGTTGCATGGGAAATATAATCTTCTTTTGCACGTAATTCTCCACTGGATTTTCAATCTGCTCTATTAAAACATCGATGGCGGCATTAGCCATCTCCTCGATAGGCTGCTTCACAGTAGTCAGAGCAGGTCGATATAAACCAGCCATATCGATATCATCGAAGCCGACCACAACCTTATCTGACGGTACGTCTAATCCCATTTCCTCTAAAGCCTTGATGGCCCCGATGGCGATTAAATCGTTCGAACAAAATATGGCATCAAACTCTTTATTGCTTAAGACGAGTTCTTTGGCGCATTGATATCCGTATTGACTGAAGAAATAAACATGCTCGTGTTTATCGCTTAAGATTAAGGTTTCATCTACGGCAATATCATTAAGCATCAATGCATTTCTATATCCTAATTCTCTGTCCATTCCGGTGGATATGGATCCAATAAATGCGATTTTCTGATGTCCCAAACGGATTAAATATTCAACTGCTTCCATTGAACTTCTTAGATTATCCCCTGATATGGAGGTGATATTATTATTAATATGGGAAAAAGAGACCAAAGGAATCCTTTGATCAATAAACATCTGTATATACTTTTCTTTTTCTGCTTCTTCACCTTTAAATAAAGTTCCGATTATTAATCCGTCTACTTTACGCTCTAACAAAGTAGTCAAGCACGGATTATCTGATTCTCTTTCGTAATTTGTTGTACTAATAATCAGTGTATATCCTTTTTTTATAAGCGCTCTTTGAATGATTTCCGCTAGTTTGGCCCAGTATTCGTTTGAAAGTAATGGAACTACCATACCAATTGTTCTTGTCCGATTAATTTTCATTGTTCTTGCTGCCTGATCAGGCACATAATTTAACTTTTCAATAGCTCTTTGAATTTTCTCTCTTGTTTCTTTCTTTACTTTATCTTTTCCATTTATCACTCGGGATACTGTTGCGATTGACACATTGGCCTCTTTTGCGACATCCTTGATCGTATTCATCTATTTTACTCCCTGGATATAAACGTTTACATCAATATTTACACAACGAATATTAAAAGTCAATAGATACACATTATTATTCTTTCACATTTCAGAATCACTGCCGCCTGTCAAGGCGAAAACCGTACCTGACAGGCTCTCTTTAGATTCGTTGTCAAACCATAAACCTGTACCCGGATCCCCAGACCGTACCTATATATTGAGGCTTGGACGGGTTCTCCTCGATTTTCTCCCTGATCCGGGCGATGTGTACCGTAACCGTAGACGCATCACCAAGCGCATCCATCCCCCAAATCCGTTCAAAAAGCTCTTCCTTGCCGAATACCCGATTGGCATTTTGCAAGAGAAACAGAAGCAGGTCAAATTCCTTATGAGCCATCGTTACCTCTTTCCCGTTCACAAAAACCCTTCTGGAATCTTTTTGGACCTCTAGTCCCCTGACCTGGATCTTGCTGACCTCATCAACCTTACCAAACCGTTCTTTCATCCTCTCAAACTTGTTCAGATGAGCGTTAACCCGGGCCACCAGTTCACCGGAGCTGAAAGGCTTTGTAATATAGTCATCCGCGCCGAGACCGAAACCGTTAATTTTATAAATTTCCTCCGCCCTGGCCGATACAAGAAGCACGGGAATGTCCTCCTTCTCGCGGATCGTTTTCAAAACCTCAAATCCGTCCATCCCCGGCAGCATAATGTCCAGAATAATAAGGTCAAACGCTTCCTCCTCAAGGACTTTCAAACCGTCCGTTCCGCTATTCACGATCTTAACTGAAAAGCCGCTCAGCTCAAGATAATCCTTTTGCAGATTTGCTATACTTTGATCGTCCTCAATAATCAGTATCCTTTTCATCCTAACCTCCAAAAATGCTAAAACTTTTTCAGAGATATCATCATGCGGGTTCCTTCCCCTACTGAACTTCTGACCCAAATTTTTCCTTCGTGACCTTCCACAATTTGTTGAGCAATAGCCAGCCCAAGGCCGCTGCCGTCCGCACTCTTTCTTGACGGATCCGCACGATAAAATCTTTCAAAAATATGGGGAAGGTCGTTCTCGGGTATTCCTTTTCCATTGTCCCTGATTTCTATTATAGCGGATGTCCGGGTTTCCCTTAATATAATATGAACCTGTCCGTCAGCCTTTTCCATGTACTTCTTGGCGTTGTCAAGAATGTTTTGAATGACCCGTTTTAACCTTTCTCTATCGATTAAGACATAGACGGTCTCCTTCAATTCACTGATAAGCGCCAGTTTTATATTCGCCTTTTCATATTCATAGTGATGGTCAGAAACGCAATCCTCGAAGTATGGCTCCAGATTCGTTTTTTCAAAATGATAAGGGATTTGGTTCAAATCCAGCTTGGAGTACAACAGAAGATCATCAATCATGGCGTTCACCAGAATCGCCTTTGATCGTGCCGTTTCCAGGTATTCCTCCATTTTTTCCGGTGTTTTGGCTACCCCGTCGATAATGCCTTCGATATATCCTTTAATGGAAGTAACAGGGGTCTTTAAGTCGTGAGAGATGCTGGATACCAGAAACTTTCTGTTTTCATCGTATTTCTGCTGCAGATAAATAGACTCCTTCAGCTTAATCCTCATGAACTCCAGCGTCCTGCACAGTTCCCTGACCTCTCCTTCGCCTTCCTCCGCAATCCCGCAGCTTAAATCGCCTTCACTAATTTTAACAGCGGCATCCCTCAGCCTGGAAATAGGTGTAATGATGCCGCGGGAGAACCGGTAGGAAACCCAAAAGTTCATGATCAAAAAAGAAAGGATAAAAAAGCTGACCGTAAAAATGCCAAGAAACAGGTAAAAGCCCGTTTTCAGCTTGATCGGCGCAAGCAGCAGCAAAACGCCCTCATCTCCCGAATGAAGGCTATAGTCCGCTCTGGCAAACATAAAGGTTCTGCCATCCAGCTCTAAAGTATCAAGATTAGGCGCATTGTCGGATAGCATCAAGCTTTTTTCAATATCGATTTCATTAAACTTTTTTGTGGAATATAATACTTCTCTGTTTTTCAAAATAACGGCATTAGCCCCCAAAGCCTTAACCCGATCGGACAGCTCCTGCTGATAGGGTTTATCAAGCAGCTGTTCGAACTCGAGTGTCTGCGCTGCCCTCTTGATCTCACCGATCCCCGACCTGACTTCAAAGATCCTTTTCAAATCGTTGATATCCGCTTCCGGGCCAACCACTTTCGTATAAGCGGCAACAAATATAATGACAGCCAAAACGGTTAATGCAATGGAAACCAGCACAGCGAGCGCATTCATCGTAAAAAAGCGTTTGGTTAATTGCATTGGAATTACCTTTCTATATATCCTTGCGGTCAAACAAATAATAACCCGCTGTAAATAACATTATACCACAGCCCGACATGATTAAGATCTGGCGGAAAATTTTAAAACCATTGACCGTTTCCGAAATCCAGAGCGTGTACCAGTCAAACATGGATGTGATAAAAAAACTCGAATAATTGGAAAAAACGATGCCTAAAAAGTTAAACCCGATAAAAACAATAATCGAGAGAAAAAAAACCGCCAGTCCTCCCCGAAGTATATTGGATAGCAATACAACGAGAAGGGCAAACACAAAAACAGGAAAAAACGTTGCGGCATATGACAAAACGACCCTTACGATACCGATCAGGCTGGCGGACGAAGGATTAAATATGAGCCCGGCCAGTAAAGAAAGAATCATGACAAACAGCAGGTTTGCAATAATGAACAAGGCTAAATTTAAAACCTTCGCGCTAAATACGCCGAATCTGGAAACAGGCCTTGTGAGCGTTATTTTCATTGTATTTGACGAAAATTCGCCGTTAAACATATCGATGGCTACAAAGGTTGCAAATAGAGGCAGGATCGTGTAAGTAAACATCGATAGAACCACTAAAGGAAATTCGTTGCTGCCTACAACTCTTAATCCAAGGCCATGCTTAATCGCCGTTACGGCAATTTGTCCAATCACAACGGCAAGAATGGACAAAATGGCGGCCGCTATCATTTTTTTCTTTTTCAACAGCTTGACGATTTCATTGATAAATGCAGCCTTAAACCCTGCCATTCCGGTCCACCTCACTAACAAAATAATTTTCAAGCGAAGAATAATTGGATAGGATATTTTGGGTATAATCCACATTGACAAGCTTTCCGCCGTAAACCACTCCGATTCTGGTGCAGGTAAGCTCCACATCATGAATCAGGTGACTGGAAATAAAGAACGTCGTGCCTTCTTCCTTGGCAAGCCGTTTAATCATCTTCCGCATATCCAGCATACCCTCGACATCAAGTCCGTTCAATGGCTCGTCCAATATTAACAGCTTTGGCTTCGACAGGATCGCTGCCGCTACCCCAAGCCTTTGTTTCATACCAAGCGAGAACTTTCTTGATTTTTCATGTTTATATTTTAACATGCCGGTGATTTCAAGACATTCGTCAATTCTTTGCTGGTCAACCTGCGGATAAAACCTGGCAAACAGCTTCAGGTTTTCGTTTGCCGTTAAATAAGGATACGACTCCGCTGTCTCGATAATACAGCCCACATGCTTCATAGCATTAACATAGTCCTCTAAAATGCTGGCGCCAAAAATCTTCACATCGCCGCGGTCCGGTTTCAGGAGTCCCGTCATCATTTTCATAGCGGTCGTCTTTCCTGCGCCATTTGGCCCCAAAAAACCGAATATATCGCCTTGATCGACTTCCAAATTCAAATCGCTGATTCCCCGGCCGTTTTTATATACTTTGGTTAAACCGGTGATTTCAATAGCTTTATTCGTCAATGATAACATCCCCCAATAAATATGACATGGCTGTCCCTAAAGTGAAGGTTCACTTTAGGGACAGCCTTTCGATTACTCTTCAAATACGCGGCTAAATTCCCCATCGAAATGTTGGTGACTGGTGTTGGATCTATACGAGTTATTGTCCAAGATCTCGATGTTCAGGTCGAGATAAATTTTTCCGGAGCCGCTCGGATGAAGCTGCCCGTTTTCTTGCTCGCCTTTAGCATTTGTATAAGTAAAGAAAGACATAGGCTTTGAATTGCTCGGATTATATTCAAAAGTAAAGTTATACTTGTCAGGATATTCGGCTTCGAATCCGGGCTTCACGGTTTCGTAATACTTGCCGGTCACTTTATTATTTTCCACGCTCGTGATTTCAAGGATTCTCTCACCGATTTTCACGAATTTCCCGTCTTTCTCGATAATGATGTTATTTTTATATTTCCCCGCATACTTACTGCTAAAGCCGCCGGACTGGCTTACCTTCTCGACGTTTGCGCCTGTCAGGTCAGGCTTTGTAATCTTCGTATTTCCAATGTCGGAAAGCTTGAGAACCACATTCAGCGATAAATCATGCTGTACTCCGCTTTTATCTTTCCCGGAGAGAATCACATCACCCGTCAAATTTTCCAATAATCCCGCTTTGTTTTCAACGGCTGTGCCCGATACCTTTTTAACAAAAATATCACTATCAATTTCCGGCAGCTTCGAATTTCTATCCATGCGTCTTTGGTCGCTAATCATCTGCTTTATACCGAAGGAAGAGACAGCATTTACTACGGCAGGCACTTGCGCCTCAGACAAGCTTCCCGAGTAAACTCGTCCGCCCTCAGGCCTTTCTTCAACCTGCACATAGTCTTTCAGATTGCCAACCAATGCGTCAACGATCTTCTCGACCTCTGGCGCCCCCTTCTCGTTAAAAGGGCTATCAAATCTGTTCCCGCTCCCCCTGTCTATATCGTCGGGGTATTCCGTCACATAATATTTGTCGTCCGTTCCGCTTTTCCAAATCGAAAGCTTTTGATCGGAATACGAGTAATTGGTTGTCGTTTCGCCATTTGAATATTGAGTCTTAGTAGAATTTTCAGATGCCTGCTTTTCATTATCAATTTTATTGAAGGTGGAGGCCTGAAGGAAGGTTTGATCGTTATCCTTCAGCGTGAACAGCGCCTCGACCGTGTAGTTGTTCAATCCCTTCTCCATCTGCGCGGAGGTATTTTTTACGGAATTCTTTAACCGGTCATAGCCTGAGCCAAGCGCCATATCGGCAAAGGCTGTGGATACAAAGACACACGCTCCGATCGTAAATGAGAGGACGCTAATCGATTTTTTACTGAGTTTCATTTCGGATCTCCTTTATTTCATATTGGGGAAACGTTTCCTTCCCTTTCATTATAATCAGGGCTTATTGAATCTATCTAAATAAACTATTAACAAATTATAAACTCAAGCCGGTGCAAAAATAACGAGGGCTGTGCTTGCATAACTTTGTCGTATTCTAGCCATAATAAATATCCCCTCCAAGATCAACAGTAAATGTCATTCCTTTTACTGTCTACTTAAAGGGGATAATATTAACGTAATATAATAATCTGGTTAATTACGGATTAGATAATCGAATGCGCCTAAGGCTGCATTAGCACCCGATCCCATAGAAATAATAATCTGCTTATACGGACTGTTTGTACAGTCACCTGCTGCAAACACTCCAGGTACGTTCGTAGCGCCATGGCTATTTACAACGATCTCCCCGATGCGATTGCGTTCGACCGTATCGCCTAACCAATCGGTATTGGGTACAAGACCGATCTGAACAAACACGCCCTCCAATTCAATATGCTGAACCGCTCCTGTATCGCGCTCAATGTAGGAGATACCGTTTACCTTGTCAGTACCGGTAATTTCTTTGGTTTGAACGTTCTTTAGAACCGTTACGTTAGGCAGACTGTAAAGACGATCTTGTAATACAGCATCAGCTTTCAGCTCCGGCATAAACTCAAGAACGGTGACATGGCCCACAATGCCTGCAAGATCAATGGCCGCCTCAATACCGGAGTTACCGCCGCCAATAACCGCTACGCGTTTTCCTGTAAACAAAGGACCATCACAATGAGGGCAATAGGCTACACCTTTGTTCTTGAACTCCGCTTCGCCGGGTACGCCAACATTGCGCCAACGGGCACCTGTTGAAAGGATGACGGTCTTGCTCTTTAGAACAGCACCGTTTTCGAGTTCAACTTCGATGAAGTCCCTTTTTTCCAAACGCTTGGCGCGCTGTAATTTCATTACATCAATGCCGTACTCTTTCACATGCTCTTCAAGACTCGCTGCGAGCTTAGGACCTTCGGTGTATTTAACGCTAATAAAGTTCTCTATACCTACGGTATCCATGACCTGACCGCCGAAGCGTTCCGCAACAATGCCTGTGCGAATGCCTTTACGTGCCGCATAGATCGCTGCACTTGCACCAGCTGGGCCGCCCCCGACAACAAGCACATCGTATGGATCCTTGTTATCAAAATCTGAAGCATCCGGAGCATTCCCCATCTTGGCAAGAATTTCCTCAAGTGTCATACGACCACTACCGAAGAATTCACCATTGAGGTAAACAGATGGCACGGCCATGATGTTCTTGCTTTCTGCCTCCGCTTTAAACGCCGCCCCGTCAATCATGGTATGCGTAATGCCTGGATTGAGGATGCTCATCAAGTTCAGTGCCTGAACAACATCGGGACAGTTGTGGCAGCTCAGGCTGATATAAGATTCAAAATGATATTCACCGCTGATGTTTTTAATCTGGTCAATTACGTTCTGTTCAACCTTCGGAGCTCGTCCACTAACCTGCAGCAGAGCTAACACCAATGAAGTAAATTCGTGTCCCAGAGGAATACCGGCAAAAGTTACCCCAGTATCTTCGCCCACACGATTCACACTAAAGCTCGGCGTTCTCGGTAATTTTGTTTTTTCTACCGTAATTCTGGACGACATGTTGGATATTTCATCCACTAAGGCCAGCATGTTAGTAGATACCGCATCGGACTCTGCGCTAACTTTGATTAGCACGTCGCCTTCCATGAGCTGAAGGTATTGGTTTAATTGTGCCTTGATATCCGCGTCTAGTATCATATTTTGAGCCCCTTAAATCTTTCCTACGAGTTCAAGGCTTGGCTTAAGTGTTTCAGCACCTTCCTGCCATTTAGCTGGGCAAACTTCGCCCGGGTTGTTTCGAACATACTGTGCTGCCTTGACCTTGCTAACAAGAATGCTTGCATCGCGACCGATGCCGCCAGCGTTGATTTCAACGGTTTGGATGATACCGTCCGGATCGATGATAAAAGTCCCGCGATCAGCCAGACCCTCTGACTCGATCAGCACATCGAAGTTGCGGGAAATCGTATGTGAAGGATCTCCGATCATAACGTAGGTAATTTTACCAATCGTTTCTGAGCTGTCGTGCCATGCCTTATGTGTAAAATGGGTATCGGTTGAAACGGAATACACTTCAACCCCGAGTCCCTTTAGGGTCTCGTATTGGTTTTGAAGATCCTCCAGCTCGGTTGGGCAAACGAATGTAAAGTCTGCAGGATAAAAGCAAACTACACTCCACTTCCCTTTTAGATCGGCTTCTGTAACTTCGATAAACTTACCATTTTGATACGCTGATGCTTTAAACGGTTTTACTTCGGTTCCAATTAGAGACATAATCCTTTTCCTCCTAAATGTACATCAAATCTTTAGTTGTATTTAGTGCTATAGAGATAATATCACTGTCAGCCATTATGTTCATGAAGGAACCATGAAAATAAAATGAAACCTTCATGAAGATGATGGATGAATCAGAAATACGATATAATCGTCCCCCTAACTCTCACATGATTCTCGTAAATTCTTTAAGCGTATACAGACGTCGCCATTAATTCGATACTTGTGAGATTTCATTTATCGCTTCAAGAACCTGCTCATACCGCTCAGGCGCATTCCCATTAAAGTACAGCTTTAAGTCCAGATCCACCAGATGCTGGAGCTTGATTTTGGTCGCTGCGGAAATAGCAAAATCAAGATTCAGCTCCCTTAAAGTGTTCGTGACCTCCTCCATTTCCGCTACTCTCCGTTCCGCATGAACGGCAGTACGAGTTATGAGCAGGTTAGCCAACTCCACTATGGAGCGATCACTCAAAGTCCCCCCGATGGATTGGATAATTTCCCGCTCAACACCGGATTTATGGGCCGCCGAAAGTGTTTCGAGCAACAATGCCGTAAACCCCTTCATAAACACACTACGGACCATCTTCATTGCGGAAGAACTTCCCGCCTTGTCATTAATGACAGTTATGTTCATTCCGTATGCGCCCATCAGATCCGCAAACCGCGAAGCTCCGTTGCCGCTCACGGAAATCGGAACTTTGTGCCGATAGGGCGGCACCGCTTCCATTACTGCCGCATCCACAAGTAGTGCGCCCGAAGCACCTATTATCGTGGCTATCTCCTTTTTAACCGTCGGTGATGCCGAATTCAAATCCGCATACAGTTGGTTATCCTTCACAAATTTAACGGCATCTTCAGCAATTTTTACCGCATATTTCGCACTCGTTGCACAAAGGATGACATCACTGCTTTCTATAAGCTGCTGCAGCGATGAAACTAACGATACATGCGCAGCTTGTGCGCGTTCTTTGATGAGCGGACCGTAGGCTAAATCCTCCAACATCGCATCAAAGGCAACTATTTGTTCAATTCCTTCCGACCATAGTCCGCTGCTGATATGAAACGCCGCTTCTCCGAAACCGATAAAGCCAATTCTCGGCACACCCATGATTCATTACACCTCGTTGTTTAGTATATAGACGGTCGTTATCAGTTGATTGCCCATGTTTTTTTCCCGTTCAAAATCTACTAAATTAGCGCTTCCATTTTCACCCGTAACCAACGGCTTACCGTCAGAGCGTAAAAAAACAAACAAAAACAGACGTGACTGAAAGTTTCGCCTACCCAGACCAAATTTCATTTTCACGTCTTATTTGTTTTCTGAAAGAAGTTCCTTATTCACATTCCCGCGGAATGGATTAATACCGAAAATAGGGAGGGCCTTTCACAATAAAATCAAATGATTGTCCCGTATGGTACGACGTACATTCGAGATATGTGCCCTCATCGCTTCTTCCGCTTCTTTCTCATCGCGATTTTTTAGTGCTTGAAATATTCTTGTATGCTCTTCGAGCGACTGTTGATTTCTTCCTGGGACCAAAACGGAACGAATATCCACTCTTGACAATTGAGTTTTGATCAGATTAATCAGTTCTACTGACTGTATGTTTTTTGAGGACTTATAAATAATATTGTGAAACTGTTTATTCAGGGCCGAGTATTGAGTAAAGTTGCCGTTTTGAACTTGTATTTCCATATCCTTCAAAATTTGACCCAGTTCCTTGATATCCGCATCGCTCATCTGATGGATGGCCGATTTTATAGTGAGAACTTCCAAAGCTTCTCTAATTTCCAGATAATTTAAAATTTCCTCCAATGTGAAGGATTTAATGGTTGCCCCTTTATTTTCCTCCATCTCCACCAAATTTTCCTGTTCGAGTTTTAACAACGCTTTTTTTATTGTATTTCTGCTCACGCCTATTTCATCAGCAAGTTGAATTTCAGTCAGCTTTTGAGAAGGTTTATAGGTATTGTTTAAAATTCTTTCTTTTATATATACATATGCGGTTTCCATTTGTGCGCTCATAATTAACCCCACGATACAAAAGTATTAAATCAAAATCGTACTACAATTTTGATTTACAAAAAATATACTGGTTTTGTTGAAAAAAGTCAACAAATGTAGTTCCTTTCATGCATAAAAAAAGAATAAATACCTTTCAATGATTTGTGGAAACAGTCGAAAATCCTTTATATTTCGAACTATTTCCACAACCACTTCCTTCTCTGCGGCTAACTATTCTTGGACGGACAGCAGAATGGAGGCCAGCTCCTCAGGTGCCGAATAAAATGGAGAATGATCGGTGTCTATTGTGAAAACTTTTTTACATGGCGATTCCATGCCAAGCACCATGAATCAACACATAAGTCGACATTGTTTTATTCACCCTTATCATCTTATTCACATTCGAATGAAGACCGATTCCCGTTACAATTCCGGTGCTGTATGCGCTTATGCCTTCACTTGATCTTCGTCCTCATAATAATGGACATTCTCCCGCTGCAAAACTTCCCGCAGCTGATAAAAATCGAGGCTAAGCTCTCCTCTTGCAATTTTTTCTTTCGTGCCTTCCTCTTTCCGCATTCTCTGTTTAGACGCTTCCAGCGTAGATCGTATGTCATCACGCTTCACAACCACGATACCGTCATCATCCGCCATCATAAGATCCCCCGGATTCACCGCGGCGCCGCCACATACCGCCGGAGCATTTACCCATCCGCCCCGGGTTTTCACCGCGCCCTGTGAGTGAATCGCTTTCGTCCAGATCGGAAACCCGAGCTCCCTGATTTGAGCCGCATCGCGAATTCCGGATTCTGTGATGACGCCTTTTACGCCGCGTTTCATTAACGCCATGACGATCAGCTCACCGATCATTCCGATGGCATTTTCACCAATGGTGCTGATGACAAGAATATCGCCGGGCCTGCACACTTCAATGGCGGCGTGAATCATCAAGTTGTCCCCAGCATAGCAAACAGCCGTTACCGCCGGGCCGCAAATTGCGGCCCCGCTTGATATCGACTTGATCTCCCGGCTCAAAAGGCCTGTCTTCCCCTGAGCTTCGTGAACGGTAGAAACATCCAGCTTCGAATATTCTGCTATAATTTGCTCATCCGGCCGCTTGATATTTTTGACGACGTACTTGTTCATCACACAAATTCTCCTCCCACATAAGGAAAGAACCGGCTGAAAGCCTCGGCATATTTATACTGGTTGTTTCCCGATACCCGGCGTGCATGGTTGCCTCTCAGCCTGGCTTTTGCATCATAGTAATCATGCAAATGTTTTTGCGCTTTAAAAGCTTCCATCGCAGCTAATTTTTGTTCATAGGTTTCCGTAATATCAAGGATAAGTTCAGGTTTAAAGTCACTAATTTCCGATTGATGCGGCTCGAAGCCGAATATACGTGATTGTTTAGCCGTTGCCGTTCCGTCGATTCTAACGCCGTTTGAGGTTGACAATACGCTCGCATCAAAAACGAATTTACCCACCGTTTCATGATCCGGATTGAAGGCGTCTTTGAATCCGTGCGTCAGAATGTCGTGCGGCCTCACTTCCCTAATCTTGCGTACGAGCCGCTCCATCCGCTCTTCGCCCAATTGCATATGGTAATCCTGATAGTCCCAGTACTCCATATCGGTTATTCCCAAAGCCTGTGCGGCTTCCTCAATCTCGCTTCTGCGTATTTTCTTCACATTGTCATAGGTTTGCCCTTCGATGTTCCAAAGATCGTTGGATTCCCCCCGGATCCCATAACTCAAAATGACGAGGGATACATGGGCGCCATGCTTGACGTACTTCGCAATGGTGCCGCCTCCCCGCCATACAAAGTCGGCGGCGTGAGCGCTTACAACTAATAAATTCGTATTGCTGTCAATCATAGTCTATCCCTCCTTGGCTGATTACATGGTTGGGTCCGTACTATTTGTCCACTACCGGTGTGCCGTATGTATGGAATGTGGAGATCGTAGGCGTCAGCCAAGCCTGCCCTCTGGCGCGTTCTGCCTGGCTCCAGGTGATGGTCTCCGCATCCGGCGCATAAATGAAATAGCCTCCGGTACAGACCTCAATTCGGTTTCCGCCCGGCTCATAGCAGTACAGGAAGAAGGTTTGCTGAATCGCATGCTTTGCGGGTCCGCCTTCGATATAGATGTCATTGTCGATATAAATGTCTGCGGCCCGTAAGATTTCTTCCCGCGTATCGACGAGAAAGGCAAGATGGTGGAGTCTTCCCCGGCTGTTCGTGGAATCAACCGTGTAAACCAGCTCATAAGATTTCTGCCCCGAATACAGCCATGAACCGGCATGCTCCCCGCTGTCGAGCACAATCTGCTCGCTTACTTTCATACCCAAATGATCCTGCAGGAACTTGCTCGTCGGCTCGACTTTCTGTGCCAGATAATTGATGTGATCCAGCTGGCGGACGCCTACCCCGTTGCCGGTATATTTTTGCGGCTGGTTCTTCAGGATGGGGCGTAAATGTTCAGGCGCTTTATACTTTTCCGTTTCAAAGTAAAGCTCCATAGCATGCCCGTCGGGATCGCGAAATTGGTAGGACTTCCCATGACCGAAGTCGCCTTCACTCCAACCGATGCCATAACCGCTTTTGTCGATGGCTGCCGCACGCCGTTCCAGCGCTTGCGGCGATGTCGTGCGTATCGCGGTATGTCCGATCCCCGGTTCCTTGGACTCGGTCAATTTCATACAATAAGACTCATAATTCCCGAATCCGCGAAGAAATACAGATTGCCCCTCACGTGCCACTTCCTGCATACCCAGAATATTCGTGAAAAAGGCAACGCTTTCATTCGGCTTCGGCGTCAGCAGTTCAACATGCCCCAGATGCGCAATATCTCTGACCTGTTCGTTAAAAGTATCCATTAGATTTCTCCTCCCAAAAAATGAATGCAAGATTGTTTTACAATTATGTGTGCAAGTTTAGTTTAGTTTGTTTTTCATCATGTGTCAACATGAATGTTTAAAGTAACCTTCACAGCACAGGGAAATTAAATTAATCCGCTCTATCCTCAGTACATGCAAAACAGTCTAAAACGATGAACCGTTTTAGACTGTTCTATATTTCCTATGGGTGCCAAGTTAGCGATTTCATGCACGCAAACCGGCTATGTAATTTTCATACCATTGGTTGTTCGGTAGTCCCACGGAAATATTTGCGCAGCCGCGTTCACTCCGGAATATACGGCAGATCGAGAAATGTCGGTACGTTGATGACATGCTTTTCCACATAAGCGAGAAGCCCATCGATTCCATATTCCCGGCCTACCCCGGATTGTTTCACGCCGCCGAACGGGAAACGTACATCAAGCCCCATGATGGCCGCCGTGTTAATCATGGTAGTACCGGCTTCAATACGGCGCGCCACGCGTACCGCGTGCTCTTCCTCTCCCCAAACGGAGCTGGTTAAACCATAAATACTGTTATTCACGAGCGAGATAACCTGTTCTTCATCATCGTACGGCATAATGGGCACCGCCGGTCCGAACTGTTCTTCCGCCACAATCGGAGCGTTATCATCCACATCCAGCACCAATGTGGGCTGCATGAAATAGCCCTGTTCAAACAACTCCGGCTCCAGCACCCGTCCTAGTGGGATGACTTTGGCGCCACGGCTCTTCGCATCCTCGATCAGCTCTTTTACATACTTCAGCTGAGCAGCGTTGTTCACAGGACCGATTGTAACCTCCGGATTAAAGGGACTTCCTACCCGAATCCATTTATTAGCGGCTTCGATATACTTCTCAACAAATTTGTCGTAAATCGAACGATGAACATACACGCGTTTCGCAATCATGCAAATCTGGCCGCCGTTGAGAAAATTAGAGATAACGAGACGGCGCATTGCCCTTTCATCGTTCACATCGAATTCAGGAAGGAAGATGGCGGCATCGTTGCCTCCCAGTTCCAATGTCAAATGCTTAATCGTATCCGCAGCCGATTTCATGATGTGCTTCGCTGTATTCGTGCCTCCCGTGAAGGCGATTTTAGCGATCTTAGGATTGGAAGTTAGTTCGACGCCTACATCCGCCTCGCCATGAACCATGTTGATTACGCCAGGCGGGAATTCGGCCGCGATTAATTCAATGGCCTTGCTCACCGCAAGCGGAGCATATGGACTCGGCTTTAGCACCATGGTGTTGCCGGTAAGTACGGCCGGAGCAATTTTGATGGTAGAAAGCGAGATCGGGTAATTCCAGGGAAAAATCGCCGTCACCACCCCCATCGGATCATGGGAAATAATCGTCCTGCCGTGATCATGCTCTTGTACTTCATCTTGAATGACATCCTTAACACGGCTGCATGCATACTCCATCCACATCGTTGAAACTACAATCTCGCCCTGCGCATCATAAAGCGGCTTACCATGCTCACGGGAGAGCAGCTCCGTTAATTCGGGTGCGGCAGCTTTCAGTTTCTCGATCGCTCGCTGCATCCGCTGGATACGCTCATCAATAGGCGTCGCTGCCCAGGCCGGGAATGCCGCTGCCGCAGCATCTATCGCAAGCACGGCGTCTTCCCGTGTGTTGACCGGGCCGTAGCCGACGATCTCACTCGGATTTGCCGGATTCTCGCGTCCATACCGCTTTTCCGTTACTAGCTGCCGGCCATTGATTAGGGCATGAACAACAACAGGCTCATTTGCCATAGCAAGTTACCCTCTTTCCTTATGGAATGATAAATTGATAGCGCTTTCAAGATGTATATTCAATATCTTACCGAAAATGCGAAATATTGTCAAACAATTTTGTTTAATTTTTATGAGAACAAAATTATTGAACCAGGGGAGAAGGGCGTAAAGCAGAACCTGCAGCAGCGCAAAGCAGCTCTCAACTTATGATCAACGTTGAGAGCCGCTTTTTGACTTTTTATTCATCCTACGAATTCCGCTAACAATGATGAAGTATTCCTATAAATCCACACTCATCAATAAATGGCCTCAGCCTGTCTTGGCAGTTGTTTGAATAGTATCGATGATAGGCGTACCGTACATAAAAAATTCTTGAGGAAGTTGAGAGCCGTACCAGATAATCCCCTTCTCCAAATCCTCTTCCTGCCACATGATTGGCTTCCAGGCCGGGTCAAAAATAAGATATCCGGCGTCCCCGAACAGCTCTACGCGGTTGCCCCCGGGCTCGAAAACATACAGGAAGTACGCTTGGCTCACGCCATGCTTGCCGGGCCCCGCATCGATTCGAATGTTGTTCTCCACCAAAATATCGGAAATGTCGGAAAGGTGCTGCGGGTATCCGTACCAGTAGCAAATATGATGCATGCGCGCCTTTCCGCCGAGCGGATCGCCCATCATCGCAATTTCATGCACAAGCGGGCTGACGCTCATCCATGCGGCGGCATCGTTTCCGTTCTTCAGCCTGATATGCTCGCGCAGATTGAACCCGAGGTTGTTCATCATGAAATCGACATTCGGCTTCAAATCGCTTGCCATCAAATTGACGTGGTCCAGCCGGCGGACCGGGACACCGGTCGTCGGACGCTTCTGCGGACGGTTCAGCAAAGGCGTACGCTGATCCTCCGGCGCCTGATAATAGTCCACTTCCCAAAGCAGCTCCATGCGGTGGCCGTCCGGCGTCCGGAACTGGTAAGCCGCGCCGTGGCCGTTTTCCCCTTCAAACCACCCGGTGCCAAGTCCCGTATCCTTAATCGCTTTTACACGCCGATCCAAGGCCTGCGGGGAAGTCGTCCGCCAAGCGACATGGCCCAGTCCCGGTTCCTTCGCCTCGGTGACCTTCAACGTATGATGATAGAAATCTTCATACGCTCTCAAATAAACCGACTGACCTTGTCGGCCGGACTCCTGCATCCCCAGCAGGTCTTTAAAAAACCACAGCGTTTCATCCGGCTTCGGTGTGAAAATTTCTACGTGCGCCAGCTGCGCCACATCAAAAATCGGTTCTTTTTCCATGGGTATAACCTCCTGAATATGGTATGAAAAACATGGGTAACATCTAGGATTTGCTTGCTAAAAAATAGTGAACAACGTCGCAGAACTGCTCTTTCTTTTCGATTTGAGTCCAATGTCCGCAATTCGAAAACGTATGAAGCTCTGCCTTCGGCAGCAGATGAAACAACTTCCAGCTTGTTTCCCGGATCGGGATTATCCGGTCTTCACGCCCGTGGAGCAGCAGCACAGGAATGTCGATACTCCTCAATTGCTGCTCGCTTAAGGCAAGTGCGTCCACATGACGCTGCCGCGGAGCCGGAAACATCGAGGCGAAAGCCGCTTGATTCTCTTTGTTTAATGTCGCCTGGTAGCGCATTTGAACGAGATCTTCATTATTGGAAAAATGAGGATCGAAGGCAAATAACTCAACAAGCTTTTTCATGTTATCGAAACTTGGTACATAGCCCCAGACCTGATCAAGCCCTTCGGTTAACGGGAAATGAATGCCCGCGCTTCCCATTAACACGAGCTTTTTGACCAAATCAGGTCTCTGCACCGCCAAATGCAGGGCGATTGCACCACCAAGCGAATTGCCAATGATCGATAATGGCCCGATCTCTTTTGTTTCGATAAATGCTATAAGCTGCTGAACCCAAACACCAACACCGTATGGCATCAATTTCGGTTTTTCCGACTCGCCGAAGCCGAGAAGGTCAGGTGCATACAGACGGTATTTATCCGATAAAACGGGAAACACCTGCCGCCAATTTGCCCATGCGGATACACCCGGTCCTGATCCGTGAATGAAAAGAAGCGGCTCGCCGTGCCCGGCTTCGTGGTAGTGGACATCATAATTACCGATTTTTTCGGTTAAACCGGTCTCTGCCATGTGCGTTATCTCCCTATCCGTATATTGATTTTGACCGCTGCTGTAAATATGCCGAATCATTTCGCAACCATGCCACGATATCCCGCCCATTTTCTTCACATATTTCATGTCCCGCCGGATAAGTCTTGTAGCAGACCGACTTTGCACGGCTGTTTAAATATACGTAATTTTCTTTACCTATGCTCACCGGGAAAATGTCGTCAAATTCCCCGTCCGACAGAAAGATGGACAGCCGATCGATGGATTTTACTTCAAACTCATCTTTTACAAACGCCGGAATATATCCATTCATCGCCACAATCCCTTTTATCGAGTTACCTAATAATAAGGCTAGTGACATGCTGAGAATGGCTCCCTGACTAAAGCCCAACAAATATCGGTTATCAGCAGAGACGGGATATTTGTTTGTGGCATACTCCATGAATACTTGAAGCATTTCCAGGCTTTCATCGAATGTATCCCTGTCCGGTTTTCCATATTCTTTGAGCGTATAATAGGCATAGCCCTGGTTATAAGAAAGATGCCCGCGCACAGCAATCAGAATAAATTCTTCTTCTAAATCGGCCACAACAGAAAGGATGTCTTGTTCGCTGTACCCGATGCCGTGCAAAGCGAAAATGACAGGATAACGCTGATCGGGGGCGATTGCCGGTGGTATATGAATGCTATAGGCAAACGGACTTTGCATGAACTCTCCTCCCCTTGTTTACTTCCTTCACCGTGAATATGAAAACGTTTTCATAATCATTTGTTTCGAATCGTCTCAACCCGCTTGGATATCCGCATAAAAAGCAGTTCTCTTCACGTGGCATACCGGTATTACACAAAAGTTAAATTCAAGACGCCCAGAACCGCCTGATCCGGATAAATCGTGCGCGCACAAACTTTCCATTCTTGATTGACTTTGCGCAGCGTGTCAAATCTTTCGCCAAACATCTCATAGTTCACCGTGCTGTCGCTTCTGCTTCGCAGTAACAGAAAATTACTGCGCACATGGACCTCTGTGTCTTCGGAACCGGCTTGTATGAATATATTCGAAATAAAATGCCGGTTACGCGTAGGAGGATCCTCTACCCAAGCCGATTTGGTCCCGAGCCTTTCGATACGAAGCCTTAATGATTTCATATCCTCTTCATAAAAAGCCGTATCGTCGGTCATATTGGAGCCGTCTTTTCGTTCCCGCGTAGAACGCTGCGGCATACGGTACACGATATCATCCGTGAGTAGAGCCAACCATTCCTTATATAGTCTGCGATCCAGCAAAAATGCTTCATGATACAGGAAACGGGTGATTTCATTTTGCGTATCGCTGCTCAAGAATAACCCGGCAGTCTCACTTGGAATCTGGGCATTCATCGTCGGTACCTCCCTCTATAAATGAATACATGCTCGCTCAATTTTCTTGCAGCATCTTCAGCCACTGCTCCCAAAAATTCCGGATCGCTGTATCCAGAAGCCACGTCGGATAAGCTTTTCCCGGACCCGGGAAGTTTTCAATCGGCATGACGCGATCAATCCCCATCAAATAATTGAGCACATTATCGTAACTTAAATCCTTATTACGTGCCATCACCGCTTTGCTGCTTTCCGTAATCCGGGTCCATATCTCGGTGTCATCTTCCTCCAGCGTACCTCCGGGGCCAAAAGAGATGATATAAGCTCTGCTCGCCTCTTTTTTGTATTCCTCATTTGCTTCTTTATCAATCATCACCCAAGAGCAAATTTCGATGCTGTCGGGACCGATAGGCCGCCACACCCTCATATTTAAAAAGGTGGTGATCGAATCGCCGCCGGTACTTTGCGGGATGCTGACCCAGGATAGATTCGGGAAGCAATTCCCGACGTGCACTTGCAGGTTTTCCAGGAACTGCAGCTGATCCGGATTCAAATTACGTTCAAACATCGGCCATAGCTCTTCCGGAAGCCCTTGATATTTAGGTCCCTCTACCTCTGGCGGCGTAAGAACCAAATTGAGCCCGTGTCCGTTGTTTAATGAAAGCTGATAGCCAAATCCGGCTTGCGACACGAAATCCGGACTAATCCCCATTTCTACCGTCGAGCGATGGGAAGTAAGCGCATGATAGGAATCAGCACAGAAATTCTCCGCCGTGACTTTCCAGTTCGTATTCACCACCCATCTCTGGGGTGCGCCTAACACCTCCATGCCTCCATCGGTACGGCTGACCAAAATGTCCAGATACCATTTTAATTCGCCCAGATATTCATCCAGAGAAGAGGCATTGGAATCGAGGTTGCCGAAGATGAGTCCCGCATACCTATCAAGCTTCGGAACCGGCCGAAGCGCCCACTCATCCTTCACCATCTCCTCCCCGTAAATTCTGTTGCCGGCCGTAACGCCGATCAGTTCTCCATCCGGATTAAATGTCCACCCATGGTAGGGACAGGTCAGGTTTTTGCTGTTCCCGTAATCAGCCGTACAAAGCTTAGCGCCGCGATGGGTGCAGGAGTTGAGAAAGGCCTTGATTTCCCCTGTCCTGGTTCGGGTAACCAAGATCGGATCATTGCCGATATACCTTGTCACGTAACTTCCGTGCTCTTTTAATTCCGATTCATGAGCCAGAAAACACCATGTCTTCGAAAATATCTTTTCAATTTCCAACTCAAAAATTTCCGGATCATACTTAACCCATTGGGGTAATCGGCCGGCGGATAGCTTTTCTTGAATTAAATTCAGCGTTTTATTTTCAACTGTGCTGTTCTTCACCTTGTCTGCCTCCTCATTGATTTAATGAGAAACATGTCCAACAACATGAACCAAGAGACTTTAAGCGCCTTCAATAAGGTTTGGCAATCACCCCCTTTAATGCCGAACCTATCTTTAACTTTTAGTGAAAGGATTTTTATTGATTAATCGCAGCGTAAAGTAAATTTGCACGGCCAAGTGGTACTTGAGACGGCTCATTCCGTCGTTCAAATTGATTCCGCAAAGCTCTTCAATTCGGCGAATCCGATAACGCAGCCCGGTGATGGATAAATGGAGCTCACGTGCGGTATTAGCCAAATTGCCGCTGTTATCCAGATACGCCTTTAAAGATAAAAGCAAGTCGCTTTGGTAAACGAGATCATTGTCTATTAATTTGCCTAACACATTATGGCAGAAGCTGATAAATTCATCGTGATCTAAACTTTTAATAAACAGCATGATATGTTCTAACTGCTCAAAACTGGCCACGGCATTTTCTTGAAGAAACGATACCTGCACAAAGTCGGTAATCAAATAGGCGTCCTGATAACTTTTTCCGAGACTTACGATGGAATTAGCGACCCGACCGGAACCTACGTAAATGTTGGTTTGTGAAAATTTTCTCTGCAGCATATTTTTTAAACGCGTCTCAAAATTATGCTCTTCCATCTCCGGATTTTCGCTGCGCCGAACGGAATTTTCCCATTCCCTGGATACGATGAGCACGATCCTGTCTTTACTTATGAAAGCCTCCAGAAGGGGAAATTTCAAATTGATATAGCTCATGACATGTTCCAGCTCATCCGCGGACTTCAGCTTTATGCAAACTACTTTTACGGCCGAGCTGAAATCTATGCCTGAATCCGAAATCCTCCTTCTCAACTCCTGCTCATCATAATTTCCCCGTAATATCTCTTCAAATAAATCGGCTTTCATTTTCCAATTCCACTTGTTAATTGATCGCTGATGGTATAAGTGCGTGGTGATAACGCTTACAACCCTGCGTATAACCATTCTTTCCTGCTTGGTTAATTCATTCGCTCCCACGACAACCATGGTTCCAAGCAAACTATGATTCGCCTGAAGATCGAATGAATCGCATGTAAACGATTCTGTAAATTGGCCTGTGCTGGAACCTGCTTCCTTCCACCTTTCATATAACTGAAGATCAGTTTCCGCTTTCCAGACAGCTTCGTTTATTCCGTTTCTCTTTACTTTTTCGATAACAATACTCCGGTTTATGGCTTTCGATAAGAAATCGATAAGATGGTACAAATTCTTCCCTTCCAGCATGAAATCCGTCAGTTTATTGCTGATTTCCTCGGAGTGAACCATGATACGGTTTAGCTCCTGTATCTCTTTATTGTAGGCGTCCAGCTCGGAAGCAAGGGATTCCGCCTGATAATAACGGAGATCTTCCTGGTAGTCGGGATCGTTTTCGTCAACCGTTTTGGCAATAAAATAGCAGCAATCGTCCCCTTTAGCCTTACAGCGGCTTTCCTTTACCAAAACACTTTTACCCAAAACCTTAGTCAGAAAACCGCTGGCATATCCGACAATCGAGTAGCATACCGCTTCATCGCTCCGGCCGAAATGGCGAATATGCTCTTCCGCTTCGTATGAATGCTTCCAATAACCGTGTGAATAGAACTCTCCTTCAATAATATCCAAGGCTTCAATCTCCACCGTTACAATGCCTTCCATCGTAGCAAGCACCGGTCCTGAAAGAATATATTCTTTTAAAGAATCCCACCGAAACATTTTACCGACTGCATCGCCATCGTTGTAGCCATACGCCCATCCATAGCGCATTAAGAAGCCTTTTGCACGCTCCATCCCCAACGTACTGACTAAGTCCCGGCGCAATATTCCCATGGCTTCAGCTGAGATCAACAGCATTCGTTTCGAATCCAAAGTCAAAATTCCGGTTCTACGATCAATGTCAATAATATTTTCAAATAACAATCGGCTCGCCTTTACTCCTCGACCATGCGACATCAAATAACTCTTGCTCTGCATGAGGTCCTTATCCCCTTTCGAAAGCCATAAGAAAATACGGGAGTTCATTACATTTGTGCGACTGATTCGTAACCTTGATTTAAGTGTACGCTCCGATATTTCTTGCCGCAATAGCAAAAAAAGATATACTTTTCAGATAATTCCGTCCATTTTTACCATGCCCGTTCTGTATAACGGTTATTTGCATTAAAATCGTCTTTTCATGGTAAGTCAAGTTTGATTGTGGCCGGTTTTATTAAACCCGAAAACCAAAAAAATCCCCCATTCATAGTTGACAGCGCTCTAAAGCACTATCGAACTTGGGGGAGTGTAACCAACAAATATTCAATTTTATCGATACTCTTTCGGAATGCGGCGGGCCACCTTCGTTCGAATCGCAGCCTCTATCACTCGTTGTCGTATCAAATCTACCACTTTTTGATCGAAAACACTTGGAATAATATATAACCTATCCAATTTATCCTCTGTTATGACGGAAGCAATAGCCTCAGCAGCAGCAAGTTTCATTTCTTCATTGATTTCAGTCGCCCTGCAGTCCAGCGCCCCACGGAAAATCCCGGGAAAACAGAGTACATTGTTAATTTGATTCGGGTAGTCAGACCTCCCGGTCGCCATAACGGCGACAATATCATCGACTTCTTCCGGAAGGATTTCGGGTGTCGGATTAGCCATCGCAAACACGATCGGTTTGGAGGCCATAGTAAGCACATCCTCCCGTTTCAACAAACCGCTTGAAGAAAGTCCGATGAACACATCGGCTCCCCGCATGGCATCCTGAAGCGTGCCCGAAACACCAGCCGTATTGGTATTCTCGGCAAACCACCGTTTCATCGGATTGGAATATTCGTTTCCTTTCACCAGAATTCCGTTTCTGTCCAAACCGATGATATCTTTCACTCCAGCAGCCAGCAAAATTTTCGTGCAGGCGATTCCGGCCGCCCCGACGCCGCAGACAACCACTTTAATGTCACGGATGGACTTGCCGGCAATTTTCAGCGCGTTAATCAGTCCTGCATACATGACGACTGCCGTTCCATGCTGATCATCATGGAAGACGGGAATATCGAGTTCCCGGCGAAGGCGTTCCTCTATTTCAAAGCAGCGTGGCGAAGAAATATCCTCCAGATTAATTCCCCCGAAAGATGGCGAGATCGCTTTAATGATTTTGATGATGTCCTCCGTATCCTTCGTATCCAGACAGATTGGGTATGCGTCAACATCCGCAAACTGCTTAAACAGCATCGCTTTGCCTTCCATCACCGGCATTGCCGCTTTCGGTCCGATGTCCCCCAGCCCCAAAACGGCGGTTCCATCCGATACAACGGCTACCGTATTTCTTCTGATTGTCAGCGAGAACGCTTTTTGTTCGTCTTCATGAATGGCCATGCATACTCGCGCAACATCCGGCGTATAGACGCGGGAAAGATCGTCGCGGTTCTGAATCTTTACCTTCGGATGGATGCCGATTTTTCCGCCCAGGTGCATCAGAAAGGTGCGATCCGAAACATGCACCAATCTTACCCCTTGCAATCTTTCGATGGCTTCGGTAATTTTACGGTTATCCTCCGCGTCCTTCACGTTGATTGTAATGTCACGGGTGGTCGAGTTAGGCCCGATATGAATGGTATCGATGGCGATAATATCTCCGCCCGTAAGCGATATAGCGTTGGTCACCATACCGAAGTTCATCTTCTCCGTGTCGATATCAAGACGAATGATAATACTTTTTCCTCCTAATTCCTGATTGCTGCCTGTACTCATATTCTGGTCCCCTTCCCGCAAATCCCTTCATAAACACATTGCGGACCATCTTCATTACCGAAATGATCTTAGTTGATCTATCGGTTTAAATTTCCGCAAGGAAAGTGGGATTCTCGTTCGTCATGATCCTGACTTCTTCCGCGCTGAAACCGTTCTGCAGAAGATTCGAAATAAACATCTTCATCCCTTCGTCCGGATAAACATATTGCGGTTGGCCCAAATCGGTGGACAGAATGCAATTTTCAGGGCCTACGTAGCGAATTTGTTCATATACCGATTCCCAAGTCACTTTATCGGTGTATGGAGTCGTAAAGCAAAACTCCATAATCGCCCCTTTATCCGCCAGTTCTTTGATCTGCTCCTTGGAAAGATCGGATGAAGGAAAATTCGGATGGGTGATAACCGTTTTTTTCATTTTCCGTTTGGCCGATTCTTCAACTAAGGCATAGATTTCTTTAACGCTGATATGGCCTGTTGCAAGCACAAGGCTGTGATGAGCCGCAATGTCCATAATGTCCAGCACCTGACGCTTAAGCGTACCGGACTCATCCAACAGCGAGATATTCGGCATCGTTTTCCCTTGTTCTTCAAGTTCCATCTTCATCTTCGCCCAAAACGGAAGCTTGTCGTGCTTCGCGGTTTTGAAATGCTCCTGCTCATTCAAGGAGTCAAATGTCGGCATCCAGACGATTTTCGCGCCATCCCGTGCGGCGATTTCTACGGCCATCGGGTTCAGGCCCCCGACCGTATTGTTCAGACAAATGGCGCCGACGACATTGACATCGGGGTACAGTTTCTTGGTCAAAGCGGCTCTTTCCGCCGTGCAGAAATAGTGCGACTTAATGCCGAATCCCTTCATGCCGGCCTTTTGCATACGCTCCGCCATTTCAAAATCATCCAGCTTCCTGCCGATTACATCAGGTCCTGTGTGAATGTGGAGGTCATAAGCTCCTGCTAACAATTGCTCTGCATCCATGGTATTTCTCTCCCTTTTTATGTTATTGTGACTATCTTTTCTATATGCCAAGATATTGATGCTGGATTTCATTGTTATCGAGAAGCTCTTTTGGCGAGCCCGACCAAACAATTTGCCCCTTGCTCATAATCAGCACCTCGTCGGCAACCCCGCAGGCCAAATGGAAATTTTGCTCGACAAGAAGAATGGAAAGCCCGGACTTTTTTAAACCGTGAATGATATCGCCTACCTGTGAAACCACGGATGGAGCCAGTCCCTCCGAAGGCTCATCCATCAAAATAAGCTGGGGATTGGTCATTAGCGCCCTGCCGATCGCAAGCATCTGCTGCTGGCCGCCGGACAGCTGGTTGCCCATGTTTTTTTCCCGCTCTTTGAGAACGGGGAATAACGTATACACTTTGTCCAAATCCCAATCCGGCAGAGCGTCCTGCGTTTGCGAACGCGCCGCCATCGTCAGGTTTTCACGGATGGTCAGGGAAGGAAATACACGTCTGCCTTGGGGCACCAATCCGATGCCTGTCCGTGCGATTTCATGGGGCGTTTTGCCCGTGATGGTCTTGCCAAGAAACCGGATCTCCCCTCTTTTCGCCGGCGTAAGTCCCGAAATGGAATGGATGGTCGTTGTCTTTCCCACTCCGTTTCGGCCCAGAAGCGCTACACTTTTGCCCGCCGGAACGTTGAATGTTACGCCTTGAAGCACATGGCTGTTGCCGTAATAGGTATGTACGCCTTCAATCGTCAGCATGCGATAAAGCCCCCCCGCCGAAATACACATCTTGCACTTGGCTGTTATTGCGAATCTCGTCCGGGCTTCCGCTTAATAGCAGCTCCCCGTGATGCAGCACCGTAATGCGGTCCGCGATGGAAAAGACGACGTCCATATCATGTTCGATAATCACCATGGTCATCGAGCGCGGCAGCTGCTGAATCAACTTGGTCGTATGCGCTGTTTCCGCAGGTGACATGCCTGACGTCGGTTCATCCAGCAGCAAAACTTTCGGTTTCAGCGCAACAGCCAGCATCACTTCCAGCACCCGCTGTTCACCGTATGACAATTCACTTACTATTCTGTCTTTTCGCTCCAGAAGGTTCCATTGTTCAATCAGTTCGTCGGCCTCGGCCCGGATATCCGCATAGCTGTCAAGCGGTTTAAAAAAACGGTATTTATAAGGCTTGTTGGATGTAATGGCAAGATAAACATTTTCTTTTACCGTAAGGTTCCAGAACAGATTGTTTTTCTGGTACGTTCTCGACATCCCGAGACCGACCCGTTTATGGGTTTCCATCGTACTTATATCTTGATTCTGGAGAAATATTTTCCCGCTGCTGATCGGCAGGAATCCGGTTAAACAGTTAAACAGGGTCGTTTTTCCGGCACCGTTCGGACCGATAATAACGTGGCGTTCATTCTCCTGCACTTCGAGAGAAACGTCTTTTAGCACCTGCAGCGCCTTAAACGATTTGCTTATTTTTTGCGTTTTCAACAGCGACATTTGCGTCTTCCCCCTTTCCCGGCCTTTTCTCCCAGAGAGAAGAAACAAGCTGCACGATGCCCCCGCGCCCGTAAAGCACAAATGCCACAAAAATAATCCCCATTATAAGCTGCCAGCGTTCGGTGTAAGAGCTGACGTAGTTTTGCAAAATGATAAAGAAGACGACGCCGACTACAGGCCCCAGCAGCGTTCCCGCTCCGCCGACGATGACCATAATGAGCGCCTGCCCGGAAAAAATCCAAAACATGAGGTCAGGGCTGACGAATGAATTAATAAAGGCGTAGAGCGCGCCTCCGAAACCGGCGAGCGTACCGGAAAGCGAATAAGCGATTAATTTGTAATTGCGGGTTTGATAGCCGAGAGCTTTCATGCGTGTTTCGTTTTCCATGATGCCTTTGACGATTTTCCCGATCGGCGAATTCACAAAGAGCAGCAGAAGAAGATAGCAAAGTAAAAAGCCAACCCCGGCCAAATAATACAAGCCATGCGTGCTCGTGATCGGACCGAAACCGAAATCGGGAGACACGCTTATCTGCATGCCGTCTGCACCGCCGGTCCATGATTTCATTTTAAACGCGAAAGCGAACAGCATCTGGCCGAAGGCAAGCGTAATCATCAGAAAGTAGCCGCCCGTCGTACGGATGAACAATGCGCCGGAAATAAGCGCCAACAATCCGGAGAAGACAAGCGCAGCGAGCAGCAGCACATAAGTATTGCCGATATGCTCGCCGAGCAGCGCCACCGTATACGCCCCGGTTCCGAAGAAGGCCGCGTGACCTAGTGAAACGAGTCCGGTATATCCCATAATAAGTCCCAGACTGAGCGCGAACACAGCCATAAAGAAAATTTCCGTTGCGAGATTCGTGCCGAAGCTGCTTAATATCAACGGCAGCACGAGAACCATAATAATCATGGCTAAAAAGAAGTAGGCATGTTTCCTCACAGCTGCACCCCTCTTCCGAACAACCCGGTCGGACGAACCAGCAGCACGATAACCATTAAGATAAACACCAAGGCCATGGAAACCGAGGGGAACCAGACTTTTCCTAACGTATCGATCATCCCGACCAGGATCGCTCCTGCAAAGGCGCCTTTCCATGTTCCGAGTCCGCCGATAACGACGACAACCAAGGAAGAAATGAGGACTTCCGCATCCATTCCCAGATAGATTCCCGTTACCGCACCGCCAAGAACGCCGCTGAAGCCGGCAAGCAGAGCACCGAAAGCGAAAACGCCGGAAAAGGCCAAGCCTACATTTATTCCGAGCGCCGATACCATCTGGCGATCGTCTACCCCGGCTCTGATGACCGACCCGACACGCGTGCGGCTTTCGAAGTACCAGAGAAGCACGGCAACCAGCACACCGACCATAATTACAAACAGACGAAAGACGGGAAATACGGTTTCTCCCAAATGAATCGATTGGCTAAGTTCCCCGGGAACCGGGATACTTTGCGGGCTCGTGCCCCATGCCCACTTCACCAGATCGGAAAAAATAAATGTCAAACCGAAGGTGAGCAGTACCTGGTCCAATTCCTTCCCGTACACGCGGGCCAGGAAAACCTTTTCCATAAACCATCCGAATAGACCGACGAGGATAATCGTCACCATAAGCGCGACCCAAAAGCCCATCCCCTGCTTCATTAACGCAAATGCGACATAGGCTGCGATCATGAAAAAGGAACCATGGGCAAGGTTAACAACATTCATAAACCCCATAATGATTGATAACCCCGCCGCAATCATAAACAGCAGCATCCCGTAAGCCAAACCGGTTAAAATATGTGAAAACAGAATGGATGCATTCAAGACATTTCCTCCCTACCGAAAGTGAACATGGAGTGATTAATAAGTGCAACAAAACCGACTTCTGTTTCGGAGGTTTCGGTCTATTCTTAAAAGAATGAGCTAAGATTAATGGACGTCAGTACCGTTTGATCCGGGTAAATCGTTCGCGCAGCTATTTTCCACTGTCCATCCACTCGTCTGAGTATGTCCAGCCGTTCTCCATAAACCTGGTCGGAGACTTCGTCCTTCGCTCTACTCCGCATAAACAGAAATGCGCTTCTGACCTCAAGCTCATCTTTGCGCGGTTCCCGCTCAATCAGAATATTGTTGATGAAATGCCGCGTACGCGGTACCGGATCCCAGGCCCATGCCGAGGTCGTTGCCATACGGCTTACCCGTGTGATGAGCGATTTCTTCGTTTCTTCAAAGTAAGTCATCTCATCCACAATGTTGGAGCCGTCTTTTTTCTCGCGGGTGACCCTTAGCGGCATGCGGTAAATAATGTCTTCCGTCAGCAGGCCCAGCCATTCCTGGAATTGCAAGCTGTCCAATATGTACGCTTCGCGCTGAAGGAAATTCGTGATCTCATAGTGAAGTTCATAGTTCATAATGATGGCTCCTTTCCTCAATTATTTTATTTCCGAATGCACCGCGGACTGCCGCAGATTGACGTCACCGGTGAGCAGAGACAGCCAGAATTCATGCATGTTCCTTGACGCATAGTCGACGTAACAAGTCGGATAAGCTACGCCCGGTCCGTCCCAATGGTCCAGCGGCTCTACTTTTCCCTCGCCCATCATATAGTTCAGCACATTGTTGTAGCTCAAATCCTTGTCACGGGCAAGTATGCCTTTGCTCGCCTGCGTCACGCGCGCCCAAATTTCGGCATCGTCCTGCTCCAACGTGCCCGACGGGCCGAAGGATGCGATGTAGCCTTTGTACGAGGCTTGCTTGTATGCTTCCGGCGCCGCCTTGTCGATCATAAACCAGGACCACACTTCGATTTTGTCGGCTGAGATCGGACGCCACACACGCATGTTCAAGTAATTGTGCAGATGACCTTCGCTTCCGTGAAGCGGACTCAGGAAGGACAAGTTAGGGAAACAGTTGCCTACGATAACGGTACATTTCGATAAAATATCATGCTGCTCGGCCGTCAGGTTCTTTTGGAACATCGGCCACATCTCTTCGGGCATTCCCTGATACGGCGGTATGTCTAAACCCGGAACGCCGGTATTGATGTTAACGTTGTGTCCATGGTCGAGCACCACTTGATAACCATAGCCCGAGAACAGCGGATCCTGCGGGCTGATGCCAAGTTCCACCGTCGAGCGGTGTACGGTCGCCACATGGTACGGATCCCCTCCGAAGTTTTCCGATGTCAGCTTCCAGTTGGCGTTAAGAATCCAGCGCTGCGGAACGCCTCTGACCTCCATGCCGCCATCGCTGCGGTTCAGAAGAATATCAAAATACCATTTCATTCCTCCGAGGTACTCTTCCAGCGGCATGGTATTTGCATCCAGACAGCCGAATATCAAACCGTTGTAGGTGGCGACCTGCGGCACCGGCTTAAGACCCCATTGCTCTTTGTCCATGCCTTCGCCGTAAACCTTATCCCCTGCGACGACGCCGATCAGCTTGCCATCATTATTAAAGCTCCAGCCGTGATACGGGCATTGAAACGTGTTCTTTTTGCCGAAATCGGCTGTACACAGCTGCATGCCTCTGTGCGGACAGGAATTAAGAAATGCTTTGATTTCTCCTTTTTTCGTCCGGACAACCAAGATCGGATCATGAACCAGCCATCTGGTGATATAGCTTCCCGGTTCCTTCAGCTCGCTCTCATGGCCGAGAAGCTGCCACGCATGAGCGAATACTTTCTCGATCTCCTCGTCGAATATAGCGGGGTCGTTCAAAATCCACTGCGGCATCATCCCCTGCGAGATTTTTTCTTTTATCTTCCGCAATCTGTCTTCGTCCAAAACAGTACTCATAATTCTCCTGCCTCCTCATGTGAATTAATTAGAAATTACTTTGCCGCGGGATCCTTTTCCGGCATAACCATTTCTCCAAGATTCGCCAATGGTTCGAAGACGATTCTGCCGTCTTTCATTACATTTCTGCCGGCATAAAACGTTTGAATCGGATTATTCGTTTGGGGATCGATGGTAATGCTGCCGCGCGGGCTATTGATCGTAATTCCTTTAAGCGCTTTCAAAAGATCGTCGCTTTTTACGCTTCCGCCTGTCTTCTTCACCGCTTCCGCGAAGGCCTGAGCGGCATCATATCCATATACGGAGTAGAAATCCGGTATTTTGCCATACTTCGCTTTAAATTCTTCGACAAACTTTTTGTTCGTCTCATTCTCGAGTGCAGGGTAATAGTGGAAGGTGCTATAAATTCCTTCTGAATCGGCACCGGTCGGTTCCGTGATGAGGACGTCTCCGAATTCGCCGGAAGAAGTCAGCGGGATGTTCCCCTTCAGGCCAAACTCTTTATATTGCTTAATGAATCGGATTCCGTCTGCCCCAGGCAAGAATGCAAATACCAATTCCGGTTTAGCCTGCTTGATTTGATTCAGATTTGTCGCATAATCGTTTGCCCCGAGCGGAGGGTAGGCTTCCTCGATGACTTTGCCGCCGGCCTGGATAAACGCCTCTTTAAACCCGGCAGCCACTTCGTGTCCTGCAGGATAGTCGGACGCTACGATGTATGCCGTTTTGCCGACTTTGTCGGCAAAGTACTTGCCGCCGGGCGTTCCGCTTTGCCAGTTAGAGAGGGAGGTACGGATCATATAGTCGCTTTTCTTGGACCAGGAAATATCATTGGCGGCGGCGGTGACGATAATCATGGGTTTCTTGACCTTTTGCACCTCGTCTGTAAGCGCATACACAACATTGCTTAGAAGGGGACCGAGCACGACATCCGCCTTGCTGCTGTTAATAAGCTGGCGGTACTTCCGTAACCCCGTCTGAGGATTCCCTTCATCATCCTCGTACTTGATTTCGACCTTGCGGTCTCCGATCATGTAATTATGCTGCGAGAAATAAAGCTCGATTCCTTTTTTGGCACTTTCTCCGGGTTGTGCTTGAGGGCCTGATTGACTGAGGAGTGCACCCACGATAATAGGGTCTTTGCTTTCATCCGCGGCCGCGGTTGAGGCTCCTGGTGAAGAGGGGCTTTCTGAATTTTGCGTCGTCGCAGCGGAACCGCCGCTGCAGGCTGTGAGGAGTATAGCCAACATAACTGTCATCATTGCCGTCAGTCTCTTTTTCATCTTAAAATCCTCCCCCAAAACAACATGAATTCGGTTGCATGTACAGGTCTTTATCAGATTATAAAATTGGAGACACATAATACATGGTTGGGTCCGTACTATTTGTCCACTACCGGTGTGCCGTATGTATGGAATGTGGAGATCGTAGGCGTCAGCCAAGCCTGCCCTCTGGCGCGTTCTGCCTGGCTCCAGGTGATGGTCTCCGCATCCGGCGCATAAATGAAATAGCCTCCAGTACAGACCTCAATTCGGTTTCCGCCCGGCTCATAGCAGTACAGGAAGAAGGTTTGCTGAATCGCATGCTTTGCGGGTCCGCCTTCGATATAGATGTCATTGTCGATATAAATGTCTGCGGCCCGTAAGATTTCTTCCCGCGTATCAACGAGAAAGGCAAGATGGTGGAGTCTTCCCCGGCTGTTCGTGGAATCAACCGTGTAAACCAGCTCATAAGATTTCTGCCCCGAATACAGCCATGAACCGGCATGCTCCCCGCTGTCGAGCACAATCTGCTCGCTTACTTTCATACCCAAATGATCCTGCAGGAACTTGCTCGTCGGCTCGACTTTCTGTGCCAGATAATTGATGTGATCCAGCTGGCGGACGCCTACCCCGTTGCCGGTATATTTTTGCGGCTGGTTCTTCAGGATGGGGCGTAAATGTTCAGGCGCTTTATACTTTTCCGTTTCAAAGTAAAGCTCCATAGCATGCCCGTCGGGATCGCGAAATTGGTAGGACTTCCCATGACCGAAGTCGCCTTCACTCCAACCGATGCCATAACCGCTTTTGTCGATGGCTGCCGCACGCCGTTCCAGCGCTTGCGGCGATGTCGTGCGTATCGCGGTATGTCCGATCCCCGGTTCCTTGGACTCGGTCAATTTCATACAATAAGACTCATAATTCCCGAATCCGCGAAGAAATACAGATTGCCCCTCACGTGCCACTTCCTGCATACCCAGAATATTCGTGAAAAAGGCAACGCTTTCATTCGGCTTCGGCGTCAGCAGTTCAACATGCCCCAGATGCGCAATATCTCTGACCTGTTCGTTAAAAGTATCCATCAGATTTCTCCTCCCAAAAATGAATGCAAGATTGTTTTACAATTATGTATGCAAGTTTAGTTTAGTTTGTTTTTCATCATGTGTCAACATGAATGTTTAAAGTAACCGGTCAATAACAGGAAAAAAAGACGAGTATTGACATCATACCCGCCTCTTCATCTACTTCCTTAACCATTTAAGGCTTTGTGCACGTATAGCTTTCCGCTGCATTTACGTCTCCGGATCCGTTGTATTTCGGCCATTCAGGATAACGGCATGCGGGCCTTGTGCGTCCTACCGTGTTCTTATTGGCATCTGTCGCAACCAATTGATCGGGAGCTTCATTTGTTACGACCCACTTATCCAAAGCACCTAGCGTATCCATTGTTGCAGTGAACGGACCGGTGCCGTGACCGTAACCGGGAATTGCGTAGAAACGAACAAATGGATCCAGGCTGGTTTTTCCGAATTCCTTCTCAAGCCCTTCGTAATAGTTGATCGTATTGAAAGGACTGACACCTCCATCGGCAAGGGCCCCTACAAGAATAATCTTACCGCCCTGCTCTTTGAAGCTTTCGATCTTCGTGCTGTTAGAGTTTAGAAGCTCGGATAACTCCATAATCCGCTCTTTATATGTATTCGGATCAAATGTCAACGAATCAAAAGACGGATCTTGTGTGACAAGGTATCTGACATTCGTATCACCGGAAGCTGCGTGAAAAGCATCCCCTCCGACAGGAGTCCACATAGGCGGCTTTGCCGGTACCGGTCTTGTACCCAAATGGAATGCAGATTTATCACCGCCCAGCAGAATTGTGGATTGAGGGAATGAATCAACACCGTTATTAAAGGTGAAATCATAAGGCATTGGCGAACTCATTACCCTTACGGTATGAATCTGGGCATCCGACAGACAGTCATTCCCGGTATCGGCGCCGTCCGGACAACGCAGGGTATTTTCCACCGTTTTTATGGTAAACGTTTCGCTGCATGTTTTCACATCACCGATGATACCGTCCACCACACCGTCCAGACCGTCGCAGGCCTGATATACAGCATCGTTCAGAAGCTTATACTTTTCCGGATTCAACCATCCGGCGCCATCATTTGCATAAAGGGCTTGTGCATATTGGTTGTCCGTGAGATGCAACAGCATCAAATGAACAACTGGATAGAAGGCAATGACACCATCATAATCACCCGGCCACCTCTGGACAACCGTCAATGCTTCCCGGCCGCCTTCCGAACTTCCCGCAAAGTATTTTTGCTCCGGAGCTTTTCCGTAGTGGTTTTTGACTAAAGTTATAGCCACATCATAAGTCTTTTTCAGCTGATCGCCGGCGAAATTATTCAAAGCTTCCTTATTAAGGCCGAAGGAAGCATCGAAAGCAACCGTGCTCTGATGTCCGGAATCACTTCCGAATGTGACATAACCCTGCTTTAGAGGCATCGGAACGCTCGACATTTGACCGGGAGTACCGCCCAAACCTGTAATCAGCGTGCCGTTGAAACCGCCTCCGCCCAGCTGCAAGGTTTTGTGGTTCCATTGGGTCGGCAGGTTGATTTCAAAAAGGATATCCGGCGCGTTCTGATCCACCGGGTGAATGGCGCCGAGCACCTTGCAAAACTCGCCGTTCACATTGCTCTCTTCATTTTCCAGCACCAGAGAGGCCGATTGAATCGTGGCCCCGCTTGTCGGCAAACGAATGTCGGATGCCGGGAGTATCCTTCCATCCAGTTTTGAACAGGCATTCCGCGCAACCGTGAACCCGTATATACGCTCAGCCAGATCATTTGCCTCTTGAAGATCCAGCTTGGCATGAGGATTAACTTTTTCCGAAGAATCCGCTTTTATTACTCCCAGTGTATGTAGATAGCGGACCGGAAGCTCCGCCCAGCCGGCAATTTCTTCTTTATCCGCGAATATTCCTTGATTCGCTTGGTCACCATTGAATCCATCAATCGCGTTCTCCATAACCCGATACAGCATCGTTGAAAGTTCCTGCTTGCTGACGACTGCGTCGGGCCCGAATTTTCCGTCTTCGATCCCCATAACAATCCCCGCAGAGTGAGCCTTATTAATTTCAACGTCATCCGTATCGGTAAAAGGGTTGTGATTCGGATGGATTGTTTTTCCGCTTATGCGTTCATATAACCGTACCGCCAACTTTGCCGCTTCTCCCCTTTGGACAGGAGCGCCATCACTCTCAAGCTTAACCGTCGATGCTGGGTCGTCTCCTGCAGGTGCCTCGGCAAAACCGACAGAGGAAAACATAGGAGATACGGACGAGACCAGGAGTGCCATGGTTAAAAGCAAGGTACATCGTTTCTTTGTTTTCAAACTAAAAGCTCCTCTCCATACTATATAAATCATCCATCTTCAGCACAGTTACTGCAACTGCTTTCATGTCTGGTGAAAGGTTAAGGCCGTTGAATACTTAACAAGGAAAGCCGGAACCTCTTGGCGTGCAGGAATCCGGCTTTCTTGTAAACGAATCAGAGATACAGCTGCTTGTTGATCGGGATGTTGTGCTCCCGGCAGTAGCTTTCATAGTGGTTGATGTACCACCAGACATCGAGTGTCTCGAGGAAATTGGCATTCTCGTCGTAAAACTCGATCGGTCCTTGAAGCCAGCCGAACAGCTTGACACCATCCGGGTGGTCAGTCACGAGCGTATGCGTCTCTCCCGGTGTTTCGTAGATGAAGTCTCCGGGACCCGCTACCCAGTCATATTCGAGATAGCGGACGCTGCCTTCCAGGCAGAGCATGACCACCGTCCCCCTGTGCCTGTGCGTGCCGATCACGCCCGGTGACTTGATCCAAAGAATGTTGCTGTAGATGTTGTTGCGGACATCGAAGGCTAGATGGCGAATTGCAGCGTTATCGCCGAACGGCACCCATGGGCTCTCCTCCCCCTCTACGAACTTACCCTCGACGCCATGGCGCTTGATCACATCGGCATAGGGCTCGGGGATATCGACAATCTTGTAAGCGGACGGCGGCGCCGTCATCTTCTTATCGGCCGTTTCAGACATATTTATTTTCCTCCTTGGTTTTCGTTATAATCCTATTGTGAATCAGCAGCAGCATGATGTAATCCAGGCACCTCTGAAAAAATAGGCTTCTTCATTTGACAACTGTCCCTTCATGATATACCCAGTAATTTTCGCCCTTTTCTTTCTCTAATTGGTCAAGGATCTCTAAATGAATTTCTTTTACTTGTTGTGGAGTAATTAATTCCTCTGGATCCACTTTTTCTATTTGTACGCTGGTTTTGTCTTCATATAGATGCTCACCCTTCAGCCTTCCTTGCTCATCATAGGGCCATAAGAACACTTGTCGGCTGCTTAAATGGTAATAAGCTTCCAAATCATCGACCTGAAAGCCCATATTGGCCAGGTCTTTTCCCTTGGTTATCTGATGAAAGGTCAGCTCATCTGCAATCCCCCAGTCAGCAACAGCAATTCGATCGTCTGAATTCCAGAGTACGGCTTCTTTTACGCTGTTGTAAAAGTCAATCACCCCTTCCTTCTCTTCGATAACAACAGGATTATCACCCCATGTCACTCGATAAACAGGATGGTCTGCCATCATATCGTCCGCGACAATCTTTTCAAATTGACCGGATGCCTCAAGATGTACGTGTCTTCGGTAATTATTAAGAATGGCTCTGTGCAGTGGATTTTCCGTCTTTGTCAACAGCTCCTCCACCGCATCCATACAGTGACGTATTTGATATTCAAATCTGTTCATTCAAGATTCCTCCCATTATTTTTGTTTTACAGCCGTATGTTCTGGTTGAAATGTATGATGAATATCGTACAAGCTGCCGAATCCAATAAATTTCTATTGGGCGCAATACCCGCCATCAATCACTAATTGACTGCCTGTTGTAAACTTGGATTCATCCGATGCCAAGTATAGAATTCCATTTGCGACATCGATTGGCTCACCAAAATGACCCATTGGAAGTAACGACTTGACGTAGTCCACATCTTCAATATTGGACATCATCGGTGTTTGAATATATGCCGGATGAACCGTATTTACTCTGATTCCTGTGCCTGACTTCGCGCAATACAGAGCTGCAGATTTAGATAATAAATCTACGCCTCCCTTGCTTGCGCTATAAGCCACTAGTCCAGGGTCACCAACGATTGAAACGATGGATGAAACGTTAATGATGGATCCTCCGCCCGTCCGTTTCATCGCTTCTATACCATATTTGGTACCTAAAAAAGGGCCGTCGAGATTGACGCTCAGAATTTGATGCCATAGTTCAAATGTTGTATCTTCGATCGCAGCAAATTTTCCAATCCCGGCGGAGTTTACGACGACATCAAGCCGTTCATAGGTTTGCAGGACCGTTTGGATGACAGACTTCCACTCATCCTCCATGGAAACATCATGCTTTATAAAAGTAGCGTGACCGCCGGCTGAATGGATCCATTCAACCGCTTTTAAGCCATTCTCTTGATGAATATCCGTTAATACAACCTTTGCCCCTTCTTTAGCAAATAATAGGGCTGTCTCCTTCCCGATACCCGATGCTGCACCTGTAATCAAGGCAACCTTTTCCAGCAATCTCATTCTTTATTCCCTCATTTCAGTGTAAGCTCCATTTAATTAAAGATTTATCTTTTTAGGCGTAACCAGAATCTTTGAATGAGATTTATCGGTCAAAAGGGTCGTAAAACCTTCTTCTACAATTTGATCTAATGAAATTTTTTTGGAAATCAATCCCTTTGCATTTATTTTTCCGTTAGCTATTAACGAAATCACCTCCGGGAAAACATGCCGATAAGCACAGGAAGATCGGATCCTCCGTTCGTTTAACACAAGTAGATTAGGATTAAATGTTACCGCCTTTTCCCATAAACTTACGATCACCATTTCCCCATCCGGCTTAACGCTGTCAAGCGCTTCCAAAAAAGAGGTTTCTACGCCTGCAGCTTCATAACTAACGTCCACACCCTTGGTGCCGGTGATTTTATGAATAGCCTCCACCGTTTTCTCTTTTAGAGGGTTAATGAAATCGGTGGCACCCAATTCTTGAGCTTTAGCCAAACGGCTCTCGGATACTTCCACGGCAATAATTTTACTGGCACCCGCGGCTTTGGCAGCCTGGATCAGAAGCAGCCCAATGGGGCCGGCTCCAAATACGGCACATGCATCCCCCACCTTTAATCCGCTTGAACGAACGGCATAAACAGCCACCGCTGCCGGTTCAATGACCGCACCTTCTTCAAATGAGATGGTATCGGGCAGTTTATGTACCAAGTGAGCCTGAACCGTTGTATATTCCGAAAATCCTCCCCCATTTGACGTAAGTCCATGAAATCCGCGTTTGGGACACAGGTTATAACGACCGCTTTGGCAATGAATACAAGTACCACAAGTTAAAATCGGTTCCACCGTTACACGGTCACCCATCGTTACATTTGTCACGCGATCTCCTATTTCAACCACTCTGCCGGCAAACTCATGACCCAGAATCACCGGAGCTACCTGCCCTGTCAATGGATGAGGCTCCGAAACGGGGATTGTCATAGGTCCCGATACGTATTCATGAAGATCGCTGCCACAAATACCGCACCACTCGACCTCTATTTTAACCATTCCTTCCCCGGTGACGGGTTCTTCCACCTCAACGACCCGGACATCTTCTAATCCGTACCAGATTGCAGCTCTCAACCTTATCCTCTCCTCCGCAGGCAGATCATCAATGTATAGATGAGCCGGGTCAAATGTTTGATACCGTAGAAGATCGCAGCTCTGCTTCTCTTTTCGCCTTAACCTTAATCGGTGACGTTTCGATTAAAAACAACGAGACCAAAGCACTGATAAGGGCAAATGCCGCTGACATCAACAGTGGAACCATGATCCCGTAATGGTCGGCAGCGACACCGCTTAATGTTACGATTCCAACGCCGCCTATCAATTCACCGACGCCCATTGTCAAGCCTACGGCGGCTCCAATATATTTGCGGGGAATGGTTTCAGCCGGAATGATCGACATGAAGAGAGCCATGGGTCCCGGCCCTGCGCATCCGATAATAACAAGTATCATCAACATCCAGAATGGTCCGTTGAAAAACAGGATCGATAAGGGACCTAACATGGAAATGAAGGAGAATGTAATCATTGCCGGCTTTCTTCCCCAGCGATCAGACAGCGCCGGTACAACAAATCCCCATACGGCCGCGCTTATACCGACTGCTGACATGACATAACTCATGATATCGGGCGAAACTCCTTTAGCTTGAACCAGATAAAGAGGAGCAAAAGTAAAAACCAGCGTATACCAAGGGATGAAGAAAATACCGATAATGATGCATAATACGATATTTCTGTATTTAAACAGATCCCGCACACGGACGTTTTCGTCTTTTTTATTACCATCAGTTGAAATCGATTCGGATTCATTAGAAGTTTTCGGTTCCCGGACATATCTCCATATCAAGAAGGCTACAATCAGACCGGGAATTAATGTGAGTAAGAACGTGTTTCTCCAACCGATGGCTATGGCAACCGCTACAAGAACGATCGGTCCTAAAACTCCACCCAGGAAATTAGATGAAAAGTTTTGTAGAAATCCCAGATTGAAGCCACGCCGTGATTCTGATGATTCCACAGCTAGAATGGATGCACCTGTAGGAAAGAACGGCCCTTCAACCAATCCCATGAGCATGCGTATAAAGAGCAAGAAGAGGAAACCTGTTACCACGCCTGTCATAAACGAACAAAGAGAAAAAAACAAAACCGAAATGGCTAAAAAAACTTTTCTCTTTCCTAAACGATCCGCGAAATAGCCTCCAAAATAGCCTCCGAGTGCCCAAGTTAAAGAAAATCCTGCAACGATCAAACTGATTTGGGTATTGCTCATTGGAACATCCTTAATAATAAACGGCATCAAAAAATTAACTGCCAGTCGATCGAAAAATAAAAATCCCCAGCCCAATGATAGAATAAGTAGTAGCTTATTTTCATAAACCCAAAACTTCCTGTTTGCCATGCGCTTCACCCTCTCAAATAGGTAATAGCAAATCGGATGGAAAAGCTCTCATGATAGCGGGGCTGTCCTCACCTCCTTATTTTAGTCTAAGCATCAACTTGGTTTTTTTATTCCCTTGATTAGCGATTGGCTTTGGTTTGTCTTGTTCGTAAATGTAAACGGATACAAAATTACGCAACATGTACACTTCGCTCAATTTCAATTCCATTTATTACCTCATCGTTGTAATTGATTTTATCAGGAACCTAAAAAAACTCAATATTCATAAAATTCAAAATCAACTGATGAATTTATCAATTTTGTTTAACATTTTTGTATAAAATGATGCTATATTATTTGTACAATTAGTTTATTGTTACTTAGGAGTGATGATCATTCATGTTCAATAAATCTGACTTACATTCGTATATTACGTTCGATGCGGCTACCGGAAAAATTCACCTTAAAGATCAGCGGATGATTTTGGTTGGAACGGATGCAATCGGCCTACTGCGTCGGGATCTGATCAGGTCGGTAGGCATGGATCAAGCCAAAAAGATTTTGTTGCGGTACGGCAGAAATTACGGTGTAGAGTTCGCCAAAAATTTGAAAGCGCTTTTTTCTCTTGAATCACCGTTTGAATGGTTCCATGCAGGCCCGCAAATGTCTAAAATTACGGGAGCTTTTTTTTCTCAAAATGCTAAGATTATATACAATCACACTACGGGGGAATATTTTGCCGAGGGGTACTGGCATTACTCTTACGAGGCCGAACAGCATTTGAAGCATTTTGGCGTACATAATGAACCTGTTTGTCATACATTAACCGGGTTTATTGGGGGGTATGCGTCTGAACATTATGGCAGGGATATTATCGTTAAAGAGATAAAATGCGTTGGGAAGGGCGACGAACATTGCCTTATGATCGCCAAGCCTGCAAAGGAATGGGATGAGAAGGATTTGCTTGATCAACTGGATCAGGATAGTCAGGAAATGATAGAAATAAACAGCCCCTTTCTTAAAATAGAAAAACAACGGGATGCTTATAAAAAATTGCTGAAATTTAATGAAAAATTATCCGAAATTTTAATTCAAGGGCAGGAGCTGTCCTCCATCATAAAATTTTTAGGCGAAACCCTTAATCTTGGCGTCACCCTGGAAGATAAAGATTTCAGACTCATAGAATCATTTGGCTTATTTAAATACAGCATGCTGGATATTATTAAATTTAAAAATCATATTCTTTTTTCCAATCTATTAAAAGATATCAAGCAGCCGGTCCATTATACGTTCGCAGAAGGAAGCGGTTGGACGCATGAACGTCTAATATGCCCCATTCATACCAAAAATGGCCTGTTTGGTTATATTTCCTTAATTAAAGATTCCGGAGAGTTTGATGAAACGGAGTTTTCTGCTTTGGAAGCAGCTTCGAAATTTTGTTCCATCCAATTGCTGCATACCATCACTAGAATTGAAGTGGAGCATCGTTTAAAAAACGAGTTGTTCATTGAGCTTTTAAAGAAGAATTGCAATGCAGATGAATTAACCTACAGATCAAAATTAATGGGATATAATTTAGAGCTGCCGCATTATCTCTTTATCGTTCATTTCGCTTCCCTTGATCCGAACGCGGACCCGGCTAAAGATTTACAAGTTCAGATCATCGACACTCTTCATACTCAAATAAAAAGCTTAGGCTCACATACGCAATGCCTGTTGACAAGTAAATCCGATCATATTATCGCTATAATCCCGCTGGAGTTACTTGAGAAGACAGGCATCGGAGTAAAACCGTTGGCTCAATTGCTATTAAAAACGCTCGAAAGTAAATATAAAGATATGATAATAACGTTTGGAATTAGTTCGATTTGTAAAAAAATAGAAGATTACCGCAGGGGATACGAAGAAGCGCAAAAAGCCGTCCAATTGCTGACGGTTCGGAAGAAACATTCAAGCATTGTTTCTTCTGAGGATCTCAGCACCTTTTCCAAAATTATTAACCCCGAAAATATGGATCAATTAAAAAAATTTGCCGAACTTTTACTTCAAGGCATTAGGCTATATGACGAAAAAAATAACAACGAATTGTTAAAAACGTTGTTTTATTATTTAGAGAACCAGGGCAACATCCAAAACACATCGCAGGATCTGCATATTTCTATTGGCGCAACAAGGTATAGACTAAAAAGGATTCAAGAAATAAGTCATCTGGACCTGACGAGTTCCAAAGATTTCTATGAAGCGCATCTCGCCTTGCAAATTCTTATCTTTTTGGATGACATCGATATTTACTGACGGTAGTTCCGTCAGCATCTTCGATATAGAGAAAAGGCATGGTTTGGAGCCAGCAGGCATCTCCTCCTGGACTTCTTTAACAGAAATGAGGGTTCAGAAAGATGAACAGGTAAAAGAAATAATCCTAAAAGCCTTCCATTTCAAAAGACGCAAAAAAGGGGCCCGTTCCATCAAGATGACACTGGAGGGGCAATTTAAGGTTGTCTACAATCTAGAACGCATCC
>NZ_VIDW01000017.1:0-100349 GCF_006519665.1 Paenibacillus sp. tmac-D7 | reverse complement strand
CAGCTTGCGGTAGGCCGCCTTTGCTTCAGCGGCAATCTGCTTCGAATACGTCAGCGTGTATTCGCCCCCGAACACCGCCGCTTCGTTCACCTGTGCGGCCAGCCAATCCGGCGTCAGGTCGAACGTCACCTCGTCCGCGACAAGCTGGACGCGCTCCTTCGGCAGCCCTTGCCCGTCCAGGTGCCGCTTCAACGTCAGCTGCACATGGCGTTCGATCTGCGTCTGCACCTGCGAGACGAAGTCCTGATGCAAGGCGGCCAGCCGTTGCTCCCGTTCGGCAGCCGTCTTCGCCGCCGAACCGAGCCAGCCGACCTTGAAGCCGGGCCGGCGGCTCTCCAAATACGCGTGAGCGAGGTCGCGCGTCGCCGCCGGGATGACGTTGGCGTTGTCAAGCAGCGCCGTCACATCCTTGCGGAGTAGAGTGAGCAGCGCATGGGGCAGCCCTTCCAACCGCTGCAGCTCGGCGGTGGCCTCACCGTATTCACGCTGCGCCGATTCCGCTTCTTCGTCTTCAGCCAAACGCGCATGCAGCGCTTCCTTGACCGGCTCGTTCGCCTCGGCCTGCTTGGCCGCATGAGCGAGCGCAAGCGCGCGGGCGGACTTCTCCAAGCTTTGCGCCACGAGTCCCTCACGCCGGCCGATCAATTCGCCGATAAGCCAGTCAAGCTTGCTCCATTCGCTGGCCGGATGATCGGGGACCTTGACGGACGTGTAAACGATCCCGTCCGGCCGTACGCCCCAGCTCGCGAACGCTTCCTGTACGCCGGCTTTATAGGTCTCAAGCTTCACTTCGTGCTCGCGATGTTTATCGATCATATTCACGATCAAATAGAGCGGCTTGCCCCATTCGGTCATTTTTTTCGTAAAAGCCAAATTGACTTCCGATTGCACATGATTGTAGTCCATCACATAGAAGACGACGTCGGCCAGATGAAGCGCCGATTCCGTCGACATTTGATGCGCGTCATCCGTCGAGTCGATCCCCGGCGTGTCGAGCAGCGCGGCATGATCCTTCAGGAACGGGATCGGGTACGTGATTTCTACCGTTTCAATCTGTTCCCCGTTGCGGCAATGAGCAGCCAGATCTTCCAGCGGCACCCGCTCGGACCGGGACGCATCGGCAGCTCCAGGCTCCGAATCCGTTCCCCCCCGGTACACGACTCGCGCTCCCGCCTCCCCGCTTGCGATGCTGACGATGTTTGCGCTCGTCGGGATGGGACTTGAAGGCAGCAGCGGATGCCCGCACAGCCTGTTGATCAAACTTGATTTTCCTGCGGAAAAATGCCCGCAGAACGCCAAATTCAGCCGTCCGCTCTCGGCTTTCGCCAGCAGCTGCTTCAGCTTGTTCGCGTGCTCGTAGTCGCCCGCTTGTTCCATAATAGCCTGTAACGCGTTAACCGCTTCAACGGGCGAAGCCGTGACTGCCGGCTTATCGCCCTCCTGAATCGCGGCCAGGTCCGATGATGTTGTCAGTACGCTTTTCATCCGATTGTCTACCCTGCCCTCTCTCTGATCGAAACGATCCGTACGAAGAAAAAACGAAAAGAAAAAACGAAAAGAAAAAAACCGAATCGCTTCGGTTTTAGTGTATCACATTTTCCGTCTCGGGAATAAATATTTCGAACACGTCGCGGTGTTGTAAAATCGTGATGTCCTTATCCTTCACTTTCATCACTACGACTTCCGGGCGCTGTTTCATACGGGTCAAGTAGTTTTCCGGCACGCTGCCGGATTCGGACACGATAATGCCGTCTACCTGCAGCTCTTCATTTTCTTGAAGCGGTGTCTGGAGCACCTTTTCGTAAATATCTGAAAATACCTCAAAGTCGTTCGTATACACCGAAATGCATTTCATTGTAATCCTATCCTTTCTTCGCTTGAATCTCGCGTTTGGTTTCTCGTTTAGTTTCTCGTTTGGGTCCCTTTGGTATAGGTTTCCTGTTTGTGCCCGTTTTCATACGTTTCTTTCCTTCACGGCATACTTCGACGAGCGGACAAATCTCGCATTTCGGCGTTTGAGCCTTACAGTGGTAACGACCGAAAAAAATGAGCCGGTGGTGCGTCTGCGTCCATTCCTCGCGCGGAACGATCTTCATCAGCTTCTTCTCGACTTCTAGCACCGAGTCGTTCGCGCCCGCCAGTCCAAGCCGCTTCGAGACTCGTTCGACATGCGTGTCCACCGCGATGGCGGGAACGCCGAAAGCGTTCGAAACGACGACGTTAGCCGTCTTGCGTCCAACCCCGGGCAGCTCCACCAGCTGCTCGTGCTCATGCGGCACTTCCCCGCCGTGCTTGTCCAGCAATATGGCGCACAACGCTTGAATGTTCTTCGCTTTGTTGCGGAACAACCCGATCCGGCGAATGTCCTGTTCCAATTCCTCCAGCGGCACGGCCAAATAATCTTCCGGTTTCTTGTACTTCTGAAATAACGTCGCGGTCACTTTGTTAACCGTCTCGTCGGTGCACTGTGCTGAAAGCAGGACGGCAATCGTCAACTCGAACGGATTGGAATGAGTAAGCTCGCAGTGGGCGTCGGGAAACATTTCTGCCATCGTGTCCAGGATCGCTCGCACTTGTGTTCGATTCAATGGCATCCCGCCCCCTCCTTCGAAGCTGCTGTCTATTTAGTTTACCGAATCATGGAACCCGAATCAATGAAATCTGATAAGAAAATAAGAATTTTTTACGAAATTCGTGTTAATAAGCGAAAAACCGCCTAACCAGCAGGAAATCCTACTAGCTAGACGGTTCCAATTCGTAAAAAGTTTCAATAAAGTGCGGTTAAGGCTTCTCAATTTCAACAATTTTATCGTCGATCACGAATACGTTCACTTCTTCGCTGTCGGCGAATGCGCCTGGCGTTACGGTTTGGGCGCCTTTATGCAGATAAGCGCGGGCAAACAAGTTATAACGATCTTTGCTGCCGTTTCCGATCGGTTTGAATACGACCTGATTCAAGACGCTGTCGAAGGAGGCGAAGGTTCGTTTCGCTGCGGCTGCAACGCGCAGGATCGTCTTCTCGCTTGCATCTTTCACGATCTCGACACGATCGTTTGCTTTCAACGAGGTCAAGGTCGCCGTGACGGTGCCGTCCGCTTGTTTGACCGTAAAGTTTTGTCCGAGCGGCAGCACGTGTACGCCGCCCTGGAAGTCTTGAACCGTTACCGTGCCGATGGACGCATCAACCGCGTTCACTTTCCCGCGAATCGTATTCAATATCGTAAGCTGATCCAGCTTGGCGCCGGTGAAGCTCACCTTCACATACTCATCGGTCAGAATATCTTCGAACGCGGCCGCAGGTTTATACGGGTTGACGATTTTATCGAGACTGTCCACCGTGAACGTCACCAGACCGCCGCCGTTCTCATCTTTTACGCTAACCTGTTTCGTGTTCGCATTCGTCACTTGCGTTTTGTACAGACTCGATTTCTTCACGGCGAATGAACCGATCATATCCTGCGTGAACAGAAGCGTTGCGCGTACGGGATCGCCTACCTTCAAATCGGCCAGCGTGCCGTTTGCTTTATCCTGCATTTCGACGGTAGCGCCCGGCGCTTTAAAGACCAGACTCTTGCCGCCCGCCGTACGGATCGTCACTTCGAAGGTCGCCGTATTCACTTGCGTGACCGTCGCATCCAGCGTTTGAGTCATTTCGAGGGCTACGATACGTTTTTTCGATACTTTCAAGTTGACTTTCTTGTTACGGTCCGTGTTCGTTGCGCCCGACTGGGTTCCAATAAACGTCGTTTGGAACTGCGAGACCGGCAGCGTCGAACCGGCATACTTGATCGTCGTTTCATCGGTGATCTGGAATGCATCGACCTCATCGTTGCCTTTGGTCACCGTCAGCACTTTAGACGTCGGTTCGTAATTGATAATGCCGGCGAACTCAATCGTTTCAACTTCGCGGCTTGTCACCGACACCTTCACGACCTTGTCGTTCAGCAAATCAAGCGTAAGCTCGTCGCCTTTCTCCAAATCGAACAAGCTTGCGGCCGATAACCCGTTGATGGACACGATCGCGTTATCGTTGACGAAATAAGAAGCGAGCGAGCTTCCTCCCGACTTCGTGATCGTAATGATTCGCGAATCTTTGCTGACATCGGCCGTGAGCGTCCCTTGTACCGTCGTCACCACGTCCGCCTGTTTCTTCACGGAAACGGACACAAGCTTATTCGCTTTCACCTCATACCCGACCGAATCGCCCACATGAAGCCTCGATAAGTCGGCCGGCGTTCCGTCCTGCAGCGTCACGAGAACGGGATCGACCAGGGAATACGTTTCGCTTTGGCCGCTCGTTTTCTCCAGCAGACTGATCACGTTCTGCGTCTTGTCGACGCTGAGCACCGTGCCTTCCGCCGTCTTGCTCAGCGGCACCTGCTTCACGACAATATGCGTAATTTTCGTTTCCTTCAGCAGCGTATTGCGCTTCAACTCGATGACGCTGCCGAGCGGAATGGAGCCAATGCTTTGGCCGCGACCGTCCTTATCCGTAACGGATACATTGGATGAAAGCTCGAACAGCTTCTTCTGATTGCCCTGCTGGACCGATACGATCATCTGATCCAGGAATACGTCGTTCAGGGTCGCTTCGACGATTTCCATTTTTTCCGATTCGTCCGTCAGTTCCACATACAAGGCGTTATTCAAGTTCTGCACCAGATACACTTGATTCGTCAGCTTGATTTGCGAAAGCGGTATGCGGCTGTCGTCTTTCGCATTGTAAATCACCGTATCGGCCGAAAGGTTGTATGTAATCGTTTCGTTTTTATCGTTCAGGACACTGATTTTCTTATCCGTCAGCTCCATCACGTATCCGATCGTAACACGCTCGGAACGCGTCGTCAGCTCTTTGTCCGCCCGGCTCAAGAACGTGGCCATCTGCGCCCGCGTTACTTTCCCGCCCGGTTTAAAGCCCCCGTCCTCGAAGCCTTGCACGATGCCGAGCAGCACAGCCGCATTCACGTAACCTTTAGCCCATGCCGAGAAATCGGCTGCGTCCGTGAACGGCACGGTCGAACTCGCGTGCTGCTTCGCCAAATCCGTTTTGTCGATTGCGCGGATAACCAGCTTGGCCACCCATTCGCGGGACGCATCGCGGGAACCCCAGACCGACTTGGCAGGCGTGCTCTCAAGCTCTTCCGCCGGCAAAATCAAGCCTTTGTCGAAAGCGTACGCGACGTAAGGTTTGGCGTAGTCGCTGACGAGCACCGGAAGCACGGTTTCCGCTTTGTTCGCCAGCGCTTCGTCCTCAAGCCCCATCATGCGGATGGCCATGATGATGACGTCCTGCTGGGAAACCGTATTCTCAGGCCGGTATTCCGCTTTCTCGTACCCTTGTATGATACCGAGCGACGCCAGCTTGGTCACGTGTTTGATCGCCCAGTGACTGGCTTCGACGTCGGAGAAGCGCAGCACGAGGCCGCTGCTGCTCGACGTCGTTGTCGGAACCGGATCCGCCGCGAAAGCGGATCCGCTGAAAGCCAGCGTCAGCGCCAGTACGGCAGCCGTCAGCTTGCGGGTTTGTTTCTTTTTCTTTCTGTTCATGTAAGGGCGAACTCCTCTCGGTCTCTTCGGATGTCAGTTATCGGATGGCTCTTACGGCTATCGTTTGATAGGATGCGGAAGCTCCATATGCCCCATCAAGCTTTCGACTTGTTTGCCGTCGAGCAAAATTTCAATCGTCTTCACTTCGCTGAATTGAAATAACGTTTTCTTCAAAGCGTCCAGCAGCATTTCTTCGCCCGGCGAGCCAAGACGCGCCGCGTCCGGCAGGGAGAGGTCGACGGTGACTTGACCGTCTTTCAGCACGGCCGACTTGAACGAGATCTCTTTGCACAAGGAGATCGTTGTATCGTCCGGCGTTTTTTTCAACTGATTCAACGCGGCCAAATATTGATCGGCCTCGTTCTTGAACTCGATCTTGGCTTGCTGCTCTACGAGCTTCGTGAACTCGGCGTCGCTGTAATACGTTTTAATGACCTTCGATATCTTGGACTGCTCGGACGCTGCGGCAGGCGCTTGTGAGTTCGAACCGCCGCCGGACGTTTGGCCTTGTTCCGTTTGGTGGGCGGGCTGCTTAGCCGTTTGGTTCGATTGTGTTCCGTTTAACGGTTTGGCTTGTCCGCACCCCGACAGCACGACCGCGAGAATGGCTGCGGCAGCTAAGGTATGACGCCAATGGTTTTGCATGGAAAACACTCCTTATTCCAGGTGAAGCTGCTTCTTGATGCCTCGTACGATGGCTGCAGCTACCTGGTTTTGAAAAGCATCTTGAAACATCAGTTCTTCTTCGGTCTTGTTGCTCATAAATCCGATTTCCAGCAGCACCGACGGCATGGTCGTTTCGCGGACGACGTGCAAATCCCCGAACTTCACCTTGCGGTCCGGGAAGCCTGTGGCGTTCAGCAGTTCCTGATGCATAATCTTTGCAAAAGGCAGGCTTTGCTCCGTGTTATAGAACGTTTCCGTTCCGCCGATTGATTCTTTGCTGCCGGAGTTGGCATGGATCGATACGAACAGATCGGCGTCCGCATTGTTCGCCATCGCGACACGGTCCTGCAATTTCACGAACGTATCGTCCGAGCGCGTCATGGCAACCTGAATGTTCGGCTCCTTCTCGAGCAGCGCGGCCACCTTCTTGCCGACCGCAAGGACGAACGTCTTCTCTTGACGTCCCGTCGCTTTAGAGCTCGTGCCCGGATCTCCGTCTCCATGACCCGGATCTACATAGACGAGAAACTTCGAACGCCGCTCCGAGAATTGAATCGAGAACTGACCCGGCTTATCGGAAGGCGTATAGCTGAATGGAACCTTCTTAGCCAAATCTACTACTATTCTAACGATAGAATCTTCTTTTGAAAATAGAGAGTAACGAATTTTTGATACCTTATCGTTCGCAAGCGCCAAGATTCCTTCGGATTGGCCGTTCATTACAGCCGTTAATGCGGTATCGAGCTCTACGCCGGGCACGTCGATAACAAGACGGTCCGGATTTGATAAACGGAAAATTTTCGGGTTTAACACGCTCTCGCTTGACGTGTGTACGACAAGCTCGTCGTTGTTCAGGGCAATCGCATAAACCGCATTCGGCAAAGTCGCGGCGTTACCCGCCCCGACCGGCAGCTCGCCTGCCTTCACCGGCTGTCCGTCCGGTACGGGCAGCACCGCCGTTTGATCTTTGCCTGCTCCGCCGCTCGCCGGGAGCTCTTGCTGCGATCCGCTTCCCCCGCCGTTCGGTTTCGGGTCGTCTTTCGCCGCTGGCGGCTGTCCCGAATTCGGGCTGCCCGGCTTTGAGGCAACGCCTCCGGCGTTAACGTCCGGTTGACCGGCTTCAACAGGCTTGGCGCCGCTGTCTTCTTGCTTGTACATAAAGACCGAGCGCGTCAGCTCGTCCCACGTCACTTTCGTATTCAATTGTTCGACCACAAAACGAAGCGGCAGCATCGTATTCCCGCCAATAATGACCGGCGGCGCTTCCAACTGATGCGTTTTTCCGTTCACCACGGCGGATGTTTTGTCGATAAACAGCTGGATACTCGTTTGTCCTTGATCGACGCTGACCTTCCGCTGCTTGGCATCCCAAGACACCTTGGAACCTAGAGATTCTGCGATAATCCGGACCGGCACGATCGTATTGCCGTTGACGATGCGGGGGGATACTTCGGGGACCAACTGCTTTCCGTTCATAAACAATTGAATCGACGGCGATTCGGCAAAAACGGCCGGAATCAGCAATAACGACAGCAGCAGCAGCGTAAACCAAGACGTTAGAAACTTCATCGTACACCTCGAACCTCAAAAATTTGACAATTTCTATTACTCTATTAGACTATGATTCGCCAAAAAAGTTGCAGGTTCGGTCATTTTTTTTGATTTCGCCGGAAATCATGCGAAAAAGGGGCAATCTCATCGGATTGCCCCTTGTTATTGTCTAAAATCTATGCGGTTTGCTGTGCAGCTTCAATCTTCTTGAGCAGTTCGCGGAACTGATCCCCGGACAACACTTCCTCAGCGGTCAAAATGTCCAGCGATTCCATGAACACCTGGCGATGACGCTCCAGCAATTCGCGCGTCGACTGCGTCAGCTCGTCCAAAATCGCCGCATTCTCCCTCATCAGCTCCTGCTTCGTCACCATATTGCGGTCGATGATCCCGAGCTTCGTCAAACCGGAATCCATCATCGTGCGAACCATCTGCAGCGCCTGCTCGAAATCGTTGCGCGAGCCGGTGCTGCGGCTACCGTAGAACATCTCTTCGGCCACGGAACCGCCAAGCGCGATCATGATCTGCTCTTCAATTTGCTGTTTCGTGTACAAATACTGGTCGGCCTGCGGATTGTGCCGTACGAATCCGAGCGCCTTGCCGCGCGGACTAAGAGACACTTGAGATACCGATCCCGGGCGAACGCATTCGGCCACGATGGCGTGTCCAAGCTCGTGCAGCGCGACCCGGTCCCGTTCCTCCTTCGTCGATTCGCGGTCCGTCTTCTCGCCCAGCATGACTTTATCGACGGCGAGCGACAAATGCCGGGCTTTGATCGTCTCGGATTGTTCGCGCATCGCATAAATCGCGGCTTCGTTCATGACACTCTCAAGCTGCGCGCCGGAGAACTGGAACGTCTCTTTCGCGACCGCCTCCAAATCGACATCCTCGGCGATCGGTTTATTTTTCGCGTGAATCTTCAGTATATGCAGACGCCCCTTCTTATCGGGCAAATCGACCTCAATATGCCGGTCAAATCGGCCGGGACGCAGCAAAGCGCTGTCGAGCATCTCTTTGCGGTTCGTCGCGGCCATAATCAGCACGCGCGGACTTTCAGTCGTATGAATACCGTCCATTTCGGTAAGAAGCTGGTTCAAGGTCTGGTCATATTCGCGTTGTTGACCGCCTTCCCGCTTCCCCCCGATGACGTCAATCTCATCGATAAAGACAATCGCGCTTTCTTTATTTTCCTTTACGGCGCGAGCGCGGGCTTCTTTAAATAAATCGCGAATTCGGCTTGCCCCGACACCGACATACATTTCAACAAACTCACTGCCGGAAGCCGCCATAAACACAGAATTCGTATAGTGCGCGGCCGCTTTCGCCATCAACGTCTTCCCCGTTCCCGGAGGTCCTGTCAGTAATATGCCCTTCAACGGCCGTATGCCGAGCTTCTTAATATCTTCATGCCGAATAATAAAATCAAGCGCTTCTTTCAGTTCCCGCTTCGCCCGCTCTTGTCCGCCAATGTCGTCGAACGTCATAAATACCGGAGATTTCGCTCTTGCCTTCCGGTCCGAGCTGAGCCCCATGCCGCTGCGGGCACGGCTCATATACAGGAAGGTACCCAAAATGACAGACATAAATACAATCGGGATGATGTTCACACCCAGGAAATATAAGAAAAAGATCACGACCGGCACGGCGCCGATCAAAATTTCTTTACCGTACTTACTCACTTGGCCACACCCCCATTTTCGCAGGCGTTCTAGGCAGCATGATATATTTGCTCGATTCACCGTCCGTTAACGTAATATAAACATACCGATCGTCCATTTCAGTCGTCGCGCGGATCCCGTTCGGGTCAGCTTCCGTATGCGCCTGCAGCGTCTTCGGAATTTGCGCGTATTGCTTCGTTTCCATCGCTTGCGCGACCTCGAACAACACCGAAGACCACCAGGCATCAAGCCGCGGCGAAGAACCGTTTTGCACCTTGATCTGAAGCTCGCGGTCGCCGATGACCGGCTTTCCTTCCGTTTGAATGGTGCTGTACACTTCCCGCAAGCTCTTGCCCGCGGCCAGTTTCACGTCAATGGCAGCCTTGTCCGCAGTCAAATGTGTAGATACGAGCTCAACGCCCTCAATCCCGTTGACGATCTTCTGCAGCGGATTTTCCATCGCATAGCTTTGATAGGCGAAATACCCTCCAAACAATAACGTAGAGGAGATTACAACGCTCAATATGACAGGTAAGAGACGTAACTTCATAAGCTGACGTCCCCCTTTCTTTGAATATATTTAATTGGGTGCCGCACAATTCGTATATCAACATTTCTGTATTGAAAGTATATCATATAATATATACGAGTTGTGTATACAAAGTGTGGCAATTCCAAAGCAACGCAAAACCGCCTCGGCTCGTGCATATGCACGAACCGAGGCGGCTGAGACCGGACTTTATTGGATGGACAAACGCCATGTATCGATCCAGGCGCCATCCTGAAACTGATAATAATCGTAAAAATGCTGTTCGCGATCTTGCCCTTCCGGTGTCAGCTTGTAGAACACTTCCCATACCGGCTTGTCGTTCATGATGCCGGGTGTCGCCCTGAGTATAGTCGCCGAAGGGTGCTTGGCCGTTACTTTAGCCGCAGCCTCGGACATCGGGATGCCGCTGGCAGCCATCTCCGTACGTATCTCGTTCTCGCCCACCCATACGTATACCGGCTGACCGAGCTTATTTTCCCCTGTAATGACCGTATACGACTTATCGCTTATAAACCTCTCGACCTTAACTGCTTTCGTCAGTACGGTCTTCTCATAAGCGCTGATTACAGCTGCGCGCTGTACGTTCCACTCATCGGCCGACACCGCGCGGTACAGCCAATTGAAACCGACCGCGGCGACAATCAATATAGCGGCCGCGGATAGCGACCATTTCCATCGTTTACGCACGGACGGCGCTCCTTTCTGGCGTTCGTTACACGCTCGTCAAACGTTCGAAACTGCGCTGCGCCTCAGCTTTGATTTTCTCTTCGTCCAACGTAAGACATTCCCCCTTGCGCACGACCCAGCGACCGTTAATGCAAACATCGGTCACATCGCGCGAACTTGCAGCGTACACCACATGAGAGATGACGTTCGTGCGCGGATAATAGTGCGCTTGGTCCAGATCCAGCGCGATAAAGTCAGCCTTCATCCCCGCGCTTAACGCGCCCACGTCGTTCAGCCAAATCGATCTCGCCCCGTCCAGCGTCCCCATTCTTAACGCTTCCGCAGCGGAAACCGCAACCGGATCACCGGATACCCCTTTATGAATTAACGCTGCAAGACGCACTTCTTCGAGCATGTCCAGATTGTTGTTGCTCGCCGCGCCGTCCGTTCCGAGCGATACCAGTACGCCCGCTTTCATTAAATCCGGCACACGCGCTACCCCGCTCGCCAGCTTAAGATTGCTGCCGGGGTTGTGAGAGACCCGGACGTCGTATCGCTTCAGAACGGCGATCTCCTCATCGGTCAAATGAACGCCGTGCGCAACGAGCGTCGGCCGCGAGAACACGCCGAGCTTCTCCAAGTGAGCAACCGGCCTAGCTCCGTACTGGTCCACATTGTCCTGCACTTCCCGGGCCGTTTCGGACATATGCGTATGAATCGGCAAATCAAGATCGTGCGCCGCCTGCACAATTCGCTCAATATAGTCGGGCGGGCATGTATACGGACCGTGAGGCGACATCATCGCCGTAATGCGTCCTTCGGCTTGTCCGTGCCAATCTTTGGCGAATTGGACGGCTTCAGCTAATTTAGCGTCCTGCACATCGCGCGGACATAAACCGATCACCCCGCGCGTCAGGCAAGCGCGAATTCCGCTTTCCGCGGACGCCTGAGCCACTTCGTTCATATGATCGTACATGTCGACGAAGGTCGTCGTCCCGCCTTTAAGCATCTCCAGTATCGAAAGCAGCGTCCCCGCGCGAACGTCCGCCGCAGTGAACCTGGCTTCCATCGGCCACATTTTTTCCTGAAGCCATACCTGCAGCGCCATATCGTCACCATAGCCGCGAAGCAGGGACATCGCCGCATGACCGTGCGTGTTGACGAATCCGGGCATAAACAGCTTGCGGCTGCCGTCGACCGTTTCGTCGAACGAATCGCTTGGATCCGGCGTGCCTTCCCCAATATGTACAATTCGCTCTCCTTCTACAATCATAAATCCGCGAACGAGCGGCTGCCGTTCATCCATTGTAATAAAAAGTCCGTTCGTAATTACCGTTCTCTTCATCGTTTCCGTTCCTTTCCTCTTCGCTACATTCCCGTTATCAATGTACAATTTCAACGACGCAAAATCAAGCAGCAAGCGGTGCGAGAGCCTTTCGCACCTTCACATGGAAGGATGCACATCATCATAGACGATTCTGGAGAAACTAGGATTGCATTCCGACATTCGAGTGTGTTATTTTTAATTTTGTGTTAATTTACCCCTTATTTCTACATAAACCGTAGTTACAGTATTTATATATTGTAAATTTACGATAAATTTAGGAGGCGAAAGCCATGTTGTTTACAAAAAAGAACGATACCGATTTTTTACTGCTGCTCATTAAGGCTTCTGAAAACACGCTGCAGGCCGCTCAAGTTTTCCGAACCGCCATGATGGGATCGGAGCCGCCGGCGAACTTCTACCCCCAGCTGCGGGATTTGGAGCATGCCGGAGATCAAATCACGCATCAAATTTTCAAGGGCTTGAATAAAGTGTTCATTACGCCTTTGGACCGGGAAGACATTATGGAGCTCGCTTCCAAGGTCGACGACGTGCTCGACGGAATTGAAGCATCGATCGCACGTTTTGACTATATGAACATTACGTTTACCGATAAATATATGAAGGAATTTTCTGCGGTGCTCGTAGCCAGCTGTCAGCATATCCTCGATGCCTTCAAGCTGCTGTCCAAGAAAAAGTATATGCAGCTGACGGAGCATACCGTGCAAATCAACAGCTTGGAAAATGAAGGAGACCGTTTAATGCGCGAGGGCATCCGTGAAATTTTCACCAATCCGAAAGATCCTTACCACGATTTTAAATTGAAAGAAATGTACGAACGCCTTGAGCAAACGACCGATGCCTGTGAAGATGTCGCCAACATCTTGGAGAGCGTTGTGCTGAGATACTCTTAACCTTGCCGGCCAGTCCGGACCGGTTAGTGGTAATATGCACAATGACTTAGGAGGAAATTATGTTAACCATATTGATTGTAGTCGTTGCTTTGGCGCTTCTGTTCGATTTTATCAACGGATTTCACGATACGGCCAATGCTATCGCTACTTCTATTTCAACCAAAGCGCTGTCACCGAGATTCGCCATCATCTACGCGGCCGTTTTGAACTTTCTCGGCGCAATCTACTCGTCAGAAGTCGCTAAAACGGTGGGCGGTAAAGTCGCGAATCCGGCTACCATTGAGAACGGTATTTATATCGTCATCGCCGCCTTGATTACGGCTATACTTTGGAACTTGCTCACCTGGTATTACGGCATTCCGTCCTCTTCTTCCCACACACTTATCGGCTCGCTTGCCGGCGCCGTCATTGCAGGCGCAGGGATGGACGCTTTAAACTGGTCCGGGTTTCGTGAAATCATTCTGATTCTTGTCTTATCGCCAATTGTCGCGTTCGCTACCGGTATCGTGATTATGTGGATTATCCGGTTCTTTATTATGTCGACCGGTAACCAATCGCGTTCCAAGCTCAATCGCACGTTCCGCATTTTCCAAATTTTCTCGGCGGGACTGCTTTCCTTTTCCCACGGCGGGAACGACGCTCAGAAAGCGATGGGGATCATCGTATTCGCCTTGGTTGCGATGAACCAGCAAGACACGCTGGACGTTCCGCTCTGGGTTAAATTAGCCGCTGCAACCGCTATGGGCCTCGGAACCTCAATCGGCGGATGGCGCATTATCAAGACGATGAGCCGTAAGCTGCTGAAGATCGAGCCGATCAACGGCTTCGCTTCCGACTTGAACTCATCGATCGTCATTCAAACGTCGACCCATCTCGGGATGCCGTTATCGACAACCCACGTCATTTCCTCCTCGATCATCGGAACAGGTTCCGTGATGAGATTCCATGATGTCAAATGGGCAACGGTAACACGAATGATCTTGACCTGGATCATCACAATTCCGATCAGTATGGTGATTGCGTTCCTCATCTACAAAATCATTTACGCATTCGTATAATAATAGGACAAGCCCGTGCCGGTTCGGCACGGGCTTGTTGTTATTCATTTATCGGATACATTAATCCAAATAATAAGCGAGGCTTTGCAGGTCCGTCGTGAAATCCGCATGGTGTACCCGTACATCGCTCGGCACTTTAATAATGAGCGGCGCAAAGTTCAAGATCGCTTCGACGCCCGCTTCGGTGAACTGGTTGGCGACCTGCTGCGCTTCCGGCGCAGGAACGGTAATAATCCCGATCCTGATCTGCAGCTCGCGAATCGTCGTCCCGAGCTCTTCCATCGGCTTTACTTTTAAGTTATTGATCGATTCGCCGATTTTGTTCGGTTGCGCGTCAAAGACAGCGACAATTTTCATGTTGTCTTTTAAATAAGCGTTGTAATTGCATAACGCGCGGCCCAAATTGCCCGCTCCGACCAGCGCGACGGGAATCACTTTATCAAGCTTCAAAATTTGTCTGATTTTCTCGATTAAATAATCGACATCATACCCGATGCCCTTCTTGCCGAATTCACCAAAATAAGCGAGATCTTTACGGATTTGGGCCGGATTCAGATCAAGTTTTTGTCCAAGATCCTGTGAAGATACGGTTGAAATATTTTTCTTGCTCAGCTCATTCAAGAATCGCAAGTAAATCGGCAGCCGTCGGACGACCGCCTCGGAAATTTTCATCGTTTTCATGCTTCGTTCTCCTCCATCCACCGCTTAATACGTGGAACCAACTGATTCGCAGTCATATGCTCGATCTTAGGTCCCGGCAGCGAATACAAGAAGTATTTCCCATAGTTCGTATCGATGACCCGGGTATCGTAAATAATGACGATCCCTTTGTCCGATGCGGTACGAACCAATCTTCCGAATCCCTGCTTGAAGCGAATAACCGCCTGTGGTACCGACAGCTTCATGAACGGATTCATATTCTTGGCCTTAAGCTTTTCCGTCTTCGCTTCCACAAGCGGATGCGTCGGCGGCTGGAACGGCAGCCGGACGATGGCCAGACAGGTGAGCGCGTCGCCCGGAATGTCGACGCCTTCCCAGAAGCTGCTCGTGCCCAGAAGCACGCAAGCAGGACTGCTCTGGAACATGCGCGTCAGCTTGCTTCGATTGCCGCTGTCCACGCCTTGTCCGAGCACGTTCACGCCGAACGGCGCCAGCATTTCCTTCAAACCGGCATGAACCGTCTTCAGCATGCGATTGGAAGTGAAAAGAACCAGCATGCGCCCTTTCGTTTCCAGCGCGACTTCGGCCAGCGACGGAATCAGGCGGTCGATAAACTCTTTGTCGCCCCCGCTTCCGCCGCGCAGCCCCGGAAAGTCCCGGGGGATAGCGACAAGCGCCTGCTCCCGGTAATTGAACGGCGAGGGAAGCTGCACCGTTCTCAATTGTCCGGATGGCTGCGATTCGTTCAGCCCCAGCTGTTCGCAGGTGTAAGCGAACGATTTGCCTACCGAGAGTGTGGCCGAGGTCAGTATTACGCTATCTTTCGGCTCGAAGAAATGCTGCTGCAGCAGCGAGCTGACATCGACCGGCACGCAATGCAGCTGAAGCGAGCGATTTTTGTTGTACAACCCGCCCTCTAACCAATACACATAGTTGTCGTCCGGCATCGTCATAAAGAAATGGAGCGCATCTTTATAACGATGAAGTTCTTTCACGGTGCCGCTTAAGTCGGTTACGACGCTCTGCACTTCGAATTCGTCCTGCACCTCTTTCAGCTCGCTGACGACCTTATCCAGCTTCTTAAGCGCTTCAAGCGCGTGCAGCTGAAAATTCTCTTCAAGCACCGCGAGCTTATCCCACCCGAGGGGCAGCGCGTCCTTCCTCACCCGAAGCACGAGGCCGCCGCCTTCCTGCTGAGCCGCCGACTCCCCGCTGCGCGATGTCAGCAACTGATACAGCAGTTCCGTCAGCTGCTCCCACTCTTCTTTCATCTCCATCACTTTCTCGACCGCGCGGTCGATCTCAGCGCTCCAGCCAGCCACGCGCGGATCTTCGTCCGCCTTCTGCAAACGAAAGCGGAGGCTTGACAATTGCCCGGAACGGCCGTCCTTATACAGCCAATGAAGCGTGTTCATTAACCCGTGATAGTGAAGCTCGATCCCCAGATGCTTGCTCGCCACTTCTTCAAAATGATGAGCCTCATCGATAACAAGATGCTTATAAGCAGGCAGCAGGCGGTTGTCCGCTTTCATATCCGTAAATAAGAGCGAATGATTCGTGATGATGACGTCGGCCGTGTTCGCCTCGTGGCGGGCTCGATGGTAAAAGCATTTTTTAAACCAGGGGCAGGCGCGATTCAGGCAAGAATCGGTGTCGCTTTCCACCGTATGCCAAAACGGCTTTCCTTTGTTGGCAAAGAAAAGCTCCTCGTCGTCGCCGTGTTTCGTTTCCCCGAGCCACACGAGCATCTGCCCGGCGGTAATCCGGTCTTCCTTGCCGTTCTCGAAATCGAGCGTGTTGATTTTGTGCTCGAACTTGCGCAGGCATAAATAGTGGCTTCGCCCTTTCAACAGCGCGGCCCGGAACCCGATCGGGAACAGCTCGTGCAGCAGCGGAATGTCGCGTTCCCGCAGCTGCTCCTGCAAATTGATCGTATGCGTGCTGACGAGCACCTTCTTATCGTGCTTGAGTCCGTAGTACAGCGAAGGAATCAAATAAGCCAGCGATTTGCCGGTACCCGTGCCCGCCTCCACCATCAGATGATGTCCCGCTTCAAAAGCGCTCTCCACCTCGCTGAGCATCGTCACCTGGGCTTCCCGCTCTTCATAAGCGTCAAACCGCCGTTTAAGCACATCCTTCAGCTGCTCGTAAAAGGCGGAGAAAGGCTCCTTCAACGTCTTCGCCTCATCCTCTTCGCGAATCGATTCCTCTTCGCCCCAATCGCCGACGCCCAAAGCGAATTGGCGGAAATACCGGTCCGCATCCGGATCGAGCGGCTGGTGCAGCTCCCGGTATTGCAGCATCTCATGCACGATCCAGCCGAAGTCGTTGGTGGATTCGGCAAAGATCATATCCAGCCGCTGCAGCGTCAACAAAGGAAGCCCCTGCAGCCGCTCCATGCAGCGAATCCAGATAAGCGCCGTTACTTCGGCGTCGCTGTCCGCTTGATGCGGCCGCTCGTGTTCGATGCCGAAAGCGTGAGCCACCATCGACAGCTGCAGGGTCGACAGCCCCGGGTACAGGACGCGCAGCGCATCGAGCGTGTCGAGCACGCGTCCGTCGAACGAGAAATAACCCGTTTCATCGAGCGCCCGCTGCAAGAACCCCAAATCAAACCCGATATTATGGCCGACAAGCGCCGTATCTTGCAGCAGCGGCACCATCTCGGCCATAACCGTGTCGATTGACGGCGCATCCTTCACCATAGCGTCATCAATGCCCGTAAGCGTTGTAATAGAAGAAGGTATACTCATACCCGGATTGACGAGGGAAGTATACCTATCCGTTATTTGCATATCCTCTATAATCATGAGTCCGACTTGGATAATCCGATCGGTTGCCAGACTCCCCGTCGTTTCAAAATCCAAAACCGCAAATTTCATCGGTGCCTTTCTCAATCCCTTCCTCCACTGTTCTCAATAAGCATACCACACAACGTGGAAAAAGGAATAGCAAACTTATTTCCGCAGCACAATCGGATGAGCGTTCTAAAGCGGCTGGCCCGACCTGCGGGACTGCGAGAACGTGAAGTGAAGCCCGCCCTGTTTCTCCCGGCACACGCCCAGGTCGATCAATGGCTCGACACTGGAAGGGTCAGTGCGGTAAGCTAAATTGAACAGCTCGCAAGCTTTTTCCAGATTGTTCTGCTTCACCTGAATACACCCCATCGCGTTTAACGAGATGGCTTTCAGCTTCAGGTTTTCCGTTAACTGCGACAAAAATTGGAAATGGGAATAGCTGTCTTCCGTATGTCCTTGATGAAAATACGACATGGCGAGGTAGATCCGGGCTAGCGTGAAGTCAGGCTGATTGTGCAGCAGCTCGGCAAACTGATCGATCGCTTCGCTATACATGTGCAGCTTGTAAAAGCCTTGCCCGCGCACGAATAGATCTGATCGTTTCGCCGCAAATTCCGGATCGAGCGGATCGGCGCCGCCCAGCAGGGAAACCATGCCGGTCGCCTGCATCATTTGGCCCAGCTTCTCTTCGAACAACAGCCATTCTTCAATACAGCTGTCACTCATTGCCTTCAAAGCCCGCAGCTTTTCCTTCAAATGCTTCCGCTTCACAGCGGTTGAGGACGGGTATTCCGACATCACTTCATCCAGCATTTCATTCATCGATGCAAACAGATGCTTGAACATACGCACATCCCACCTTTACGCCGCTTGGTAACATGGTATCTTCATTGTGCGTCTCCCCGTCCCGTTTCATTCGGCTTAGAGCACGGTGGAATGAATTTCTTCCTTCAATACGCTGACGACCTCGTTGCCTTCGCCCATAATGGCGATGCTCGGGGTATGCTTGCGCGCTTCTTCGTCCGTCATCATGGCATAAGATAAAATAATGACTTTATCCCCCGGCTGCACCAAGCGAGCCGCGGCGCCGTTCAGACAAATAACGCCCGAACCTCTCGAGCCTGGAATAATGTACGTTTCAAACCGGGCGCCGTTATTATTATTCACGATTTGCACTTTCTCGTTCGGGAGCATATCGAGCAAATCCAGCAGGTCTTGATCGATCGTAATGCTCCCGACATAGTTCAGATTCGCTTCCGTCACGGTAGCGCGGTGTATTTTCGCTTTGAGCATCGTGCGAAACACGGCGTTCGCCTCCTTATAGTTGGGTGTCCGCCGGCCTCTCGGGCCGGGACATGGGATAGGTGTAGGTTAAGGAATTCGGACGATACAATTATCGATCAAACGTGTCTTACCGAATTTGACCGCCAGCGCCACAATGATGCGTTCACCTTGTGTGAACGATTCGAGCGGTTCAAGCGAAGGGAACGCGAGAACCTCGGCATAATCGATTTCGGCTAACGGCGACCGGCGGATATGCGTTCGCACGTTCTCGATAAGCTGCTGCGGCGTTAAGCCGACGCCGCTCTCGGCAAGCGCCGTCTCCGCTTCGCGCAGCGCGGCCGACAATACGGTCGCCTGCTTCCGCTCCTCTTCGTTCAAGTAAACGTTCCGCGAGCTCTTGGCCAAGCCGTCCGCTTCGCGAATCGTCGGACACGGGACGATCTCCACCGGCAGGTTGAGGTCGAGCACCATTTGCTCGATGACGGCGACCTGCTGCGCATCCTTCATTCCGAAAAATGCGGCATCCGGCTGTACGATATGGAAGAGCTTGGCGACAACCGTCGCCACCCCGTCAAAGTGACCCGGCCGCGAAGCTCCGCAAAGCCGTGTGGTGACCTCGCGCACCGACACCATCGTCTTGATCGGCTGCGGGTACATTTCGGCGACTTGAGGCAGGAAAACGATATCCGTTCCAGCCTGCTCGGCAACGGCCAAGTCCCGCTCTTCGTCGCGGGGATAACGTTCGAAATCTTCGTTCGGACCGAACTGCAGCGGGTTCACGAAGATGCTCAGCACCACGATATCGCAGGAGCGCCGCGCCGCTTCGAGAAGCGAAGCATGTCCTTCGTGCAAAAAGCCCATCGTCGGCACGAAGCCGACGCGAAGGGACGGCTGCTCCGCTCTCCGCGAGCGGATGCTCTGCCGTAAGTCTGTTATATGCTGGATGACTTGCATCGTTATCGGATTCTCCCTCCGCCGTACAGATGGCTCGCTTCCTCTTCCGTCATGCGGAACGAGTGTCCTTCAGCAGGAAACTGTCTGGCCTTCACTTCATGCACGTACTGCTGCAACGCACCTCGTATCGTCTCACCGACGTTCGCGTAAGCCTTGACAAACCGCTTCGGCTGAACGTCCGCTCCGTAACCGAGCACATCGTGAAAGACCAGCACTTGCCCGTCACAGGACGCGCCCGCCCCGATCCCGATCGTCGGTATGGTCAACCGCTCGGTGAGCTGCTCCGCCAACTGGTCGGTCACCAGCTCCAGCACGATGGAGAACGCGCCCGCTTCTTCCAGTGCCCGGGCATCCTCCAGCAGCTTCTGAGCCTGCTCGCTCGTCTTTCCCTGCACCTTGTAACCGCCGATTTGATGAATCGATTGCGGCGTTAAGCCGACATGTGCCATGACCGGAATGCCCGCCTGCACAAGCGCCTTCACGACAGGCGCAATTTCCGCCCCGCCCTCCACCTTGACGGCTTTCGCAAGCCCTTCCTGCATGATGCGGGCGGCGTTGCGCAGCGTCTGGTCCATACTGCCGTGATACGTCATGAACGGCATATCCGTGACGACGAAACTGGATTGAACGGCTCTCGTCACGGCCTTCGTATGATAAATCATGTCATCCAGCGTGACCGGAACGGTCGATTCGTAACCGAGCACAACATTGCCGAGCGAATCGCCAACCAGAATGACATCGACGCCGGCTTGGTCGGCCAGCATCGCGGATGGGTAATCATACGCGGTAATCACACTAATCGGCGTTTTCTCTTGTTTCATTTTCCGCAGCTTGGCGGTAGTAATCGGTTTGCGCGTTTCCATGGGCAGCACCTGCTTTCTTCCGATTTTCGTCCGATGAACATAGTATTGCGATTCTTTGCCGGATTGTTGCGGAAGAACAAAAAAACCTTCCAGCTTGCCCGGGAAACGGGAGCTCAAAGGTTCACATGTCTAATTTCATATGATCCTTCTGTCTCGGTCCAATAGGCTCAGAGCAGAATCCGACATATTGCAAAAAAGTATGAAATTTTCGGTACATCATTCCATCATACCGTGAACACGGAACAAAGTGCAGTTCCTGCGAGGATACCGCCTTCGTTACTGCTCATTATATCAAACTTAACATGAAAAGTCATCTAAATTCAACGTCGCCCGAAAACATTTTGCGCACGCTGCCATCGTTTAGCCGGACGAGCAACGCCCCTTGCTCGTCGATCGCCTCGGCAAACCCTTCAACCGTCTCCTGCGGCATTCGGCACACGATCTCCCGTCCGAGCGAAACCGTCAACGCTTCCCACAGCAGCTTAATGGGCGCGAAGCCTTCCGAGCGATACAGCGCGTACAAGCGCTCCCATTCCGCCAGGAGCTCCACGAACAGCAGCGAACGGTCGATTCGACGACCGGCCGCGATCGCGAGCGATGTGGCAATTGCACGAATGTCGGGAGGATAGTCGTCCTCCGTCAAGTTGACGCTAATGCCGATGCCGGCGACAACGTGCTGCAGGGTGCCGTTCTCCACGTTCGCTTCCAGCAAAATCCCTGCGACCTTGCGGCCGTCGATCAACAAATCGTTCGGCCACTTAATCCCCGCATCGAGTCCGGTCACCTGCCGGACGGCACGGCATAACGACACGGCTGTCAACAGCGTAAGCTGCGGCGTTTGGGAAAGCGGCAACCAGTCCGGACGTAAAATAAGGCTGAACCACAGCCCCTTCCCTTTCGGAGAATGCCAGCGTCTGCCCATGCGGCCGCGGCCGGCCGTTTGCAATTCGGCAAGCACGACGGCTCCCTCCGGCGCTCCGGCTGCCGTAAGCTGCTGGGCGACGATTTGGGTCGAGTCGACTTCATCGCGAAGATGAAGCTGCCTGCCGAACCGCTCCGTACGCAGGCCGGCCAGCAAGGAAGGCAAATCAAACTTCTCCGGCGCCGACAGAAGCCTGTAGCCTTTGCGTGGAATCGCTTCGAATTGAAACCCCTGCTGCTTCAGCCGCTCAATCTGCTTCCAGACGGCCGTGCGGCTAATGTTCAGCTTACCGCTAAGCTCCTCACCCGAGATATAATCGCGGTCCGACTGCTTGAACAGCTCCAATAACCGATCTGTCATCGTATTCCCTTCTCCTGCATTTCGCCGTATAGTTCCCTTGCCGCTTGGATTAACGCTTCCTTCCGATTCGGCAGCGAGCCTAAAGCCGCCTGCCGGAGCAGCGCTTGCAGCAGCTTGCCCGTCCAGGGACCGGCTTTGCCCTGCAGCGCCTCCAGCACCTCTTGCCCAGTTACCGCCAAATCCCGCAGCCGCGCAACGGGCATTTCTGCAAGCCACGCTTCGCCATGCCGAATCCACTCCGTGAATATGGGGTGCGTCACCGTATCCGTACCGGCAGCGTGGCGTATATTCCGGTCCAGCTTATAAATAGTTCTTAACGTTTGCAATCCGTCGATCCCATATCGAAGCGCCGCTTCCACCCATAGCTCTCTGGCCTCATGACTCGGTTCTCCAGCATCCCTCACCGTGTATGCAGCCAGTTCATGCATAAGCCAGGCATTCGCCTCCACGATACGGCCGACCTCTTCGATTTGTTTCTTGGCGAACGTCAGCTTCCGCATATCCGTGTCATAGTCGCCTTGACCGGCGCCCAGTTTCAAGTACAGGTAAGCCAGACGATCCTCAAGCCGCGTAAGCTTCCTCAGATCAAGTTCTCCGACGCTATCGATCTCATCCAGTCTTGCCCAGCAAAGCTTTTCTTTGGTATGCGCAAGCAAACGGCAATCCTTCAGCAAGAGCATGGCTCCGCTCGGGTCGCTTCCGGTCAGCATCCGTTCCAATTCGGCTCGAATGCGTTCCATGGCGATATGCCTAAGCAGCGGCGCAGCCCCCAGCAAAGCCAACCAGGTGCCGGACTCCGGCTTCAGGCCGTACTCCGCGGCGAACCGAATACAGCGAAGCATCCGCAGCGCGTCCTCGGAGAACCTTTCTTGCGCCGAACCGACGCAGCGCAGGATGCCTCGCTCCAAATCCGCTTGTCCGCCGAACGGGTCGATCAGACGCCCGTTCAAATCCATCGCCATGGCGTTCATCGTAAAATCGCGCCGCTGCAAATCTTCGTGCAGGCTGTCGATATATTCGACCGAATGCGGGCGACGATAATCGGAATAATCCCCTTCTTTACGGAACGTCGTGACCTCGAACGGCTGCCGATGGACGACAACCGTAACCGTTCCGTGCTGAAGTCCGGTCGGCACGGTGCGCTGGAAAAGCGCCTCCACCTGCTCCGGCCGCGCCGATGTAGCGATGTCGTAATCTTTAACCGGTCGGCCGAGCAGCTCGTCCCGCACACAGCCGCCGACGAAGTAAGCTTCGAAGCCGGCTTCATTCAGCCGGGCCACGATTCCGAGCGCATGTTGTTTTAACGCCTGCCCCTCCGTCTCTTTCATGCCGCACTCATCCCTCTTAGCATTGTAGCGGCTTCTCCTGAAGCTCGCTCGGTACCGGTTTGCCCAAAACCCGGTAATACAGCGCTTCATACTGTCTCGAAATCACATCATTACAGAACGTATAACGCGCCCGGTGCAAGCAAGCCTCCCTCATCGTACGGTAAGCCGACTCATTCTTCAGCAGGTTGATTGCAAGCTGTGACATCTGCTCTACATCGCCGATTTCGGCGAGATACCCCGTTTCCCCATGCGTAATAAGCTCTGGGATGCCGCCTGCATTGGAAGCAATCGTCGGCACGCCGCACGCCATCGCTTCGAGCGCCACCAGGCCGAAGCTCTCCTTCTCCGAAGGCAGAAGCATCAAATCGGCCAATGACAGCAGCTGCGCGACATCATCCTGTTTGCCGCAAAACGTTACGCGATCCAGCAAGCCGAGCTCCTTCACTTTGCATAACACCTTGGACAGCTCCGGACCTTCTCCGACGAACAACAGCCGCGCAGGCATTTCCTGGCGAACCCGGTCGAAAATTTCAACCACATCGGTCACCCGTTTAACCGGGCGGAAGTTGGAAATATGTATCAATATTTTTTCGTCCGGATGCGCAAACTCCTTGCGTAAGCTCGTCACCTCGCGCGGATAATACACCCGTTTGTCGACAAAGTTGTAAGCGAGCTCAATCGGCTTCTCGATCCCAAGCAGCTGTCTCGTCTCTTGAATCAAATCTTGGGAAACGGCCGTCACCGCATCGCTTTCATTGATCGCGTACCGGATCAGGTCGCTGAGCGATTCATCTTGGGCGAGCACGGTAATATCCGTGCCGTGGAGCGTGGTCACGACCTTCAGCTCCGGCCCTACCATTTGCTTCGCCAATAAAGCGCAAACCGCATGCGGAATCGCATAATGGACATGCAGCAGGTCCAAATCCTCCAGCTTCACGACTTGCGCCAGCTTACTGGCGAGCGATAAGTCGTAAGGCGGGTATTTAAACACGTAGTAATCATTAACCTCGACTTCATGATAAAAAATGTTCTTATCGAATTTACCGAGCCTAAACGGCATGCTGTGGGTAATAAAGTGCACTTCATGCCCTTTTTCCGCAAGCAGCTTGCCGAGCTCTGTCGCGACCACCCCGGAACCTCCGAGCGTAGGGTAACAGGTAATCCCGATCTTCAACCGCTCCATGGGCGCTGCCTCCTTCTGCTAACGCTGCGATTCGCTTGACGTCGTTGGTTATAGTAGCTCCGTCATATAAGGCAGTTTGCTCATAAAGCCTTCGGCATACAACACCGAGCGTTTCTGTCCCAGCAGCAAATCGCGCGCTTCCACGCGTTCCATATAACCTTGATTCAACGGAGTGCTTACATAATCGCCGCCCGGCGCCGCCGTGAACTGCGTGCGGTAAGCTTGTAAAGCCAATCGTTTCGTATCGTAATAAGCGGTTACATCGACCATTACGTCAGGATCGATCGTATCGTTAATGAAATAGAAATAAGTCTCTGCAACTTGATGCGCCGGGAGCTCCGGCATGTAACGGCGAAGCTTGGCATTGAATACCGCCTCCTGCACCAGCTTGCTACAGGCGATATGATCCGGATGCCTGTCCTCCCAGTAAGGCGCAAATACGACGCGCGGCTTGCGCAGCCGTATTTCGGCCACGATCCGATCGATGAAGTCCGAACTTAAAGTAAGACCCCGATCCGGAAGCTTCAGATTGCTGCGGGCGGATAGACCCATAATGCGCGACGCCTCCTCGGCTTCGGCCTGCCGCGTATCGACTGTGCCGTTCGACGACATTTCGGCGAGCGTCAAGTCGCATATTCCGATCCGGTAACCGGCTGCCGCATGCTTGGCGATCGTGCCGCCCATGCCGATTTCCGCATCGTCGGGATGCGCCCCGAATATTAAGAAATCGAGCGTATCCGTCATTCTTCAATACCCGGCTTATATTTATGTACGAGCTCACGCCAGGCGAAATCGCCGCGGTCGAGCGCTTTAACCAATATTTCGCCCGTGGCGATATTGGTTGCGCACGGAATGCCCTGCACGTCGCACAAACGGAGCAGCGCGATAATATCCGGCTCGTGCGGCTGAGCCATTAACGGATCTCGCAGAAAGATGATCAAGTCCATTTCGTTGGTGGCAACCATGGCGCCGATCTGCTGATCTCCCCCAAGCGGACCGGACATGAAACGGTTGATTTGCAGCTTCGTTTTCTCCATAATGCGCGTGCCGGTCGTGCCGGTCGCAAACAGCTTATGATGCTGAAATACATGTTCATAGGCGGTCACGAAATTGACCATTTCGTCTTTTTTGCGGTCATGCGCAATGAGCGCGATATTCATTGTCATACGGATTTAGCTCCCCCTTAGGCTGTTGCAAACGGTGTTTTCGCGGTTAAAAAACGATTGGTATCGGGGCGAAACCGCAAAGATCGGCCTTGTCCCCGACTTCCGTCAATCGATGAAATGCTCGAAGCCGTAAACCATGCCTGCATATGTCATCACTTTCTTCACCGCAACGTTCACGCCGGGCATGTAACCCGCCCGGTCGTACGAATCGTGCCGGATTTTCAGGGTTTGGCCGAAAGCGCCGAACACCACTTCCTGCTGCGCAAAAATCCCTGGAAGCCTCACGCTATGTATCCGAAATCCGTCGTAGTAGCCGCCTCTCGCCCCTTCGATCGTTTCTTCCTCTTTCGGGTTGCCTTGTCTCAACTCGCCCCGCACTTGCGCAATCATCTCCGCGGTCTTGACGGACGTGCCTGAAGGAGCGTCAAGCTTCTGATCCCCGTGGTATTCGATAATTTCCACATGTGGCATATATTTGGCCGCTTGCGCCGCGAATTTCATCATCAGAATCGCACCAATCGAGAAGTTCGGCGCAATCAGCCCTCCGATCCCGGCAGCTTTACACTGCTTGTCCAGCGCTTCGATGTCTTCCGGGGTGAAGCCTGTCGTGCCCATGACCGGACGAACCTTGTGTTTAATGGCGAGCGCCGTATTAACGACGGCCGATTGCGGCGTCGTGAAGTCGACCATGACATCCGGGTTCGTTTCCACAAGCGTTAATTCCAAGTCGTTCGTCACCATGACGCCGCACGGATCGAGCCCGACAAGCCGGCCCGCATCCGTGTTCTTCGTCGATCGGTCCATCGCCGCTACGAGCTCGAGTTCCGGATCGGCAAGAACCATTTTTACAACCTCTCGTCCCATACGGCCGCTTGCGCCGGCAACCGCTACTTTAATCTTCGTTTGTCCCATAATCTCTTGAGTCCTCTCCTTCTGCACTCCCTAGGATGAAGTACGCCTCATATATTGTTTCCATTTGTGTTCATATTCCGAGAGCAGCCGGTTCCCGATCGAGTGCCCGGGATCAAGCTTCAGCAGCTCTTTCACGGCCCCGATCGCCAAGCTGTATTCGTCAAGCCGCGCATAAGCGATCCCTAGCAGCAGGTAAGCTTCTAACGACAGCGGGTCTTTCTCTACCGCTTGTTTCACTAAAGCAACGGCCAGCCAGAGCCGCTCATCCGATTCTTCGAACAATTTTTCCGCCTCAACCAACAACGCTTTTGCGCGCAGATGCTGCAAATGAAACGTATAGTGCTCATCCGTCGGCTCGAGCTTCACCGCTTGTTCCGCATGCCGGATCGCCTTCGACAATTTATTGCTGCGCGCGTAGGTAATCGACAGCTTGTAATGGTAAGAAGCGTTATTGGGATTCAAGGCGATGGCCCGTTCGAACCAACCGATAGCCTGTTCGAAATCGTGATTTAAGATCGATTCGTACGCTTTTTTAATTGCAAGTTCGCCATCCATTCCCCCATCTCCTTCCTACGTGCATACGGAGCCGGCGCATGGTACGACCGTACGGAAAAAAGGGTGATGGTACAGCATATGTAAGACGTTACGAATCGGTGTCCACTTTAGTCCAACGGTCGGCGTCCCGCGTACGGAATTTATGCATGACTTGATCATGCGCCTTCGTTAGATCGATGCCAAGCGAATTGGCAAAGCAAATCGTTATGAAAAGAATGTCGCCGAGCTCCAGCTCGATTGAATTGTCCGCTTCCGTCGGCTTTTTCGGTTTCTCGCCGAACCGGTGGTTCACTTCCCGCGCCAGCTCGCCGACTTCTTCCGACATCCTTGCCAGCATCGTCATCGGACGGAAGTAACCTTCCTTAAATTGAGATATGTATGCATCCACCTCGTCCTGGAGGTCTTTAAGCGAGCGTTCCTTGTCCATGGTTCGATCCGTCACCAGCCTTACTCAGGGTTCTGATGCTTGCATCACCGCAGAACATCAATACCATGTTAACGCAAATGGAGGTTCCGTGACAAATTATTTTTGTCGCGAAGCATACCGCCATGAACGGCGAGCCATATTAGGGAGGAACAGGAGGTGTTTCCGCCATGCTCTCCCCCCTATGGACGCCGCTTCGAAACCTTTTGCCTATCGCCATGGGGACTGCCGTTTATGCATTCGGTCTCCACTATTTCGTCATTTCCAACGAGTTCATGGAAGGCGGCATCACCGGTATCGCCCTATTGCTGAACTATATATTCGGCTTCCCCCCTTCCCTGACAACCCTTGTCATCAATATCCCGTTATTTGTTCTGGGCTGGCGTATCCTGGGCAAATCATCGATGTTCTATACGATTGCCGGTACGCTGCTGCTTTCATTTTTTCTTTGGTTAATGGAGCATTCCATTCGTGCGGGATGGATTGTACCGTTCCGGACGGAACATGATTTTTTTCTCGTATCCGCCTATGCCGGATTTACGTTAGGCATCGGACTCGGACTAGTGTTTCGGTACGGGGGAACGACCGGCGGCTCCGATATTGTGGCGCGCATCGCTCATAAGCTGAGGGGGTGGAGCGTCGGACGCATTATTTTATTCTCCGACGCGATCGTGCTTGCACTTTCGTTGTTTTTTTTGCCGAAGGAAAAAATTATGTATACGCTTGTAGCCGTGTTCATTACGACCAAAATGATCGATATCTTCATCGAAGGTGCCTACGCGGCCAGGGCATTCACGATAATCAGCGAGCGCGCCGACCGGTTGGCCGACGAAATTACGAACAGCTTGGACCGCGGGGTTACGCTGATTCCGGCGATCGGCGCCTTCTCCAAGCAAAGCAAGAACGTCGTCTACTGCGTCGTTGCCCGCAGTGAAATGAGAAGGCTTAAAGACCTCGTCCGAGCCGTCGATCCCCGTGCGTTTATTATCATCACAGAGGTGCACGACGTCGTCGGCGAAGGCTTTAAGCCTCTTTCCTAGCATCACAAGCTTATATGTAGCCGTCTTCGTTGCGGCGTACCGTAACAATCCCGTCGTTCTTCTTCGATAAACGCCAACCGGCGAAGCCCAGGGCGGCCAAGATGACCGAACCGAAGGCAAGCGTCCATAGAATCGGATTTTGTGGCTCCGGATACGGCAAGTAAGCCGTCGCTTCGCGCTTCATAAACAATTTGTCCAACATTTGCCGCATTGGCGGGACCGCGTTTAACACGTTACGGAACGGCATGCCTTGACTCATCGATTGCGATTTCACAAAAGCGACAAGCGAATCCATTCGCTCGACATCTTCGGCGGGCCGGCTGATCAGCAAGCTCGGGTGAATGATGCTGTAATGCTGCTCGAAGTGTGCGCTGGCATGCTGCAGGGACGTTTTATCGCTAGCTTTGGCCGTCTGTTCGATCACATTCACGTCATCCTGCAGCTGCTTGTAATATTGCAGCCAAAGCGGTTGGCTCGCGTGCGTAAGGGAATCGGTCGCCAAGCGAACTTTGGCCGCGGATATTTTCCCTGCATCCGGGTTAAATTTAACCGCTTGAAAGACGCGTTTAGCTTCGGTGATCGTATCAGTCAGCGCGTTCAGACCTTCCACCGACGTGATGCCCTCGAACCGTATTTGCGTGACCTGGTCGCTAATCTGCTGCAGCACCGCGCGGCTTCCCGGAATATCGCCCTGCTGGACCTTCTGGTACATCGTTTCCGCCGTTTCATTCAACAGCTTCACCTTCTGGAGCTGCTCTGGCGTCGGCTTAACGGCTGCCGCAGCATCCTGCTTGGCGGATAATGCGCAGCCCGCCAATAGCGGCAAAAACAATATGAGCGCCATGCTTACCCCGATCCACTTCATTTTCCCGAATCCGATCATCGGACATCCCCTCCTAAGTACAATTTATGGAGGGGTTGTCTCATTTAGACCGATTTGTGCTGTAAAATCCGTCCGTGCTTCCTATAGCGGATCAGCCAGATGATGATCGCGATTGCAATGCCGATGAAGCTAAGTCCCATTGTAAACAGTCGAATGGCGCCAAGATCGTCCAGCAAGGTTTCCGGCAGCCACGGAAATACCCCGGCGCCGTAATCCATCGCATCGTTCCAAAGCGTCCAGGCGGCGACGATCAACACCGCCCCAGGCATATACCGGTAAAATCTCGCATAGAGTAACGCTTCGGCGGCCATCCCCAGATGAGAAATCGTCAGCATCCAATCCTGCCAAACGATGCCGTCCCCTTGATAAGCGCCCGCCCAAATCATCGCTACAGCCCATACGCCGTATTTGAACGAAGTAATGAGCGCGAACGCTTCTATACATCCGCGCAGCCATCCGGCCCGTTCGGGCGGCACCGCTATACCGGTCTGCTTATCGACATTCCACAGCAGGAACCCAATAAAACAAGTAAAGAACAGGCTGGCGGTAGGACTATCCGGCACGAAGGGCAAGTACGCGTTGCCGAAATTTTCGGATGTAAAGAGGAGCTGCTTCCAATACCATTCATACCCGTAGACCGTGCCGAGGAGATTGATCACAAACAAGCTCCAAAGCATCAGCCTACTGCCCAAGAACGGCGTTGAAACATAGTACGACAAACGCCAATTGGTCAACGATAACCCTCCCAGCTTACTAAAAAACCTGACCGCTGCAAGCGATCAGGTTTTGTTCATGGTTATTTCTTCTGTTTGGCCAACCAATCGGCCAATTTGTCCATATCGTCTGCGGAAAGGCCTTTGGCGATGTTGGCGTCGTATTGCGCCGTCATATTGCCCTGGCCATTCTTGATGATACCGATGATTTCATCTTTACTATGCTTGTCGCCGATGCCGCGAAGGGCAGGAATTCCAGCGGAAGGCATTCCTTTCAACTCGCCGCCATGGCATTGCAAGCAAGTTGACTTCTGATAAATCGCTGCTGCCGGGTCATCCGGAGCGACGATTGCCGCAGCCTGCGCAGCGGGCTTCTTCGCCCCTCCGCCGCCAGCACCGCCGGCACCCTTGGACGCATGCATCTCTTCCTCGCGCTTAATGTGCTCCGGAACGAGATTTTTCTCTTTCAGCTCATGCTGATAGTGCTGCCAGGAATAAACCGTCAAGTAGGTGCATGCAATCAAGCTTACGAACATCAACGTCGAGGCGATTGGACGTTTGTAGAAACGTCTTTCTTTACCGGTATCGAGGAATGGTGCGAGCAACAAAGCACCGAACAAGATACCCGGAACGCCGACCGTACCGAGTACGACGTAATCGCCGGACGTGTATGGATATTTCAACAATTGGTACATAAACAGGAAGTACCAGTCCGGCATCGGAATGATTTGCGTGTTGGTCGGATCCGCCGGATAACCAAGCGGCGCCGCTTCGGACATAACCAATACCAGAATGCCGAGCAAGACGACAACCCCTACCATCCACTCTTTCAACAGGAAGTTAGGAATGAACACTTCCGATTTACCGGGATAAGCGGAGAAGTCTTGCGGAATCAAGCGCGTATCTTTCGCCCGTACGCGAGAGTCTCCCACGTAAACGATTTTTTCGTCAGATTTAGGTCCGTGAGCCACGTATCGCCCCTCCTTCTATTTTTTTCATGAACCGTAAACGGTGATCGTTCCTCCCCATCTTAGAGCGGCCCGGAAATCCCTTGCTTACGGATCATCAAGAAGTGTCCGGCGAGCAGACCAAGCAGGGCAGCCGGCAGGAAGAACACGTGTAAGGCGAAGAATCTCGTCAACGTTTGAGCTCCTACGATCTCGCCGCCTTGCAAGAACGACTTGGCGTAAGGTCCAATATACGGAGCGGATTCCACAATCTTCAACGTAACGCTTGTCGCGAAATAGGCTTTGTTATCCCAAGGAAGGAGATAGCCTGTCAACCCGAGACCCAACATAACGAAGAAAATCAACATACCTACAACCCAGTTCATCTCGCGAGGAGCTTTATACGAACCAGTGAAAAAGACGCGGAGCGTATGTAAGAACATCATCACGATAACCAAGCTCGCACCCCAGTGGTGCATCCCGCGAACGATAACGCCGAACGCCACTTTATGCTGCAGATAGTCAACGCTTGCATAGGCGTTGATAATATCCGGCACGTAATACATCGTTAAGAACATACCGGACAAAATTTGTATAACTGTGATAAAGAACGTCAATCCGCCGAAACAATAAACGAAAGCAGAGAAGTGATGAGCCGGGTTAACGTGCTCAGGCACCTCGTGATCCGCTACGTCCCGCCACAGCGGCGTGATATCCAGGCGTTCATCGATCCAGTTATAGACACTTTTAAACATCTGATGTTACGCCTCCTTATTACACCCGTTTGTTCGGACCAAGCTGACCGAGGTACACAAAGCCTTGCTCCACTTTCACTTCATACTCATCCAGCGGCGCCGATGCGACAGCCAGCTGTTTGCCGTCCGGCGTGTAGTGCGCACCGTGACAAGGACAATAATATTGATCCTTGTATTCCGGATTCGCATTCCAGTTTACGGTGCAACCTAAATGTTTACAGGTCGGATTCAACGCAAAAACTTTGCCGTCCTTGCCTTTCGATATCCACGCTTCCAGCTCGGGGTCGCTTTCAAACCAACCGTCGACCTGATGCACCGCGAATTTGAAAGATTTCGGCTCGTTCGTAATCTTGGATTCTTCCACAACCTTCACCCAATCGGCTTTCTTCTTAGGTTGAAGGACCGGATCCACCGCAAACCGAACCATCGGCACCAGCATCCCGGCACCCATGAAAGCTCCTGCGCCGCCAAGGGTGTAGGAAAGAAACTGGCGTCTGGACATTTCCCGACGTTTCACCGGTTTCTCGCCATGATGCTGCGAATCGTGATTCGTGTGATCGTTCATTCTCGTTCTACCCCCTTTTGCAACATATATCAGTCGTTCGACATAACTTTACACCATATACTAGGACATAACTAATAATAGCTTACGTCACTGGGTGCGTCAAGAATGGAGACATGACTATGCGCCTTGGAAAACGAGGCGGATCAAGCAGTTTTAACATAATTGTCACAACTGCTGCCGGCCGCCTCCAGCGTGCTCTTACATAGAATTTACACCCTTGGCGCAGAACATACATCGTTTACACCGATTGCCTGTCCCGCCAAAGCTCCGTCAGCTTGTCAGCGACCGAACGCCTCGCTTCTCCGCCTAACGCCGTCAGTTCTTCCTTCGTCATGGCTATGATCAGATCCGCCACTTCCGCACCCGCCGGCAGTCCGGCTTCCGCATGCCGCGATGCGGACACAAGCACGACATATCGGAACCCCGCGTCCTTTAGCCTTGCGCAGACGTCCTCAATCAGCTTTCGTGCCGAAGCCGCCGCTTGTCCCGTACCGATATAATGCATCGCCGGATACGTCACGATCCGTCCTTTGAAAGGAATTTCGATCAGGTCCAGCACATCGCGCAAATCTTCCAGCGCCGCCGCGGCTTCCCAGGGAGATTCGGAACCGTCAAGTCCCGTAACAGGCAGCACGCACGTGTCCAGATAGGGCTGAAGCTCCGACCAGTTTCCCGATTCGATTTCACTGAATTTCATCCGTTTCACCTTCTTCCCCGTTCCTTACTTTAACACAAAAAAAAGACATATGAAGGGGTTTCATATGCCTTTCGATAAAATGTCACGAATTGCCTTCTCTAGCAAGCCTGTATGAAGAGATCATATGCCCTGGGAGCGCAGCGTGTTTAGTTCGGTCGTTAGGGCAATAAAGGATTGTTCGTCACCCGCAGCCAAGGCCTGATCGATTTCGTTGTACAGCTTCTTTTCTCGATAGTCGCGTATAGCTTCATCAAGCATCATTTCAGCAAACAAACTTAGCATCATGTCGTTTGTCACGTTCATTTTGCCCATGAGTACCTACCTCCAAACCGGGTCATAATGAAATTTCATCTTTTTCCGAAAGCGGACGGGCCGCCTGCATTCCATTCAGGCGGACAACGGATTACGCCTGCAGGTTGCGATATTCCTCGCGCTTGAGGCAGTAGCTTTCCATCGTTCGTTTCATCCTGGCCAAGTCCGGTTCTGCAAGCTCGCGGACAACTTTGGCCGGCGAACCGAGGGATAGCGTGTACGAGGGGATCGATTTGTTTTCCGTAATTAGCGACCCCGCTCCTATTAAAGCATATTCACCGATCGAGGCACCGTTAAGTACAATAGCCCCCATCCCGATTAATGTGCCTTTGCCTATCCGGCAGCCGTGGATAATGGCGCCGTGTCCGACGGACACCTCCTCCTCGACAATAAGCGGTTCATCCTTGTTCACATGGCCGATACAGCCGTCCTGAATATTGCTCCGCTTGCCGATCCGTATGGGGGCCAAATCGCCCCGGAGCACCGTGTTGTACCAGATGCTCGCCCCTTCTTCAATCACCACATCGCCGATTACCTGAACGCCTGCGGCCAAAAACACGCTCTCGTGCACTTGCGGAAAAATCCCGTTGTAACTATGCAGCATTCCAACCACTCCATTTCATATATAAATTGGAGTGATTGTAGCAAGCCGATACCCGCTTGTCAAACATCCAGCACGAGGGGGTTCTCATCCGGCACATACGTGCCTTCAATGATACGGGATCCGAGTTTGGATATTTGGATCACCGTGCCCTTATGCTCGTCTTCCCCGATCCGTAGAAGCCCGAGATGCATCATCATCTGCAAGATACGCTGTTCCAGAATAGCGTCCGCTGAATCGTAGTAAAACGGACGGATCAACGGACCCAGCGTCTCTTTCAGCGACGACAGCGTCACCCACGAGCCGCCTAGCCGGTTCAGCCACTGGACGATGGACTGCAGCTGGGGAATAGGCCCTTTATAGAGCCTTAACCAGAATCGGTACACGTGAACCGGATCTTCCTTCCGATTCTCGATTACGGCCGCTTTCCCGCGCTCGGTCAACGCCAGCACCTGATGATGCTCGGTAATGAGATCGCTGAAATAGCAGTAATCGTAAATAAACGAGAACCGGTTCGGATAATCCCGAAACATGCGTCCGTACCCGAAACGCCATGCCGTTTTGCCGACAGGCTCCTCCCGAACGGCCAAACGCTCGAGAATCTGCTGCAAATTGCGCTTGTACATAACAAGCTCCGAGGTTAACATCACCTCTTGACCTTGCAAATAATGCAGGAAATGCCAAATGTCGTCCAAAATCAGCTTCTGTTCGTCACGATAGACGGACGGCTCATCCGTCAGCAGCATCCTCTCCTCGAACCGCTTCGAGAGCGCGGTAATAAATCTTCTCTTCAAATCCGCAGGAATCTGAAACAAATAGCGGGTTTGCTGCGAGTGCCCGTTGAACAACCAGCCGCGATGCTTAAACCTTGTAATCATCTCTCGCGGATTCCAATCGGTCTCGGCCTCATCTTTAACAAATTTGCTTTGCTGCACCCTCGCGAGCAATTCTTCCAAGCTGAATGAGCCTCGTTGATCGAACAGCAGCGAGTTCAGGAACCGGATGTCCTCGATGGTCAATTCATCAACGTACCGCTCGAACACGTCGCTTCGTCCCACTCGGGATAAAATCGACTGGATCAGCTCATGTTTGGAATGGTCGTTGCATTCGCAATCATACGTGCCGGCTATGCGGCTCAGATCATGAATGTCCGCGTAACTCAACATGTCGGCTAAATTCATGCTTGAATTCCCCCTAAACCCTCCTCCTGCACCTGCTGGAGTCGTTTCAACCTTACTATCCATTATGGGAATTTGTGCCGTTTTTAAACGTAGAAAAACAAACAAAGCTTTCACCTGCTTCATAAAGAAGCTGGTGAAAGCTTGAGTAGTCGTTATTTACGCGGGTTTACGGGCTAGTTTTAAGCGATGCGAGGTGTGCCGTACAATTAAGAAGACGGAACCGCCATCCGTCGTCAATCCGTTCCATGACCGTCAACGACGTATTCATGAGATGGCTTTCGAGCGTCAGTCGCCCGATCGATTCGATCACCGGTACGATATAACCGCCATGGCTGACGATTAAGATCCGTTTCCCGCCATGATCGCGTTCCAAATCGCTCAAGAACGACTGCCACCGCATCAGTAAAAGCTCGTCGCTCTCCAATCCAAGATCAAGCTGACGCCATTGTTCGCCCCAACGCGCCAATCGCTCATCCAGCGTCGTTCCTTCGAGCTGCCCGAAAGCCCGCTCTCGCAGCCGCGCATCGACGCCCAGCACCGGAGTACCTGTCGCTTGCGCAATTCGTTCCGCCGTTTCTCTTGCTCTCATTAAATCGCTGGTTACGATGCCATCCCAGGGCTCGCCTCTCAGCCGTTCGCCCAGCAGCCCGGCTTGAACCCGTCCGACCTCCGCCAGCGGCGTGTCCATCTGCCCCTGCATCCGTCCCGCCAAGTTCCATTCCGTCGTTCCGTGACGAATAAATCCGATGGTCGTCATGAATTACACTCCTTCTTTCAGTAACGGGTCCGGGATAACCAGTTCATAATGAGCAGCGTGCACGTCAACCCGAGCAAAGACAGAAAGAGCATATAATCCTGAAACGTATGAATCGGTCCGACCTGGTACATGAACGGTTTGTTGAACCCCTTCAGGCTGGCTACCGCCGTCGGCATCGCGTGGACATTCAACGACTCCGCTTGGCTGGATGCGACTACGACCGGATCGCCGATGCGTCCGAACACGGACGACTCCGGAGCGGCTGCTGTATCGTAGTGATGCTGCTCGTTGTTCAGGGATATCCAGAACGTAAACATAAACACGGTCACGCAAACGATAATGGCTGCCGTCAAATTCCGGCGAAGCTTCGCGGAAAAGTGATACAACCGTTCATTAACCGGAGTGCGCCAGCCTTCCTCTTCGAAAATCCGGCTCATAACGGCTGACGAGACGGTGCGTTCGCTCGCTCCGGCGGATTCCTCCACCGCAACGGATCGGATCAGCATCGTGCTTTCCTTCCATATGATATACTCTTCAGAGCAGCATTCGCAGTGCCTCATATGCGCATCCGCCGCCAGCCGTTTCGGATCGTCCTCGTGCAAATCCCAATACACGCCGAACAGCTCTTGAATGTCTTCGCATTTCATCGTCGATTCATCCCCTCATACTCCTCAAAGAGCGGTTCAAGAAAGTATGGCTCCAACTGGAGCTTGACGCTAGCTCTCGCCCTAAACAACAAAGACTTGACCGAACTGACCGTCTGCCCCAAAATATTCGCGATCTCCTGATAATCGAGCTGATCGTATTCCCGCAATATAAGGGCCGATCTTTGCTTCTCAGGTAAATTGTTGATCGCATCTCGAACCATCGTTACTTTTTCGTTCCGCAGCACCGTTTGCTCGGGCAGCGCTTCAGCCGCCGTCTGGGGAACGTAGCCGCTTTGCTCGAGCGAAACCTTGATGTTTTTATGTTTACGCAGCTCGCTTAGAACCGTATTGCGTGCAATGGTATACAACCAGGTGGAGAAGGTCGCCTCGACTTCCCGAAACGAATGCAGGCTGCGATAAGCCTTGTAGAACGTTTCGTTGCAAAGATCCTCTGCCAATGACTCCATTTGCGCGCTTTTCAGCATGTGAAAGATGAATGCCAATATTTTACGTTCATAGCGGCGCATCAATTCGTTATATAGTTCGACGTTTCCGTCTTTAATTTCTCGGATCAACTGGGAATCGGTCATGCCCTCGGCGACCCTCCTTGTGATTCCCCGCCTGCTCCCTTCGTCGCCACATGTTTGTACCGTCCGGGGAGCCAAAAAGTTGCGGTGATTCTTAAAAAAAATTTAGAATTCGTACTTCTATTCCGTATTCATTCGAGATCGGCAGTTAAAAATCCTGCTTTATCGACAGAAACAAGTATTTCTCATAAAAAAAGACCGCCTGAATATCAGGCGGTTGCACACAGTGCCATTATTCGGATAGGAGTGGAGAGAAACCATACTGTACTTTTATTATATGTATCCGTTTTCATTTTGTCAACGTTTTTTTGAAAACGTTTCCTTCCCAGGTGTAACGGGTTGTTCCGGCCAGCCGGACCTTCGGGTTCCATGGCAAAAGCCAAGAAAAAAGACTACACGTGAACCGCGTAGTCTTTCTTCAACAGCTCGAGCGCCTTGTCCATATCGGCTTCCTCGCGGAAGGATAATCGCAGTACGCCCGGCACGTCTTCCCGGCTTTCAATGATTTGAATATTGCTCAGGTTTACCCGATGACTGCCGAGCTGCGTTGTGATTTGACCGATCACGCCCGGATGGTCGGGGACGTCGACATAAATCTCGTAGAAGGAATGAATAACGCCTTTACGCCGCTCCGGAAGCCCGTTACGGAATGCCCCCGCACGCTGGAACTCCCGTTCGATTCCCGGCCCGTCCTCCTGCTCGATGAGCCGTATGAACCCAGCGATCTCCTTGTTCCAATCCTTCAGCAGCTGCAGCACGACTCCTTTATTATTGAGCAAAATGTCGCGCCAAATGATCGGATCGCTCGAAGCGATCCGCGTAATGTCGCGAAATCCGCCTGCCGCCAAAATTTGGTACAGCTCGTTCGATTCGTTGTAACGCGCAATCTGATTGACCAGCGCCACCGCTATAATATGCGGCAGATGACTGATCGCGCCGACGATCTCGTCATGCAGCACCGGATCCACCTTAACCAAATGCGCGCGCGTATGCTGCAGCAGCTCGGCCAGCCGATCGTAGGCGGCTTCCGGTGTAGAAGGATCCGGCGTCAGCACGTAGAATGCGTTCTCGAACAAGCGGGAGCTCGCCGCCTCGACGCCGGACTTTTCTTTACCTGCCATCGGGTGGCCGCCGATAAAGTGGGCGCCGCTGAATTGCAGCGCGGCCGCGCATGACGCAACCGACGCTTTGGTGCTGCCGACGTCGGTGATGATGCAGCCCGGCTTCAGCGGAAGCTTCGCAAGCCGGTGCAAATATTCTTCCAGCTTGCCGACGGGGACGCACAAAAAGATGAAATCGGCGTCCAACGCCGCCTCTTCCAGCGAGGTCGTCGCATAATCGACAACCTCGCGTTTTAAATATTTCTCGATAGAGCCAGGGTTGTTGGAATGACCCACGACTTGCAGTCCGGGCTTCCCTTTGAAGGAAAGCGCCAAAGAGCCGCCGATCAAGCCTACCCCGAATATGGCGATTCTCGTCATGAAACCGCCACTTCACGGAGCGCCAGCTTAAGCGCGTCTACAAACTTGTCGTTCTGTTCTTCGCTGCCTACCGTTACCCGAATCATGGTCGGATAACCCCAGCTCGGGTCATGGCGGACAATGATACCTTGGCGCAGAAGGCTTTGGAATACGTCATTCCCCGGACGCTTGACATCAACCATAATGAAGTTGCCGTTCGCGTCGAAATACGGCAGGCCCATTTCATCGAAGGCAGCGGTCAGCTGCGCAATGCCCTTGGCGTTTGCGTCACGGCAAAATTCGATGAACGCTTTATCTTTCACCGCAGCCAGCGCCGCTTTCTGCGCGTAACTCGTCGTATTGAACGGCTCGCGCACTTGATTGACGGAACGGATGACGTCCGGGTGACCGACGCCATATCCGATCCGCAGCGAAGCCAGGCCGAATATTTTGGAGAACGTGCGCAGCACGACGATGTTTTTATACTTATTCAGCAGCGCGATGCTGTCCGGAAATTGTCCGTTTACCGTGTATTCGACGTATGCTTCATCGAGCACAACCATCACATGATCCGGAACGGCATCCAAGAACGAAACGATTTCTTGCTCGTTCAGTATCGTCCCTGTCGGATTGTTCGGATTACAAATCCAGACGATCTTCGTACGCTCGTTCACCTTCGCCAGCATCGCTCCGAGGTCGTGCTTCCCGTCCGCATCGACGGAAACCTCGATCACGGTCGCCCCCTCCACCTCGGCATTATGCTTGTACTGCGGGAATGTAGGGAAAGCGGCAATGGTCTCGTCCTGCGGCGTCAGGAACGCACGGGCGATCATCAGAATAACTTCGTCCGAGCCTGCGCCGAAAATAATTTGGTTCGGCTGCACGCCGAGCTCGGCCGCTACCGCTTGAGTCAACTCGACGGCTCCGCCGTCGGGATAAATGCTCGTTTGTTCGACGGCGGCAATAATCGCTTCCTTCGCTTTCGGCGAGCAGCCGAACGGATTTTCGTTGGACGCGAGCTTAATGACCTCGGTCAGACCGAGCTCCCGCTTCACTTCGTCAATCGGTTTGCCCGGTTGATAGACGGGAAGATGCATAATATTTTGTTTAGGCTTCACTTCGTAAGTCACCTCATCGATCATAATCCGAACTGGGACCAGTTCCCTATCAATTCTCTCATAACTGCGGCTAAATGTTAAGCATTATATAAAGGCTCACCGGCATTGCCGTTTACGAAGCAGGCCCATCGGGTTTCGTTTATTCGATCAAGGCTTTGACGAAATTGCGAATTTGCAAGAGTCCTTCCGATTTGGCGTTCGGATCGGTAAGCTGAGGCAGCGCCTCTTCGATCTGCCGGACCAACGCGCTGCCGACGACGATACCGTCGCAAACCCCTGAGAAACGCTTAAACTGCTCGTTGTTCGAAATGCCGAAGCCGATGGCGACCGGCAAATCGGTCGAAGCCTTCACCGTGCTCAGGAACTCGTCGATCCCCGTATGGAACTCCGTGCGCGTGCCCGTCACCCCAAGCGACGATACGCAGTAGACGAAGCCGCTTGCGCGGGAAACGATTCGCTGTACGCGTTCTTTGGACGTCGGGGCGACAAGCGGTATCAAGTGGATGCCATACTGCGCGGCCATCGCACGCACCTCCTCGTCCTCCTCCATCGGCAGGTCGGGGATGATCAAACCGCTGATATCGCTCTCCTGCAGCAGCGGGAATATGCGTTCGAGCCCGGTTTGCAATACCGGATTAAAATAGGTGAACAAGATGAACGGCAGCTCGCAGCCTTCGCTGCGCGCCTGTTTCGCCACCTGAATGCAGTCGAGAATGGAGATGCGGCCGCCTTGCAGCGCGCGCAGCGAGGAGCGTTGAATGACAGGTCCGTCCGCTAGCGGATCGGAATACGGAACGCCCAGCTCCACCATGGCCGCTCCCGCTTCCTCCAATGTTTTGACGATATCGACGGACGTCCGCAAATCCGGATCGCCGACCGAGATGAACGGAATAAACCCGGACTGCTTCTTCTCACGCAATTCGGCAAACTTCTGGTCAATGCGATTCATGCGCGTTCCCTCCCAAATAGGACATGATCGCCTCAACGTCCTTGTCACCGCGTCCGGACAAGCTTACGACAATGATCTGATCTTTGCCGAGCTGCGGTGCGCGTTTGATCGTCTCGGCAATGGCGTGCGCGCTCTCAAGCGCCGGGATGATGCCTTCCGTACGGCTGAGCAGCTGCAAGGCGTCCAGCGCTTCCTGATCGGAAATCGGTACGTACTCGGCGCGCCCGGTATCCTTCAAGTGCGAATGCTCCGGACCGATGCCCGGATAATCGAGACCCGCGGAGATCGAATGCGCTTCCTGCACCTGACCATACTCGTCCTGCAGCAAATAACTGTACGAGCCTTGGAAGACCCCCTTCGTCCCGCGCGTCATCGTTGCGGCATGCTTCTCCGTCTCCACCCCGTGCCCGGCGGCTTCCACGCCGACCAAACACACGTTCTCATCTCCGATGAACGGATAGAACATACCGATTGCGTTGCTGCCTCCGCCTACCGCGGCAATGACCATATCCGGCAGACGTCCTTCCAGCTCAAGAATTTGTTTGCGCGATTCGTCTCCGATGATCCGTTGGAAATCGCGCACCATAAGCGGATAAGGATGAGGTCCAGTGGCCGAGCCCAATATGTAGTACGTATCGTCAACGTGGCTTACCCAGTAACGCAGTGTTTCGTTGCAAGCGTCCTTCAGGGTGCGCGTCCCCGAAGTGACGGGCACGACTTCAGTGCCCAGCAGGTTCATCCGGAACACGTTGAGCTGCTGACGCTTAATGTCCTCTTCGCCCATAAACACCTTGCATTCGAAGCCGAATAAGGCGGCAACCGTTGCCGTCGCGACGCCGTGCTGGCCTGCGCCCGTCTCGGCGATAATTTTCGTTTTGCCCATCCATTTGGCGAGCAGCCCTTGTCCTAGGGCGTTGTTGATTTTGTGCGCGCCCGTATGGTTCAAATCTTCGCGCTTCAAATAAATTTTGGCGCCGCCAAGCTGCTCGGACAAGCGTCCGGCATAATAAAGCGACGTCGGACGGCCGGAATAACGATGCAGCCAGTAGTGAAGCTCTTCTTTGAACTTGTCTTCCTTCGTATACGTTTTGAAGGCTTGCTCCAGCTCGATCAACGCATTCATCAGCGTTTCCGGGACGTAGCGTCCCCCGAATTTACCGAAGCGGCCATGCTCATCAGGACCGTTAAACAATCGATTTCACCCTTTCGACGAACGTCTTTATTTTCATCAGATCTTTGGCCCCGTCGGTTTCCACCCCGCTGGAAACGTCAACCCCGTCGGGATGGTAAGCGTCCAGCAGGCTGCCCACGTTATCCGGCCGCAAGCCTCCGGCCACGAGCAGCGGAATTCCTGCTTCGCGGCTCCACGCCAGATAGGACGGAATGACATGCCAGGCGAACGTCTTGCCCGAACCGCCGCCGTATAAGGGATCGAGCGTATCGAGCAAAATCCCGTCTATCGTCCCGAGATAAGGGTTAAAGCGATCGGCTATCGCCGAAACATCCGGCCCTGCCCCGGACGGTCCGTCCCCCGCTGCCGCGGCTTCATGCGGCAAAGAGAAGGCCTTTATCACTTCCACGCCGGGGTAGCGCTCCTTCACCGTGCGGCAGTAGTCGGGCGTTTCTTGCCCGTGCAGCTGCAGCACGTCAAGCGGCGCCTCCCGGAGTACGGCATCCAATTCCTCCAGCGCCGGATTGACGAACACGCCGGCCGCTTTCACGCGCCTCTCCGGGCTGGCTTCCCGCATCGCGGCGATCATCGCGCCCGCCTGCGCCGCGCTCACCTGCCGTTTGCTTCGGGCAAACACGAAGCCGACGTAGTCGACGGGGAGCCTGGCCACCTCGGCAGCCAAATCCGGCGTTTGCAGCCCGCATATTTTCACCAAGGCCATCTTCCGCTCACTCCTTGGACAACGCAGCGCCGCTCAGCGGGCCCATCAAGCCGTGCACCGCTTCCGTTACGTCGGGCTGACGCATGAAATATTCACCGACCAGCACCGCATGGGCGCCTGCCGATTGCAGCCGGCCGATTTCGGCCGCCTGCATAATGCCGCTTTCGCTGACGACCGTCACACCGCTCGGAATATAGCGAACGAGCTCTTCCGTCGTCCCAAGGTCGGTGACGAACGTTTGCAAGTTCCGGTTGTTGATGCCGACCATCGATGGCCCAAGCGTCAGCACGCGATCCAGCTCCTCGCGGTCGTGCACCTCAATCAAGACATCCAGTCCGATCGAACGGGCAATCGCCTGGAAGTCGCGCAATTGCTCCGTCGTCAGAATGGCCGCAATCAATAAGATCGCGTCCGCTCCGATGCAGCGGGCTTCGTAAATTTGCAGCGGATCGATCGTAAAATCCTTGCGCAGCAGCGGTACGTTCACCGCCTGCCGAACGCGGCTCAAATAATCGTTTGCGCCTTGAAAGTACGGCGCGTCGGTCAATACGGAGATGCAATCCGCTCCCGCCGCTTCATAGGCTTGCGCCAAACCGACAGGATCGAAGTCCTCGCGGATCAACCCCTTGGAAGGCGAGGCCTTCTTCACTTCCGCGATAAGCCCCATCGGGCGTCTCCGGCCCGTACTTAACGCGCGCTCGAACCCGGCGCACGGCGCCAGACCGGCGATCTGCTTCTCCATTTCGGCGATCGTTACCGATTCCTTTAATAAAGCGACCTCTTCGCGTTTCGTCGCAACGATTCGATCAAGAAACATGGCTCACGTCTCCCGTAAATTGAACTAGTTGGTCCAGCTTCAGCTTGGCCGCGCCGCTGTCTATCGCCGCTGCAGCCAGCTCTACCCCATGGCGGAGCGAGTCGGCTTTGCCGGTTACATAGAAGCAAGCTCCGGCGTTAGCCAGCACGATATCCCGGCATGCGCCCCGGCTGCCGGATACGATATCGCGGATAATGCCCGCATTCGTCTTCGCGTCTCCGCCGACAACATCTTTCATCTTATAACGAGACAGCCCCAGCTCTTCAGGCGTCACTTCAAACGTGCGAATGTCGCCGTCTTTCAACTCGGTCACCTGTGTCGCGTCGGAGACGCTGATTTCATCGAGACCGTCCAGGCTGGCGACGACCAAAGCGCGCTTCACGCCAAGCGCCTGCATGACGTGGGCAATCGTTTCCGTCTTGCCGCGGTCGAATATCCCAAGCACCTGCCGGTCCGCCCCGGCCGGGTTCGTCAGGGGCCCGAGCAGATTGAAGACGGTACGGAAGCCCAGCTCCCGGCGCGGTCCGGCAACATGCTTCATCGATTGGTGATAAAGCTGTGCGAACATAAAGCAAATACCGACGCGCTCCAGGCACAAAGCCGCCTGCTCCTGATTCAATTGAATGTTGACGCCGAGCGCCTCCAGCACGTCCGCGCTGCCGCTCTTGCTGGACATCGCACGATTGCCGTGTTTCGCTACGCGGATGCCGCCGGCCGCCGCTACGATCGCCGCTGTCGTCGAGATGTTGAACGTATCGGCACCATCCCCGCCTGTCCCGCACGTATCGAGCAGATTCGTCTGCCCGGTTTGCACGCGGTTCGATTTGGCGCGCATCGTCTCGGCAAAGCCGGCAATTTCCTCGATCGTTTCGCCTTTTATCCGCAGTGCGGTCAGCAGCGCCCCGATCTGTGTCGCCGTGGCTTCGCCTTCCATGATGACGTCCATCACATCGCGCGCTTCCGCTCTCGTCAAATGCTGCAAGCCGATCATCTTTTGGATCGCTTGCTGCACCGTCAATGTCGCCGTTTCCATCCTCGTATCCGCTCCTCTCAGCTTCGCTCGCCTTACTCGTAATAATCGTGATTGATCAATGCAAACTCGCGCGCTTCCGGCGCAAATACCGCTTCCGCCACACGAATCGATTTCAGCATACCCATCGCTTTATTGACCGTCTCCTGGTATTCGCTCTCCGGTACGGAATCCCACACGATTCCCGCACCCGTCTGTACGTAAGCTTTGCCGTTCTTGAAAATAATCGTGCGAATCGTAATGCACGTATCCAAATTGCCGGAAAAGCCAAGATACCCGATCGCTCCGGCGTAAGCTCCGCGGGCTTCATTCTCCAGCTCGGCGATGATTTCCATCGCGCGCAGCTTCGGCGCGCCGGAGACGGTACCGGCCGGCAGGCAGGAGATGAACGCGTCGTAGAAATCTTTATCCTTGGCCATTTTCCCGGTAACGTTCGAAACGATATGCATAACGTGCGAGTAACGCTCAATTTGCATGAAGGTATCGCATGTGACCGAACCGAACTCGGACACGCGTCCGATGTCGTTCCGACCGAGATCGACCAGCATCAAGTGCTCCGCGCGTTCCTTCTCGTCGGCAAGCAGCTCTTGTTCGAGCGCCAGGTCCTGCTCCGGCGTCTTGCCGCGCGGCCGCGTGCCGGCAATCGGCCGCGTCTCCACCTTATCATCTTCGACGCGGACGAGAAGCTCGGGGGAGGTGCCGACGATCACCTCGTCGTCCATTTTCAACACGTACATGTAGGGCGACGGATTCATCGTCCGCAGAATGCGATACACTTGAAGAGGCGATACTTTCGTTTCGATTTCGAACCGCTGGGACAGCACCACCTGGAAAATGTCGCCGGCGCGAATGTATTCTTTCGCCTGGTTCACGTTCGAGATGAACTGTTCCTTCGTCAAGTTCGACTTGATTTCGCCAAGCTCGACTTCGTCGGGAATCGCCCGGTGCGACATCGAGAGCGCCGGCAGCGGCCGGCGAAGCCGCTCGATCGTTGCCTCGATTTTCGCGCAGGTCGCTTCATACGCGGCCATAATATCGGCATCGGTGCCATGCTGCGGCACGTGAACGTTGGCGATAACCTTCAGCTGTTGTTTGAAGTGATCGAATACGATAACCTGATCGCAGAACATGAATTCGATGTCGTTCATCTGCATATCGTCGTGACGATGCTTCGGCAGCTTCTCATAATACTGCAGCAGATCGTAACCGAAGAAGCCGACCGCACCGCCGGTGAAGCGCGGCAAATCCGGCAGCGAAGGGCTGCGGAAGCCGCGAAGATAGCCTTTCAGCACTTCGAGCGGCTTCTCCTGCACGGTTTTCGTCCCTTCCGGCCCTTCGATCACCGTTTCGCCGTGCTTCGCACGAATCATCATGAACGGATCCGTTCCGATGAACGAATAACGCGCCCACTTCACACCGCCCTCCACGCTTTCCAGAAGGAACGAACGCCGTTCTTCGTAAAAGTGCTGGAACACGCGGATCGGCGTCTCCGTGTCGGCCATTAACGTGCGGGCCACAGGGATCAAGTTATACTCTTTCGCGAGACGGATGACCTCTTTGGCTTCCGGTGTGTACATCGCTTCATCTCTCCTCTACTCGTCTTCCACTCATCTTGGACAAAACTTGTGCCGTTAGATGCAAAATAAAAAGCCTCTACGCGAACGTAGAGGCGGTATTCAGCAGGTTTCGATGCATAAAAAGCGAACCACGGTACGCGAACGAAAACAAGCAAGGAAAGAGCCTAATGAAAACTCATCAGGTCTGTCTGCAACTGGGCGCTCCGCTTCGGTCGCATGATTCATTACGCTAGGACTCGACTCATCTCTGCTAAACTCGGCTATACTCTACTCGGCTCGTCTGCACCCGGCGACTCTCGCCGGCTGATTACTTTCAACTATACTACCTCAATTATGATTTTGTCAATTTGGATAAGTCCGGACGCAAACGCATCGCATTTTTCAAATAAACGTGTTTCACTTCATCCTGTTTCTTGTCCGTGTTGATCATCACCATCAAGCGGATACATTTGGGCAGGGCGCCCTCCACCGGAATTTCCACCGAGCACATCAACGGAACAAGCTCCCAGCCTTCCATTTGACGTATCGTGCGCGCCGGGAACGTAGCTGTCAAGTCTTGCGTAACGGTGACGAACACGCTGGCAATCTCATCCGGAACGATGCCGTTCTCGAGGATGATTTGATTCAGCAACTCGTTCGTTGCCGACAAAATTTCTTTCTCATCGTTATGCTCCACCGTAATCGCACCGCGAACTCCCCGTACAAACATGCCGTCAAGCCTCCTGTTTTAGGCGATCCACGATGTCTCGAACGAGATCCGCAGATACGTTTTTGTTAATTTCCACTTTGCCGATTTCGGTTGGGACAATATAGACCATCTTGCCTTCGTTAAACTTTTTATCGTGCATCATTGCGCGCATAATGGCATCCGTATCGAAATGCGCCGGAATCCGCGTCGGCAAGCCGAATTTGCGGAAAATGCGCTCGGTCGTCGTATACACGGACTCGGGGTTGCCGAGCCGCACGGATAACATGGCCGCGCCGACCATCCCGATCGAGATCGCCTCCCCGTGTAGCAGCTCATTGTATCCGGCTACCGCTTCCAGCGCATGTCCGATCGTATGGCCAAGGTTCAAAATCGCCCGCAGGTCGTTCTCCCGCTCGTCCTGGGACACGACCGCGGCTTTGACGCTGCATCCCTTGTACAAGCCGTATTGCAGCGCTTCCGGGTCTAAGCCGACGAGACGATCGGCATTGTCCTCGCACCATGCGGTAAACTCGGCATCCCAGATCAAGCCGTGCTTGATCATCTCGGACAAACCCGAACGAACGTCGCGATCCGGAAGCGTTCCCAACGTTGTCGTATCGTATAATACGAGCTCCGGCTGGTGGAACGCACCGATAATATTTTTGGCGAGCGGATGGTTGACCGCCACTTTACCGCCGACGCTGCTGTCATGGGCCAGAATAGTCGTCGGGATTTGCACGAAGCGAATGCCGCGCATATAACTGGCCGCCACAAATCCGGCCAAATCGCCGACGACGCCTCCGCCCAGCGCGATGATCGTCGACTTGCGGTCCAAACCCGCCTGCAGACAAGTCGTCACAACGTCTTCGAGCACTCGCAGCGACTTCGACTTCTCGCCGGAAGCGACGGTATGAACAGCCGTTCGAAAGCCGTCCTGCTCCAGACGTTGTTGAACCGCAGCCAAATGATGCTTGGCTACATGAGAGTCCGTAACGACTAACAGCGGAGACGCTTTGGAAATCCCGTGTTTCGTTAAATAAACGGCAATATCTTGGAGCAGCCCTTGCCCGATATAGATCGGATACGATCTGTCTCCGAGGTCCACTGTAAGCTCTCTGATCATTCTCCGACTCACCTGCTTAGTAGCTCTTGATCTGCGCCAAGTAGCTGTTATAGTTGTTGCGGATTTCCTCCAGCGAATCACCGCCGAATTTCTCCATGAACGCGCTCGCCACTTCCCAGGCGACGACGTTCTCCAGAATCACGCCGGCCGCCGGCACCGCGCACGTATCCGAGCGCTCGACCTGCGCCGTGAACGCTTCTTTCGAATCGATGTCGACACTCTGCAGCGCCTTGTACAACGTGGAGATCGGCTTCATCACGGCGCGTACGACGATCGGTTCGCCGGTTGTCATCCCGCCTTCGAAACCTCCGGCGCGGTTGGTTGCGCGGTAAAAGCCGCGGCCTTCCTCGAACATGATTTCGTCATGCACCGTGGAACCCCGACGTTCGGCCGCTTTAAAGCCGATGCCGAATTCGACGCCTTTGAACGCTTGTATCGATAGCACAGCCTGCGCAATCCGGCCGTCCAGCTTGCGGTCCCATTGCACGTGGCTACCGAGACCGGCAGGTACTCCCTCGATGATGCACTCGATCACACCGCCGAGCGTGTCCCCATCATTCTTGGCCGCATCGATCGCGGCGATCATCCGCGCTTCCGCTTCCTTGTCGGTGACGCGAACCGGCGACTCCTCGGTGATGCGGATCAGCTCGTCAATCGGCAGTTCCTGGCGTTTCACTTCGACTTCGCCGATGCGGATCACTTGTCCGGCTACCTTAATGCCGAACTCCTTCAGCAGCTCGCGGGCCATCCCGCCTACCGCCACGCGCATCGTCGTTTCGCGCGCGCTGGAGCGCTCCAGGATGTTGCGCAAATCGCGCTGGTTGTATTTCAGGCCGCCGTTCAAATCGGCGTGACCCGGGCGCGGGCGGTTCACGCGGCGTTTCGTTTCATCGTTGCCTTCGATCGGCTCTATGTTCATCACGGACGTCCAATGCTTCCAATCGTTGTTCTCGACGACAAGGGCAATCGGCGCTCCGGTCGTTTTGCCGTGGCGTACGCCGCCGACGATGTTCGCCGTATCCTTCTCGATTTGCATTCGGCGACCGCGGCCGTACCCCTTCTGCCTGCGGGCCAATTGGAAGTTGACCGCTTCAAAATCGATATTGATGTTGCTCGGAAATCCTTCAATGATAGCCGTCAGCTGCGGCCCATGCGTTTCTCCTGCTGTTAAATATCTCACGTGCTTTTCCCCTTTCGTTCCACGAAAAAGCGCTAAAGTGCGCATATCGGACGCTTTAGCGCTTTTATGTACTCCATTCCTTTGCCTAATTATAGTATAGGCTTGTCCCTTTGACAAGGAAATGCGGATACAAAAAATGCGCCGCCTGCGAGGAATCTCCCCCGGGCCAGCGCATGATGCCGCCTGCTTGTCCTGCCTTCTCAGCCGTTAACCGATTTCTTGCGAAGCGGCCGGCCGCCTTCCTTGCTTTTCGGATCGTCGACCATACCCATAATTTGCGGCGAATCGATTCCGAGAATTTGCGCGCATTCCTGCATGGTAATAATCCCCCGCCTATAGGCGGTGATCACTTTTCGCTTGTCCATTCGAGCCCTCCTGCTGCCGCCAGGCAATCCGCCTCAGACGCATTATATTCCTAGTATGGGATCGAATGGAAAGCTTTATTCACGTACGGGTTACACTTTGCGATAAAAGAACGTTTCCGCCGACTCCATCCCGTATTGACCCGGGTTGAAAATTTGCTCCGTACTGCCGACGAACAAGATGCCCCCCGGTTTCAGCGCGTTCGCAAATTTCTGATACAACAAATGCTTCGCTTCTTCCGTGAAATAAATCATGACGTTGCGGCAGATGATCAAATCGAAATTCGTCTCGAACGGATCGGTCAGCAAATTCCCCTTTTGAAACCTAATGCCTCGTTTCAAGGAATCGACGATATGGAACGTCAGGTTGTCCTGTTTGTAATATTGCTGCAAATATTTCGCCGGCACGTCGCGAACCGAGCGGTCGGAATAAACCGCCTGCTTCGCTTTGTCCAGCGCGCCTTCGTCGATATCGGTGGCGATGACGGTGCTGTCCGACAAAGCGTTCTGCATATCCAGAATCATCGCCAGCGTATAAGGCTCCTCGCCGGTCGAGCAGGCGGCGCTCCAGCATTTCAGCCTGCGCGTTTTCTTCAGCATCTCCGGCAAGAAGCGCTGCTCGAGCACTTCCCAGCGGTTCGGATTGCGCCAAAACTCCGACACGTTGATCGTCATCCGATCCAAAAACTCGTAAAACAACGCCTTGTCCTTCGTCATAGCATCGAAGAAAGCCGCGAACGTAGGGTAGCCCTTTTTCATCCGCAGGGTAGTGAGACGGCGCTTCATCTGGGCTTCCTTATACTGCGCCAAGTCGATGGATGTATAATCCTTCACTTTTTTGATGAATAAAAGGAAATCTTGGTCTTCCATCCCGTCAACTCCACCTCGTGTTTAAATCCACTTCTGAACGGCTTTCGTATAAGCTACGATTTCATCCGGGCGGAAGAAGTTGCCGATCTCGCGCTCCGCGCTTTCCGGAGAGTCCGAGCCATGAATTAAGTTTAATCGCGTATGTACGGAATAATCGGCGCGAATCGTGCCCGGCGCCGCTTCCAGCGCATCGGTTTTGCCGATCAGGCTGCGGGACAACGCGATCGCGCGGTCGCCCTGCCATACCATCGCAAACACCGGCCCGGACGTGATGAATTGAATTAACGGTTCGTAAAAGTCTTTCCCGCGATGCTCCGCGTAATGCGTCGCCGCTTGCTCCGGGCTCACCTGCAGCAGCTTCGCGGCTATCAGTTGAAGCCCTTTTTGCTCAAAGCGCTTCACAATTTCCCCAATCAATCCGCGCTCGATTCCGTCCGGCTTGATCATCAAAAACGTTCTCTCCATCCTAACCCTCTCCTCTCGATTGTTAAGCTGCGTCCTACCGGAGCTTCGCCCTTCCTTCGGTCCTTTGCTTCAATAGGTGCGGTTTCCTACGAAATGCGCAATGCCGACTAAATCCTTCTTCGCCTGAATGTCGGGCAATTCCTGCAAAACCCCGATCGCTTTATCGATATATTTCGAAGCGAGCGCTTCCGCGCGTGAAATGCCTTCGCTCTGCCGAATCATATCGAGAAAACGGCTGACATCCGTCTGACCGTCGCAAGCTTGAATTCTCGCCAACTCCTGCAGAAGATCAGGCCGGAGCTCCGGATTTTGCAGCGCGAAAATGACCGGGATCGTAATGTTGCCCTGCTTAATGTCGCTGCCCGGCGGCTTGCCGAGTTCTTTCTCGGTGCCGCACAAATCGAGCAGATCGTCGCGCACCTGGTAGGCCATGCCGGTGAAATAGCCGAACTTGTACAACAGTTTCGCCGTACGATCGGGCGCTTCCGCAGCCATCGCGCCAAGCTGGCAGCTGATCGCCAGCAATAAGGCCGTCTTCCGCTTGATGCGCAGCAAATAGTCGCGTACCGTCTGCTCGGTGTGATAGAAAAACCGGATTTGTTCCATTTCGCCGATGCTCATCTCGACAAGCGCCTTGGACATAATCTGATGGATAGCCGGATTGGCCAGCTTCGTCACGATGCTGAGCGCTTTGGCGAATATATAGTCGCCGGTGTACATCGCAATCCGGTTGTCCCATTTGGTACGAACGGTCAATTGACCGCGCCGCGTGCTGGCGTCGTCGATCACATCGTCATGGACGAGCGAGGCCATATGAATCAGCTCAAGCGGGACTGCGACATGCTTGATCCGTTCCAGATCGTACGTGCCGAACTTGCCGCCGAGAAGCACGAAGACGGGCCGTATCCGCTTTCCGCCCGCTTTGAGCAAGTGCAGCGATGCGTCGCGCAGCAGCGGATGATCGACGTCGATACTTCGTTCCAGCTCTTTTTCAATAACGTTGATATCTTTTTTTAATTTAGCGTATAAATCCAACAGTTTCATTCCGTCACCCGTGCTACCGAAGTATCTTCCCATAATTGCAGCGGAACTTCGTGATCCAGAAATCCGAGCTCCGCCGCATATTGAAAGTAAAGCTGCAGCCCGGCCCACTGCTTGGGTCCGAACTCATAACTAAGATTGGAGAAATAGTGATGCCAGTACTCGGAAGTGCCCCCGATCGCAAGCTGGGCTTCCCGAACGAGCGGAGTTAAGTCGGCGAGCGACTTGCGCTTGCTTTCCAGGAATGCTTCATAGATGGAACGCACCAGTTCCGGCTGTTCTTCCACCGTCTTCTTACGGATGGCACACACGGCGAACGACATCCATTGTCCCGTAAGGCGAGTCCACTCGGCTCCCAGGTCGGTCACGTAATAGCCGCAGTCTTCCCAACTCGAACGAATCGCATGATCCCCGATCAAGAGGCCCGCGTCGGCCATGTTCATCATCGTTTCCAAGATCGGAGCCTCATACACGTACACGGGTTCCACTTGATAAAACTTCTTAAGGATGATTTTCAACAAATTCACCGAAGAAGCCGAGGTTGTGGGCAGCGCAACGGTCACGCCGTCCAGCTGTTCGAGCGGCTTGCGGTGGAACAGCAGGATCGAATGCACGTGGCTGTACGCGCTGACCGACATGTCCGGAAACAGCAAACAATCGGCTGCCTGCTGGCCGTAGGCGAACGACGAAATCGGGCCGATGTCGATCTCACCTCTAGCCATCGCCTGGTTCAGCTGCGTCGGCACCTGCTGCAGCACTTCCACTTGATTCCCGAAAGCGTCCAAAGGAAAATAATGAAATAACGGCCAAACGTTCGTGAAATCAATTCGGCCGATCCGGATCGGCCTGCGGTTTATCGTCATGTGGCATACCCCATCTTTTGTACAATTGATGTTCGATCTCCATGCCGTCCAGCACTTTGCCTACAATAAAGTCGACCATATCGTCCATGCTCTGAGGGCCCTGATAAAAAGCGGGCATCGCCGGCAATATGCGTACCCCGAGGCGGGCCAGCTTCAGCATATTTTCCAAGTGAATGGCATGCAGCGGCGTTTCGCGAGGAACCAGAATCAGCTTTCGCCCTTCTTTCAGCATGACGTCTGCCGTCCGTTCCAGCAGGTTGTCCGATGCTCCGCTTGCAATCCCTGCCAAGGTGCCCATCGAGCAGGGGACGACCACCATCCCTTTCGTCAGGAAGGAACCGCTGGCCGTCTTCCCGCCGATATCCTGGTTGGGCGCATATTCAAGCGTTCCGGGCAGCTCCGCGAATTGCCGGTTCAGCGTGTCCAGCCGTTTCGAAGCATCCCAGCCGAGTTCTTCCTTCAATACCCGCCAACCGGCATCGGTTACGATCAAATGCACCGTTTCCCCTTGCGAAAGCAGAAAACGGCATAACCGTACGCCGTAAATCGCACCGCTGGCGCCCGTGATGCCGATAACCCAAGGCTTGCTCATGCCGTATGCACCACCAAATCAATGAACGTAAAGGCGAACATAACCATGCTTAAAGCGCTGTTCATCGTGAAGAATGCCGTGTTCACGCGGGTTAAATCGTTCGGTTTGACAATGAAATGTTCATAGAACAATAACCCGAACGAAACCACGACGCCGAGTAAATAAACCCATGTCAGCTCGGTTAAGAAAAACAGGCTTAACAAGCCTACGGCGGTAATGACATGGAACAAGCGCGCCAAAACCAATGCTTTCGGTATGCCGAACCGGCTCGGAATCGAATGAAGTCCTTCTTTCCGGTCGAACTCCGTATCCTGGCAAGCGTAGATCACGTCAAATCCGGCCAGCCAAAACATGATGGCGATGTAGAAGACGATAGCCGTCAGCGTGATCTCACCGGTGACCGCCACCCAGCCCCCGAGCGGCGCCAGCGCAATCGCCATGCCCAGAAACAAGTGACAAGCCCACGTAAAGCGCTTCGTATACGAATAAAACACCAGGAAGAATACGGCAACCGGAAGCAGCTTCATACAAATCGGGTTTAACTGTGCGGCCGCTATGAACAACAGGACGAACGAGAGAATAATAAAAATGATGGCTTCTTTCGAAGAGATCAGTCCTGCCGGAATGGCCCGCATGGCCGTACGCGGGTTGCGTGCGTCAAACACTTTGTCGATCACTCGGTTTAATCCCATCGCAGCGCTTCGCGCTCCGACCATCGCCAGCAAAATCCAGCCGATTTGGCCCCACGACGGAAGCTGCTGAAATTTCACGACCGAGCCGAGCAGCGCGCCCATGAATGCAAAGGGCAGTGCGAACAGCGTATGCTCGATCTTGATCATATCCATAAATATTCGGGTCTTTCTCCACATGTTGTTCAATCTCCCTCGGATCGTGCTGCCCCCTGCGGTTTCAGGCCGATATGCAGAGCCGCAATTCCCCCCGTAAGGGGATAGGCTTGAACGTCGGTTAACCCGGTTGAGCGGAAAATTTCCGCGAGCCGCTTATGATCCGGAAAGTGGATAAGCGATTCGGGCAGCCACTTGTATTGGTCGTAACGCTTGGCAATCAGCTTGCCGAGCAGGGGGAGAACCTGCTGAAAGTAAAAATAATAAATCGATTTAAACGGTTGCCATGTCGGCTTGGACAGCTCCAAAGAAACGACCATACCGCCCGGCTTGACGACCCGCCGCATCTCCTCGATCACTTTCACCAGATCAGGTACGTTGCGCAGCGCAAAGCCGATCGTCGCATAATCGAACGTATTGTCCTCGAAAGGCAGCTCCATGGCATTGCCCCGAACCAAGCGAATTTGCTTGTCCAAACCGATCCGCTTGATTTTGTCCGCGCCGACGTCGAGCATATTTTGACTGAAGTCGAGTCCGACTATCGAGCCGGTACCGCTCGCTTCCGCCAGACTGATCGTCCAGTCGCATGTCCCGCAGCATAAGTCGATCGCCGTGCTTCCCGGCTTTACGTTCATCTTGCGCATCGTAAAATTCCGCCAAGCCTTATGCCGGCGAAAGCTTAAGATGTCGTTCATCAAATCGTACTTGGGCGCAATGCTTTCAAATACGGAATGAACGAATTGTTCTTTCGTTTTGCCTTCCATCCTTGTCACCTCAAACTTCTTGTGTCGCCCTAGGCGCGTTCAAGAACGAACGGAATGTCTCGCCGATCGCTTGCAATTCCTTGCCCCACTTGTCGGGTTCTACCGTTTGCAGTTTGTCCTGCAGCTCCTTCATACAGCCTTCCAGCAGTTGATAGAGCTGTGGCGTCACCTTGTATTTGATCCAAATCGATCGCAGCTTCGCGGGATCCGGCTCGTCCGTCTGCAGCAATTTCTTCTCTTCCTTCGTCCCCCATTGCAGCACATGCCAAAAACCCCAGCTCTCCCGGTATTGCTGGGATGATTCGGAACGAATAATTTCCTGAAGCAGCACTTCGCAGCGCGTAAACAATCGCAGCAGATCGGCCCACATCGGATAGACGCCTTCGGCAAATAAAGCCTTGAACGATAAGAACAACTGGGTCTTCACATCGACCGATTGCTCGATGTAATCGTCGGCCGACAATTTAAACTGCTTCATAAGCAGGTAGGAATTCATCTTTAACCGGTTCGCTTCGCAGATCGCGCGCGAGATAATGCCGATTAAATCAATATGCCCCGCGTGAGAAAGCAAGTAATAAAAACGGCTGCTGAAATAGTCGCCGGCCAGCACCTTCAATTGACGCGACCTGGCCGACTTTATTTCTTTGTCGTCGTTGGTGATACTGACCGTATCGTGAGTGTCCAAGCCTAGCTGCACGAGACTTGTCACTAGCGTATAGAGCTCGCTGTAACCGGCAAGCGAGCTATGATTGTTCAAGAATGCGTACAACAGCCGCGCGCGCAATTCCGGAAAAACCGGCAAATCCGTATGCTGCCGGATCATGTCGTGCTCGATGTATGGTTTGGCGATTTCCGGTATCCGGTATGAATTCATATGTAAGCCTCCGAACCTTGCGTTAAATCCAGTTCCTTTAATCCAAATTATTATAGCATAAACGGAATCGTTTCGCATATTCACAACCGGCCGAAAAAATGACGGCTTCAGCTCTTCTGAAAAACGCGTTCCTGCCACTTCGGCGTATAGGTCATCCGGTAATGCGAATCGAGATAAGACTGAATCTCCTCGGCTCCCCTCGGGACGATTCTCGGCTCGCCTGCCAGCCATTTATCGCGGCGCGCGTCCGTGGCGACCAGCAGCTGCGGACTTCCCTGCGTTATCGATCCGTCGAGGACGCGGACAAGCACCTGATTGACGTTGTTCGAAGCCGAGAACATTGTTCTTGGAATTTCATATAAATCCTGCATCAAATCGGCGGAAGCCGTCGACTTCACGGCGAGCAGATCGATCGATACGATGCTGTGGCTCACTTCAACACGCCGAATACGTAAGTGCAGCGGCATCTTGGCGACGACATCTACGATATTCGACTCCGAGACGTTCACCGGTTTCTCCGTACGAAATACGCCAGCGCTTTCGTCCAGCTTCATGACGTATGATAAACCGACGGCAACAGCTGCAGCAACGATAGTCATCATAACAAAACGGGGGATCCATTTCATCACGGCTCGTTCCTCCTTAGGAAGGTAGACGACCGGCTGACGCTGCGCGCCTATAGGACGCTTACAACGGAGTCCAGCTGCCGCTTGACTCATGGCCTGTCTGTTATCATTGTACAACGAAAAAAAGCAGGCTATGCCTGCGCCTTCGAAGAAAAATTATTCCTGCGTGTCGATCGTGCCGTATTTCGTGAGAACGACCGCCTTGCCGCGGATCTTGACGGCTGACGTATGATCGGTAAATTGGGCGATCATCACCTCGCCTTTGTCCAGCTTTTCCGTATGATGAAACCGGGTATCCTGCCCGCGTGTCAACCCGATCACCTGCACACCGTTCTCTTTCGCTTTCACGATGAAATAGTCGTTTTGGTTCGTTTCCATCCCGCACGCTCCTTCAGCCCCACTATAGATAAGTTTAATCATGCAAAAAAAAAGCGGCGCTGTCAACCGCCGTTGTCCGCGGCCCGCTATGAGAACCGCCCGATCAGGCGGCTGCGGACTCGCTCACGTACGCTTTGGCTTTACGGTTGTAAGATCGCTTGATTCGCTCCGGCACGAGCTTAATCGCGAGCTTGATGAAGAAGTCGGCCAGCTTCACGGTGCCGTAAGCAAACGCCATCCCGGCGAGAACGTCAAGCACCCAATGAATTTGCAGGTACATCGTCGAGAAGATGATGGCGGAGCAGTACGTCACCATCATATATTTGAAGATGCGATCCTTCTCCCGAAGCGCAAGCAGGAGCATCGCAAACGAGATCGATGTGTGCATGCTCGGAAAGCAGTTCATAACATTGACCAGCAGATCGTTTTCGGTTGCGAACTGGCGGCCCAGCAAATCCGGTTGTCCCTTCACCCACCATACCTCGCGAAGCAAGATCAGGTTGTAGAACGGCAGGATCAGCGGGAACTGCAGCAGATGGCCCGATAATGCGTACGACATCATCTTCTTCACGCTCTTGGTCCAGTAGCTGCGAACGATGCAGATCCATAGCGACAGCACAAACCCGTAATTATAAACCCATACCATCGCCCGATCCAACAACGGATGGGTGAACGTGCGGGCCCAGCCTCCGCTGTTCAGCGGTATCGCGTTCATCTCGTCGTCCCAATTCCAGGGATGACGGTTATTCTCGAACATCCAGTTGGCGATTTTCCACCACAATCCGTTTCCGGAGCCGTAAAAGTAATATAAGATGCCAAGCAGCGGAATGCCGATCACGAAAAATCGTTTCCAATCGACATCGATTTGGTCTTTGCGCACCCCCATCAAACAAATGAGAAGCAGGATCCAGCATTCCGTGGTCCAATTGCCGACGACACCGATCCGCCAGACAAGAAAGATGGAAGCTAATATCCCGTACATCGTCCAATCGTTGGACCGGAGCCATCTTGTCCATAGATTCGTCTCTTTCAACTCTATAACCCCTTTTCCGTGAACAAATCCAGATCAGTATAGCAAATCTGCTGCGGGAATGCGTCATCAAATTATTGCATCATAAAAAACAGTTAAAGAAGACCGCCAGCCCCGGCGTATGCGCTCATACGTCAAAGCTGGCGGTCTTCTTTCGCTTGCTTTATCGGAGTAGCGGGATTCGAACCCACGGCCTCACCCACCCCAAGGGTGCGCGCTACCGGACTGCGCCATACCCCGTTCTACACACAGCACGCACGTTCCACTCGTGCATCACGATTATACTATGACCATAGCCATTCTTGCAACACTTTACCATCGATTCAGGCGGTCCCGTTGTTCGCCGATTTTCAGCAAAAAGGCGCTCGAATCGATTCGATTCAAACGCCTCGGGCATTGTGTTACGATGATGACTGAGGGTCGTCTTATGTAGAAGACGCAAGCTTTCGTCCGGAACTCTTATTGAATACCGTCACGAAGCGCCTTGCCTGGCTTGAATGCCGGGATTTTGCTCGAAGGAATATCGATTTCTTCACCGGTTTGCGGGTTGCGGCCTTTACGGGCGGAACGCTCACGAACTTCGAAGTTGCCGAAACCTACGAGCTGTACTTTGTCACCGTTTTGCAGCGCTTCGGAGATAGCTTCGAATACCGCTTCAACAGCTTTGGTAGCGTCCTTCTTGGACAACTCGCTGGATTCAGACACTTTATTGATCAAATCGGATTTATTCATGCGATTCACCTCCCCCCAAAAATAAGCGATCATCCTTTATTTCCTTTGTTAACCGTTTACCCGAAAAATATACATCAGATGTTAGTTTCTCCCTAACAAATCAACCTTATAGTAATACAGGAGTAGCGCTTTTTCAAGTAAAATTGCAAAAAATGCACCATGAGGGTGCATTTTCGCTAGTTTTTTATGCGTTTTCGTTACAAAATGATGGCGATCAAGCCGCCGGAACCTTCATTGATGATGCGCCCAAGCGTTTCTTGCAGCTTGTAGCGGGCATTATCCGGCATCATCGCCAATTTGCCCTGAATTCCTTCGCGTACGATGGAATGCAGCGAACGACCGAAGATGTCCGACTCCCAAATTTTAAGCGGATTGTCTTCGAAATCCTGCATCAAATAACGAACAAGCTCCTCGCTTTGCTTCTCCGTGCCGATAATCGGGGAGAACTCGGACTCCACGTCGACCCGAATCATATGAATCGAAGGCGCCGTCGCTTTCAGGCGAACGCCGAAGCGCGAGCCTTGACGGATCAGCTCCGGCTCGTCGAGCGCCATCTCGGCTAGCGTCGGCGGCGCTATACCGTATCCGGTCGTCTTGACCATCTCAAGCGCTTCGGCAAAGTGATCGTACTCGCGTTTCGCATGCGTGAACTCCTGCATCAGCTGCAGCAGGTGGTCTTTGCCGCGAATTTCGACGCCAACCACCTCCTGCAAAATTCGATCGTACAGCTCATCCGGCGCATAGAGATCGATCTCCGCCACGCCCTGACCCATATTCATGCCGGCTAACGCCGCTTTATCGATAAATTCGTACGCTTCGAAGTGCCCGACTACCCGGTCGACATCGCGTAATCGGCGTATGTCCTGCACCGTGTCGCGAACGGAATTTTCGAAGTTGGAACGGAGCCAGTGATTTTCCTCCAGCACCATGACCCAGCTCGGCAGATTCACGTTCACCTCATGAACCGGGAACTCGTATAACACCTCGCGCAGCACGGATGTAAAGTCGTCCTCTTGCATACTTGCGACGCTGACCGTTACGACGGGAACGTCGTGCTTGGCCTGCAGATCGCTGCGGAGCTGCAAAGCGCTGTCGCTTTGCGGTTTCGTCGAGTTTACAATGACGATGAACGGCTTGCCGACTTCCTTCAGTTCGTTGATGATGCGGTCTTCCGCGTCGATGTACGACGAGCGCGGTATTTCCGCGATTGTACCGTCGGTGGTAATCACTACGCCTAACGTGGCGTGCTCTTGGATAACTTTGCGCGTACCGATTTCCGCAGCTTCCTGGAACGGAATCGCTTCATCGAACCAAGGTGTGTTGATCATGCGCGGTCCGCTCTCATCCTCATACCCTTTGGCGCCCTCAACGACATATCCGACGCAGTCAACCAAGCGCACGTTGACGTTCAGCCCCTCCGCGACGTGAAGCTGCACCGCATTATTCGGTACGAATTTCGGCTCCGTCGTCATAATGGTACGTCCCGCTGCACTTTGCGGCAGCTCGTCGGTCGCCCGAATACGGTCGGCTTCGTTCTGTATGTTCGGAAGCACGATCGATTCCATAAAGCGTTTAATGAACGTTGATTTTCCCGTACGGACCGCTCCAACGACCCCCAGGTAAATATCCCCGCCAGTACGCTCTGCAATGTCCTTAAAGATATCCACTTTTTCCAATGAGAATCCCTCCTACAGGTTGTTTAAGACGAAACTCGTACACGATTCGGACTAGTACAACTATATGTTTGGCAGCTAAAAATATGATGACAGGCTCTATAAAATATTTCGATCACTCCCTGCTGTCCTTTAAATTCGCCCGCATATGCGGCTTATGGTTCATCCCTGACAAATATATGTTCAGTTTCAGACCGTTATTCTAGCTCCGCGAAAAAGAAAAACCCCTATCACCCGAATGTCAGGTTAATAGAGGTTTGCGATTTACGGCGTCGTAATCGGCGTCGGTTGTCCGTTTATCCAGCGGTAGGCGAGCGATCGTGCCGGCACGAAGTAAGATTCCTGAACGAGCAGGGCCCTGAGGTCTTCCTCCTTGGTCAGCTTCGTCTGCAGCTGCTTTTTGTCGATCAGACGCATGATTTCCGGGGCATAGTCGATCGTCACCGTACCGGAATCGTGCAGCAAGTACGAAAGTCGCACATTCGGCGAATAGACGCTGTGCACATCGGCAGGCTTACGATTCAACTTAGCGAAATCGATCGAATGGAAGCCCGGGGCCGCCGCATCGCCAAGAGGCAGTTCGCCCCCGTTTTTCGCTTTGTAATCGTCGACAGCCTTTTGCAGCTCGACCGTTTGCTGGAACGATATCAAGTCCATCATTTTCACAGTAGGTTTCGTTTCCACATCGACGAGCACGTACAAGGCGGTCCCCCCGTTCTCGAACGCATTCGCCGGAACCGAGCTTAAGTACGGACCTTTCAGCTTCTTGAAGTCGATCGGATATTTCTCATACAGCGGCGTCGTTTCTTCGCTGTTTTTGATCGGAAGCACGCCGGTCTTCGCTTTATATTGATCGATGGCATTTTGCACGACGAGCACGTACTCCCCGCTGGCCAATTGATTTTCTTTCCGCAATTCGTTCGGGTACATACAGCCGCTGATCCATAGCAGCAAGAACAGCAAGCCGCCGGCCCGCATCCAACCTTTCATCACCAGTCCTCCTCTTGTTGCTGATCCAGCAGCTTGCGGACCGCACTCTTCAACGGATCTTCCGGCACGGTCACGATCACCGGCGCTTGTCCATTCGCTTTCGCTTGGCAGGCGAGGCGGTATCCTTGCTCCTGAAGGCCGCCGAGTTTGTTGCGCTCGTTCGCATTCATCGGCTGCAGCCCGGTTTGCGCATCCGGATCAATGCAGACCTTGCACATCAAACAGGCCGCTTTGCCTGCGCAGCGTGTCCGTATGTGGACTTTCGCTCGCCGGGCCGCTTCGAGCAGCGTTGTGCCGGCCCTGGCAGGCGTCGACTTGCCGTCCGGCATAAACTTGATTTCAACGCTCACGGGTCCAGCCTCCTTCCCACTATCAAGATTCAAGCAGCGCAAATAGACGCCGGCGAAGCCGCTCGTCAAACCGATTGCGGTTCATCAAATCCGCCAACCCTGCAAGCTGCGCCTCGCGGCCCTCCCTGCGGCATGCCGCCGCAATCGCTTCATAGCGATCCGGACGTTCGCGGAGCACGTTGAATATAAGTTCGTGCACGAGGGGCATTAACCGCACGATGCGTCCGTTCCCAAGCGTATAGGTCCGTTCGAAGCGAGACGCCAAGTATTGCGCCTCGACCCGGTATTCGCTATCGTACGCGCGCACTTCAAACCCGCCGACAAGCTCGACATGAACGCCGTCCATGTCGTAGTGACTTAAGACGGAACGATAGATCGCCGTTTCGCTTTCTGCCTGCTCGTCCTTCGCATAAGCCGTCAACGCTCTGTGAACACCGCACGCGTCGTTGCGGTCGACGTATATGTCGAGGTCGCGCGGTTGCGCCGAGAGCGCAACACCCTGCAGCAGCAGCCCTGTACTGCCTCCAACGAGCCAAAGCGCGTCAAGCGGCCGAAGCGCGGCTTCCAGCGCTTCCAGCGCCGGTATCAACGGCCTGGCCATTACTTTCGGTTGTTCCCCATTTGATTTCAACGTCTCATCATCTTCCTGCTTAAAAATAAGGTTTGTGCGTGACGACAACCGTTCCGGCCTGCTTCAACTTTGCCTGGCAGCCGAGCCGGTACCCTTCCTCGAACTCCTCTGGCTCGAGATTATCAAGTTCTTCATCTGTCGGTGCGTTCAGCTGGTCCAGCCCCTCGCTTACGAGACAACGGCAGCGCGAGCATGTTCCGCGCACGCAAGAGAAGCCCCAATCGACTTCGTGCTTCAGGGCCATATCCAGTATCGTATAGCCAAGCTCAGGCTCAACCGTTTTTTTCACGCGACGTCCGTTCAGCGTAATCATCCCGTTCTCCTCCTATAACATCGATGCCATCATATAAACGAGGATCGGAATAAACAGCAAAAAGGAGATTACGGAAAGGATCACCCGCAATGCCCCGGTCGTTCGGGTGCGCGCATACGTAATCAGCAGCGAAGCGACGATCATCAACCCGATGGCGATGAAAGAAGCCCACATTTTGTCCAAAGAAGACATAACGTCAATTCTACCTCCAACCCAACAGCAGTAATATAGTTTCATCATATCATAAAAAAGGCACGAGCGCTCCGCATTCGCCGCTCATGCCATGAATCTGTAAAATATTCCGCTATTTTTTCATGATCATTTTCATCAGCTGTTCCATGTTGCTCTCGTTCATTTTGCTGCTTTTGATCGCCTGGATCAATTCATTCATCGTTTGTTCGGACACCGGCACGTTCACCAAATTGGAAACTTGCTGGATCAACTGCTTCAGCTGGGCATCGCTTTGCATCGTAGACGGCTTCACGCCGCTTGCCAGCTTGTAAATATCTTTCTCCGAAACGTTTTTGCCGGTTTTTTTCTTCACAACGCCGAGCACTTCTTTCGACATGTTTTTATTGGCCACGGTACAACCTCCTCAGACTGGAATAACGCCTTAGCCCTTATACACGCTAAAGAGAAAGTCTGAGTTATTATATGTTGGCGCGCTTCGGTCGGTGTAGGCGGAAGTCCTACCTGAACCAGGGCGTTTGCGAAGAATCGGCCACTTCTTCGATTTCGTGCGTCCGTCCGCGCCCCATCAAATCCTCGACGGCGGCACGCGGTTCCTTGCCGTCGAACAATACGTGATGCAGCTCCGTCGTGATCGGCATCGCAATGCCAAACCGCTCCGACAATCGGTAAGCCGCCTGTGTCGTCTTGACGCCTTCCACGACCATCCCCATGCTCTGCAGCACTTCGTCCAGGCTTAAGCCCTGAGCGAGCAGCGAGCCGGCGCGCCAGTTGCGGCTGTGCTTGCTGGTGCAGGTTACGACCAGGTCGCCGATGCCGGCAAGCCCTGCGAACGTAAGCGGATTCGCTCCCATAGCGGTGCCAAGCCGGGCAATTTCCGCAAGACCGCGTGTCATCAGCGCAGCCTTGGCGTTGTCGCCGAAGCCGAGACCGTCGGACAACCCGGCCCCGAGAGCGATAATGTTTTTTAGAGCGCCGCCAACTTCGACTCCGACGACATCCGGATTCGTATAGACGCGGAAATAAGAATTAATGAGAACGTCCTGCGCCTGTTCCGCCGCTTCCTTATCGATCGATGCGACAACCACCGTCGTCGGACATTGCTTGATGACTTCTTCGGCATGGCTCGGGCCGGACAAGACTACGATCCGGTTCGCATCGTAGTGCGGAAGCTCGTCGGCGAGTACCTCGCTCATCCGCTTCAACGAGCCGGCTTCGAACCCTTTCGTCGCATGGACGAGCAGCGTATCCGGTTGGAGAAACGGATTCAACTGCTTGGCGATTTCTCTCATCGCCGACGAGGGCGAAACGATGATAACCGCTTCCGCACCGGTCACCGCCTCTTCCATGGATTCGGTTGCGCAAATGTTCGGCGACAAAGCCGCATCGCTCAGAAAGCGGCGGTTCCGATGGTTCGTATTGATCTCGCGCACTTGTTCCGTGTTCCGAGACCATAACACGACGTCACGTCCGTTCTCCGCCAGTACGGAAGCGATTGCGGTTCCCCAGCTGCCGGCTACCAGAACGGCCGTTTTCGATGCTTGAGCCATCATTTATGCACCTCCGGTGTTGAGATTAGAGCTGTCTTCGGCCGCCGAGCTTGTTTTCTTGACCTTTTAACAGCTTCACAATATTGCTGCGGTGCCGGAACCAAGCAAATGCAAATAACAGCAGACTGAGCGCCAAAATTTCAACCGGTTTTCCCATCACGGCTAATAAAATCGGTAATAGTGCGGTAAACAGAAGCGAACCGAGTGAAACGTAACGCGTGATTGCGATAGCCGCTATCGCGGCAATGCCGGCGTACAGCGACGGCAGGAACGCAAGCGTTGCCATAACGCCGATCGTCGTTGCAATTCCTTTGCCGCCGCGGAAGCCGAAAAATACCGGCCAATTGTGACCGACGATGACGCTCATACCCGCAAGCACTTGCACAAGCGGATCTCCGCCGCCAAGCGCGTATCCGATCCAAACGGCGGCGATTCCCTTCAGCATATCGAGCAGCAGCACCGCGATGCCCGGACCTTTGCCGAGAACCCGCAGCGTATTCGTCGCCCCGGCGTTCCCGCTGCCGTGCTGCCGGATATCGATGCCCTTCAACCATTTGCCTGCCAAGAAGCTAAAGCTGATCGACCCGAGCAAATAACCGATCACTATCGAAACCCATCCCCACACTGGAGTCACTCCCGTCAATCCTCCTCTGACTTGCGTCTGCTGAAGATGCGCAGAGGCGTGCCCTCAAAGCCGAACGCGGCACGGATCTTATTCTCCAGGTAACGCTCGTAAGAGAAATGCATCAGCTCCGGATCGTTGACGAACAAAATGATTGTCGGAGGCTTGACGGACACCTGCGTCGCATAGTTGATGCGCAAACGTCTGCCCTTATCCGTCGGAGGCGAGTTGATGGCCACCGCATCCGATATAACGTCGTTTAACACATGGGTCGGGATGCGCAGAGCGTGCTGCTCGGCGACCTGATCAACGACCGGAAGCAGCTTGTGCAGCTTTTGCTTCGTTTTGGCGGACAAATAAACGACCGGCGCATAGGTCATAAAGAGGAAATGATCGCGAATTTTTTGCGTGAATTGGTGCATCGTCTTATCGTCCTTCTCCACGACATCCCATTTGTTCACGACGAAAATCGCCGCTTTGCCCGCTTCATGCGCATAACCGGCAATATGCTTATCCTGTTCGATAATTCCTTCTTCGCCATTGAACACGACAAGCACGACATCGGCTCTTTCGATCGCCTTCATCGCCCGCATGACGCTGTATTTCTCCGTCGTTTCGTACACCTTGCCGCGCTTGCGCATACCGGCCGTGTCGATAATGACGTACTTTTGACCGTCTTTCTCGAACGGGGTGTCGATCGCGTCACGGGTCGTGCCGGCGACATCGCTGACGATAACCCGTTCTTCGCCAAGAATCGCATTCACGAGCGACGATTTACCGACATTCGGGCGGCCGATCAGCGCAACCTTAATGACGTCTTCCCCGTATTCCTCGTCTTGCGAATCCGGAAAGTGTTTGGTCACAGCCTCCAGCAAGTCGCCGATCCCGGTGCCGTGAGAGCCGGAGATCCCGATGATTTCACCGAAGCCGAGGCTGTAAAACTCATAAATATCGTCGACGCGCTGCAAATTGTCCACTTTGTTGACGGCGACGACAACGGGTTTCTTCGCCCGGTACAACAGTTCGGCCACCTCGCTGTCAGCCGCTGTCATACCCGTTTTGGCGTCTACCATAAAGACGATGACGTCCGCTTCCTCGATCGCCAGCTCCGCTTGCATCCGGACGGACCGCAGAATCTCGTCCTCGCCTTCGATCTCGATCCCCCCGGTATCAATGATGCTGAACTCTTTATCTAACCATTCCCCGCGTCCGTACAAACGGTCGCGTGTGACACCCGGCTTATCTTCTACGATAGCTATTTTGTCTCCGATAATCCGATTGAAGATCGTCGATTTGCCGACATTCGGTCGGCCGACGATCGCAACGACTGGCCTTGCCATGAACTTCATTCCCTTCGTAACCACACACTGAATATGTCTAAAGCGATGCAAATCTGCCGTTTTCGCGCACGCAATTGAGCATTTTGGGCTTTGATATTATATCAAAATATAGGATACAAGTAAAACATGGAAAGGACGGGCTATTCCTTCCCTCCGCTATGCTTGACGATAATCATCGTGCCGTTCTGTAGATCGTGCGCCGATGCATCCAATATTTTTTCCAGCTTAAATGCCGTTTGCTGCTGATCCTGTTCATTCTCGGCTACGAAAATCGGAGCGCCCCCGCCGACTTTCTCCTTATGCAGCGTGACAACCGCCATGATTTGCCCCATCACACCCCCGCCTTTCCGTTATGTTCCTGCACATCCGCTTCGCTCGGCATGCGAACCGCGCTTTCCAGAATCGGAGAGCGCAATGCGACGCGGCGGGCTTTCTCGGCATCTTGCTCCTGCGGCAATATGAGCACCGCCAGCCTGCCGTCCTTCATGTCCAGCTTGGCGAGAGGCACCAAAGAAGGTTCGCCTTCGTCTCGATATACGCCCATAATCGTGGAGACGTCATGCAATATCGCCTGCCTTTGCCCCGGATTGGCGAGCGTCACTCGCGCATTTTTGTTTTTCGGCGTAAATACGAGTCCAAGCGCGCGTTCGCGTATGACGTTCTGGGTGTCTTGGAGCCCAACGTTCATGATGTAGATGTCGTCGACGAATAAATTCGGGCCGTCCAAACGCACGTGACCTAGCGACACATCCGCGATGTGTGCAAGATTTTTACCCGTCTTGAAATATTGGGTGATCGTCATGGCGGCTGCACCCGCGACAAATCCCCAATACCAGGGCACGATGATGCTGAAGAACGCGGTCGTAAACGCCGTGAAGATCACTAAATAGTTGCGCCCCTCGAACACCATTGCGATCCCTTCAATATAAGTGGATCCGCGGGGGACAAGCTCCATGCTGTCGATTTTGCTGAGGGTTTGCCGTTCCATGTTGCGGACGTCGCGGAATTGCTGTGCCGCCATGGCCAGGAACGTGATGGCCGTGTAGTTTTTTTCAAGCAGCGAGGGAACGGCCACAGCTCCCAGCCCGGCGGCAATGACGCCAAGCGAGAGGTGAATGATTTTGCCGTGCGGGTAAGTCGGATATTGCCGGTAATCGGTTCGCAGCATCGTCAACCGGGCCGCTATGCCGAATACCACCCCCATCACGATCCCCACCGTAAACTTCTGGTCTGCAATCCATGTCCACATGTCGCTGCCTCCTGCGCTCTAGCGATGATGTTGGTGTCGGCTCCCCCGTCTCAAGGCCGTCTGTCATTCCCGGCTAAGGCTTGCGGGTTCGCAACGTATCCGTGACGAGCCGCAACGTTTTTTTGCCTGCGGCGAGCAGCGACTCCAGGCCCAGGGAATAACCGCGGGCCGCAAACGCCGTTAACCACCAAAAGTCTAACAATGACGGCGTTCCGAACACCAGCTCTCCCTGATCCCGATGTGCGTACAAGTACATGCCTTCGCCGATCAGCAGCGCGGCTGCGAGCGCCGCCAGCTGCAAGGCCGCCGACCGAAGCAAAACCGCGTCGATGATCCCGATGAACAGCGCCATCGTCGCCTGGACGTTCCAGACAATCAGCGAAGGCATTAAGTGAAGCGTCTCCCTAAGAAAAAAGTAAACGGAGCCCATCAGCAGGGCCACCGAAAACACGTGGAGCTTCAGCATCATTCCCTTCGTACGCAGCACCGTCACCACCCCTGTCAAGATCAGGACGCCGATCGCGCCATTCACGGTGACAGGGCCCCAAGCGAAGCTTACCCTGGAAGCCAGGATCCATGAAACAAAAAAAAGAAGTAGACTCGTAGGAGTAATACCTCTTAATATGATGTCCTTCCACCCACTGGCGAATAAAATCAAAGAAACGACAACGAGCAATAAGGACAAATAACCCGCATTCATTCGCGTTCACCCGCAGAAAAAGCTTATTCCTCTCTTTTTCCTTAGTATGGCTGGTTGTATGAAATTTTATCAATGCTGGAAGTAGCCTTGCCGTGAAGCGTACTGGCGAATATCGATGTCTCTCGCTTGACACCATACGGCGTTTTCGCCCGTTATGACGACCGGCACGCGATGCAGCGCCGTTACAGTTCCGGCCCCAAGCGCCGTCATCAATAACCGCAGGTCGTCATGAAGCGTCTCGATGTGTCGGATCAAGGCTTCGGTGCCCTGCGTACGAAGCGTCCTGAGCAGAGCACCCGCCATCCCTACGCCGGAAGCCCCCAATACAAGCGCTTTGCAGACGTCAAGCGCGTTAGAGATGCCTCCGGTTGCGATCACATCCACGCGGTCTGTCCCTGTTCGGCGCGCCGCCTCCAGCACTTCTAGAAGGGCTATGCTCGTTTTCATACCCCAGTCGTTCAGCCAGTCAAGTGCCGAATCCCGCCGGGCGTTCTCAATCGCAGCAAAATTTGTGCCGCCCGTTCCTCCAATGTCAATCATCTGAACGCCGGCTGCGATTAACGCTTCCGCACTTTCCCGTGCCATGCCAAAGCCGACTTCCTTCACCATAACGGGAACGCCGACTTCGCTCACGATCCGACTGATCCGCTCCAGCATACCGGTAAATACGCGGTCCCCCTCCGGCATAATCAGCTCCTGCATGACATTCAGATGAATTTGCAGCCCATCCGCCCGCAGCATGTCGACCGCCTGCAGCGCTTGCTCGAGCGTCGCCTCGCTGCCCAAATTGCCAAACACGATACCATTGGGGTTCATCTCTCGTACAATGCGGTAACTGGCAGCGACCTCCGGGTTTTTGATCGCTGCCATTTGCGAGCCGACGGCCATGGCAAGTCCCTGTTCCCTGGCCGCAATAGCGAGCTCGCGGTTGATTTCTTCCGTTTCCCGTGCTCCACCGGTCATCGCATTAATAATAATCGGCGAACTCAAGGTGAGTTCGCCGATCCGTGTTTGCAATGCGATGCGTTCAAGCGAAGTATCCGGGAGACAATTGTGGATCAGCTTGATGTCGTCAAAGCCGTTCAATCCGCTTTGACCAAGCTGCAAAGCATGATGGACATGCTCCATTTTCCGCGGTATGCGCACCCTAGACTCCTCTTTTCCATCAATCGCTAGCTTATTTAAATTTGCTCAGTTTGTCGCCGAAACGCTCGCCGAGCGTCAAGTTCAAACCGTTCATTTCTTCATGGGAGACCGATTCTCTTTCGCGTTTCGGTCCGCGCTCGCCGCGTTCGCGCTCCGGTTTCGCCTCACGGGCCGGCGCCTCTTCCGTTTCCTTGATGCTTAAGGAGATGCGCTTATCGTCCGGGTTCATGTCAAGCACCTTAACCTGAACCTGCTGGCCTTCTTTCAATACTTCATGAGGAGTCCCGATATGACGGTGCGAGATTTGAGAAATGTGAACCAAACCTTCAACGCCTGGTGCCACTTCGATGAATGCGCCGAATTGTACGAGTCGTTTCACGGTACCGGTCACGATGTCGCCGATCTTGATGGTGTTCTTCACTTGCTGCCAAGGGCCAGGCTGCGTGGCCTTGATACTGAGGGAAATCCGCTCGTTCTCAGGATCGACCTTCAGCACCTGTACTTTGACCTGATCGCCTTCTTTCACAACTTCGGAAGGTGTCTCGACGTGATGCCAAGCCATTTCGGAAATATGAACCAGGCCGTCAACGCCGCCGATATCCACGAATGCGCCAAACTGCGTCAAGCGTTGTACGGTTCCGTTCAATTCTTGTCCGACCGTAAGCTTAGACAGCGTTTCTTTCTTCACCGCTTCGAATTCTTCATCCAACACGTCTTTTTGCGAAAGGATGACCTTGTTTTTCTCACGGTCCATCTCTTTGACGCGCAGGCGCAAAGAACGTCCTTTGTAGTCGCTGAAGTCTTCGACGAAGTTGCGCTCCACCATGGATGCCGGTACGAAGCCGCGCAAGCCGACGTCTACGACCAGACCGCCCTTGACCACTTCCGCGACCTTCGCTTCAAGGATCGTTTTGTTCTCCATGTCGGCAGCAAGCTTCTCCCAAGCTTTCTCCCCTTCGATCGCGCGTTTGGACAGCACAAGCGTTTCCTTATTATCGTTAATCGTGATGACTTTCAATTCAATTTCCTGACCCACTTCAACGACTTGCGTCGCGTCGTCCACTTGTACGGACGATAATTCGCGTACGGGAACGATGCCGTCGTACTTATAGCCGACATCTACAACCGCTTGCTCGGAATCGACTTTAATGACTTTGCCTGTGACGATATCGCCCTTCTTCAGAATGTTGACGTTCGCCATCGATTCCTCTTGGGATACCTCGGCAGCTTGCACTTCTTGATCAACTTTGGTTTCTTCAGACATGATCAAATACCCTCCTTAACAACCTAACGACATGTAATGGTTTATTTTTAGAAAAAATTACTTCTTTTATCATTTCTTAAGTATACCACGAATTCTCATTTCGATTCGTGACGACGAACCATCTCGCGAATGACCGTCATAATTTTGTCAGTTGCTTGCTCCAAACCTTCGGAACCCGCATCCGCAAACTCGCTGATATCGATCGCTGGGCCGTACACCACTTTCATCGGACGAAATAACGAATAATTGCCGATAATGGCCGCCGGAATAACGGTAGCGCCCGATTTAAGCGCCAGGCTTGCCGCTCCCTTCTTGCCCATGCCTCCCGCATTGCTTCGAGTCCCTTCCGGGAATACGCCGATAATCTCGCCATTCTTCAACAATTGCAGCGACAATCGGATCGAATCCTTACTGACTCCGCCACGCTTAACCGGAAACGCTCCGATGCGCGGCAGCACCTGCTTGAGCACGGGAAGCTCGAACAGTTCGGCTTTCGCCATGTAGTGCACCTTACGTTCAAGCAGGCTCCCAAGAACGGGGGGGTCCCAATTGCTCGTATGATTGGCGCACAATACGACGGCGCCTTCCTTCGGAATGTTCTCTCTCCCTTCCGCCTTCAAACGGAACATGACCGAGAACATCAAGCGAAACACACCGCGTAAAAAACGATACAGCATCCTACTTCCCTCCACCGATACGGCTCTTGCACAGCTCCAAAATGCGATCCACCACTTCCGGAATCGTCATCTCGGTAGTATCGATCAACACGGCATCCGGCGCCCTCTTCAAGGGCGAAACTTCGCGCTGCTCGTCCATTCGATCCCTTTCGGCAATATCCTGCATCAGCTGCTCCAGCGAAACGTCCGGCTGCGTATCGGCGATTTCTCTCAATCGACGCTCCGCTCGAATCCGTACGCTTGCCGTCAAAAACACTTTTACTTCCGCATTCGGCAGTACATGGCTTCCGATGTCCCGGCCGTCCATGACGACTCCCTTGCCCGCCGCCATTTCCTTCTGCTTACGTGTCAGCACCTCTCGGATTTCCCCAATGGAGGAAACTCTCGAAACATTGCCCGTCACTTCTGCGGTTCGAATCAGGCCCGTTACATCCCGTCCGTCTACAAAGACGGTCTGGCCGTTCTCACCCGGAGTCAAGCGGATATCGGTTCGCTTCGTAAGGGCGATCATCTCCGCCGTTTGTTCGTCACCCAGGCCTTCATCTAGAATCTTCCATGTCACAGCGCGGTACATCGCACCGGTATCGACATAAACAAAACCTAGGTTACCCGCCACCAGCCTTGCAATGGTGCTTTTGCCAGCGCCGGCCGGACCGTCGATTGCGATGTTAAACTTCTCCAAGTTGCGGCCTCCTAACCCGTTAAAGCGGACGAGCGATCTGAAAAAAAAACAGGCCGAAGCCTCGAACGTAGAAAATTATACCATAGTTTTCTTCAGAAATGCAAAACAGGGCCTCCATGCCTACCCCTTATCGAATTATTTCGTCCGGGAAGATACGTACGGATTCCCCTCCAGCCGTTCCACTTTCACGAGCAAATGCCGAAAGTACGGGATTTGCAGAATGGCCTGAGCACATATGGTAGCGGAGAGCAGCACGATCAGCACGATCGCCAAAACTCTCTCCACCCGTTTTGAGAACAACAAGAAAAGGTCTTCGTACCTACGGCTTGCAAGTTTATCATGCTTTCGGCTCATTCGAATCACTCCGCCTCTGGGATGCGGCTAGTTTCCCCGGCGTTTGGAAAATTATGCATTTATTTTTTGCGGCAATCGAGCTGCCGCTCAAAGCAATAACGAATGACTTTCTGACGCTCGCGGTCCGAAATCTCCGAGTATCGCATCATGACTTGCTGCCTGCCGGTTTCGAGCTTTTTCACGCGAACAATCTCGCTTTTGAATGGGACGTGTTCAGTTTGACCGTTCTTGAACGGCACCAGCAGCCAGCAGCTCACCATCTGTCCCGACCCGACCGGAATATAACCGTCGCACAAGAATGAAATCCCGCCGCCGCCGACATCGTCCGTCATCGAGACGAATTGAAACTGATCGGAGTACTTAACAGCGATCTCAAGCTCGGCCGGCACGCGCAGAAAGTTGCGGCGCTGCACCTTCGTGATCGATTCCGGCTCGGGCTTCTTAATGTGCACAAGACGTATGACGTCATCGGAGAAACCGAGCACCGATGAGTTGAAATAATTTTTCACCCCGCCGTCCGTCAAGTAATAAATCGACATCTCGTCTCCTGAATACAACCGCTTCAACCGTCCTGACTGCTCGCTGATCGGCACTTCCATGCTAATATAGGCGTCCGTGATGTCGGCGATTCTGGATTTATATTCCTGCTTCGCCTCTTCTTCGTCGATGGAATTGACTTGTATATGTAAAGTCTGATTGACTTTCGGAAGCAACGTTGCACACCTCCTGAAGGATGGTTGGCGGTTCTTTGGAACTAGTACCACCTTACTATTATATCACGCCAGGAAAATATGGGAAGCATGAATATTAAGGGACTTCACCCTGGCGGCAGCGCTCGTGGCGCTTGGCTTGCATAAAGAAAACCCGGATTGGATTCCGGGTTTCTTCCCTGTTATTGCCGGGCTACCTGCGCTTCTTCAGTGCGAATTTGATCGATCTTCTCTTCGACGCCCGAGTCCGCATTTATGTAGATCCGGTATAAGCCTCCGTTGACCCGACCGATGAATTGGTAGCATAGCACTTCTTCGTCGAGATCGTTACGAATGAGCGCCTGGCGGACGCTTTCCGCCTTAAAGCTCGGACTTAACGTCTTCCTCGCTTCCTCTGGAGTCAGTTTCGGGGCGGCGAGCTGGCGTTCTTTCTTGCCAAACACGTAATCGGTCGCCTCAAGTCCCGTCACATCTCCATTGTCGAGCGCCACTTTAACGGCAACCTTCTCCAGATAATTGATAACGTCACCGTTGCGCGAAGCGAAGGTGATGTTGGCCAGATTGCCGTACTCGTCATAACTGACCGCGGTCATATTCCCATAGCCGTGCTCGTCCAGAAATTGCGCCGCGATATCGCGGGCTTGCCGAAGGTCCAGGCTCTTGGTCGCCACGTCGCGCGAAGCGTTATACCATAGCAGCTGCCCTCCGATTTTGGAATAGTCCATGTGTACGCCGTCGTTTGTGCCCGGCTTGGCTACAGAGGCGCTGAACGATTCGTATTCGGTTCCTGTCCCGTTCTCCACCACCTGAACGGCGTTCGGGTCCTGCACGCCCACAAATTGTGCAGCCTTCTGTTTGATATCTTCAGCCGTCACGACCGAACCGGACAACATCTTCATATCCCGCTTCTGATACATGCTCATGACGGCGGGACTCCAATTGATCTCCGGGTACTCGCTCACTTTTTTGTCCATGGTGGCGAAACCGTCGATAATCGCATTATCTTGCGGTTCTTTCTCCGAGGCCAGCGCCAGCTCAACATCCATCCAGCGCAGGTTTTTCGCCATAACGGTCGACTGCACCTCGCGAAGATCCTTGGAGATTTGCGTCGCATGCTCGTAGAGCGTATTCAGCGTTTTCAGCTCGTCATCCGTCAAAGGCTGCTTGCTTAAGTCGCGAACCGCCGCACGATAGGAGAAATTGGACATCTTAGCCAGAAAATCCTCGGTTTTGTTGAAAGGAAGCAGGGTAAGCGGCAGCTGGCTGATCTCGTTTTGCGCCTGGCTCGTAATGCGCCATACGTTGATCAACCCTTTTTTATACGCGTCCTGAGAGGTGGAATTAACGGCCAACGTATTGCCGATCTCCGTATGCAGCTTATCCACATGGAACGAAAGATCGTGAAACGCACGCTGATATTGATTTTCCGCCTTGATCAGGACGGAGTTTTTCTCCTGATGCTCCAAGTACCCCCAGAAACCCGTTCCGATAAGAGCCACGAGCAAAATCGGAAACATCACGATGCTTAGCCTTTTGTACATGTGCGAACAATCTCCCTTCTTCAGCCAAACTTGGGCTTAGTTTTCGCCTGAAGGCAGTTGCTTTATGCAAGATGCGGTGCATGCAAAAAAACCGGCCATCGCGGCCGGCTTTTTCTACCGATTAAAAATCGTTCATTTCGATTTCGAAATCATGATCGTTGCTGCAAATGCACTGTTTGAAACCCGTATCGATTTTCCCTTTTTCTTTACGGCCTCTCAAAATAAATTTCTCGCCGCACAAATTGCAGCGAATAATGACTTTAACACGCGAATTTAGGGCGTTCATGGGCGTCCTCCGGGTCTCTTTATATAATAGGCTGCTACCTATTATTGACAATCGACCTAAATTTTAACCCGCTCCTCACGCGTCGCCATCCGCAGCGGCGATTTGGCGTTGGCTCGTTTCACCTTCAACAAGCTGCGCAGCCATAAGAACGTCATTAACGGGATCATGAACCAGACCCAGTAATTTTTGGAGACGAATAACGTATAGTCAAACACGCCGTGCCAGAAGAACGGCAGCCAAAATGCCATCGCCAAATGCCTGCTCGTTCGGTCGGAAGAAAATTTGGCTCTGCCGAAATGATACCCCATCATCACGCCGAACATGGCGTGTCCCGATACCGGCAGGAAGGCGCGCATCAGAAGCGCCGTGAAGTCGTAATCATTCAAAAAAGCGTACAATACGTTCTCCAAGGTGGCAAACCCTAAAGATACGGCGACCGCATACACGATACCGTCATACGGCTCATCGAAATTCGTATGTTTATAAATAATAAAATAGACGATAAACCACTTGAAAAATTCCTCAGGCAGCGATGAGGTAAGGAACGAAAACACGAACGGATGATCGCCTAAGCCTTGCACCAGGGTGCGCTGCAGCACCATAACCGGAAAGACGAGCAGCACGCCGAAGAAAAACAGCTTCAGCACGAACGAGATCGGCTCCGGATCGTACCGGTCCTTCAAATAAAAATAGGACAGCAGGGCGACACCCGGCGCAACGGCTGCAATCAGAAGTGACAGTATGCTCAGGTGCGATCCCTCCTATCCTCGGTTTCCTTCATGAGTTCATTATAGTCATTTTCGTTGTATAATGCCATCACCTCTTAGCGGATCGAAAGCCTTTACGCACCCTCCGGTGCGACGGGGCCAGCCTTACCGGCCTCCGTTACGGCTTCAAACCTCGCCTCTCGCTGGTTAAAGCGAAGCGGTACCCGGGCAAGCGGGCCGTTGCGATGCTTAAGCAGCTCCAGCGCGCAATTTACGACGCAGCCGTCCGTTTCTTCCGGCTCGCCGTGCTTCAAGCCGAGGATGACATCCGCAGATGCTTCTACGCCTTCCGGCAGCTTCTCGGAGCCCAGGTTGGACGGAATCGCGGCCAGCACCGGCCCTCCCCACTCCCTGGACCATTGCTTCAGCACATAGGCCAGCATCGTTTGATGCTCCGCGACCGATTGCGGCTGCCGCTGCAAGCCGGTCGTAGGCACGCGGTTCAAGTGGTCGATGAAGACGACAGGCGTCCGGCCGGCGATGCTTGCGATCCTCTCGATCGTAGCGAACACCCGGTCCATCGATGTTTCCAGCGAACACTCGATCGTCCACATCCATTTGCTGATGAATGCGTACTTCTTGTTCGCACGGCTCACTTCGTCCGGCGAAGCTTTGCCGCTCAGCACGCGATGCGGCTCTGTACCGATAATCCGGGCGATGCTGCGGGCCCACAGCTCGAAAGCCGTCATGTCCCATGACACGTATACGACAGGGATTTGCGAGAAAGCGATCTCGTCGGCAATTTGCTTCATCAGCATCGTTTTGCCGGAAGACGCCCCTCCTGCGATAAAATACAGCCCGGCACGAAGTCCGCCGATCAAGGCTTCATCCAGATTCGCGATTCCCGTCGTAATACCGGACACTTGGCCGCGGTAACGTTTCATATATTCTTCCGTATAGGCGGTAATGTTCTTCACATCGGGCGCAATCGGCAGCAGCAGCGCTTCCTCCATCGTTTCGTTCAGCAACTGCATGAAGGTGTCGAGCGGATTTTGCACCCGTACAAAGAAATCGTTCACATCCCGAATGGACTCGGGCAAATTGACGATAAACGTTTGCTTGCTGATCCCTTGCAGCTGACCTTCGATTTTCGCGCTTTCCCTTCGCCCCAGCTCGTCGTTGCCCAAGCAAATAAAAACCCGCTTATCCCGCAGCTTCTCCAGATGAGCATCCTTGAAGCTCATCCATGCCGAAGCGCAGACGGCCGGCAGTCGGGACTGCGCCAAGCTCAGCACATCGAAGATGCCGCCGCATAATATGACATCTTCCGCCTGCTCGAGCACCGGTTCATTAAACAAATAATCTTCGATCCCGAGCAGCGTCTTATATTTGGGTTCGCGGTTATCGATCGTACGTCCGATCAAATCGACGGGAACGCCTTCTTTATTCACGATCGGGATAATGATCCGATTCTCAAAGTAATCGCCCAGTTTCCCGGATTGGACGTAAAATCCGATCTTGCCCGGCTCGAAGCCGATTCGGTACTGCTCGACGGTTTCATTCTCGATGCCTCTGCGCCGCAAATAATGGTTCGCATCATCGCGAAGCTGTTTTTGATAATGGGACACCAGCTCTTCCAAGTCGAAAGTTGGCTTCGCCGCGCTCATGTTCGTTCCGCTCACCTGTCTAGTTCCTCCCCGCAAAAAAAGCATTCCTCAAAAACAGATCGTTTTTGCGAATGCTTTACCATGTATCTTATGCATGGAAACGGTAATTCCCGATAAAGCTTTATTGAAATTTAGCGCAAAGCGTTCCGACGGCGTCCTCGGCGATAACCGTCTTGCCGTATTCTTCCAGCACCGCTTGCGTAACTGAAGTCGCTTCCCCGTATTCCGACAACACGGCCACGACGGACTGCAGCTTCTTCTCGTCCATCGGTTCTGCATCAAGCAGCAGGATCCACTTGTTCTTGTAAGCGTACAACGTTCCTCCGTCAGTCAGCATCGGTCCGATGACTTTGGCGAGCCTCAACAAATCTTCGAAGTCATGAAACGCATACGTTACTTGATCCGTCTCATCCAACGTTAATTCCAGCTCGTACACTTCTTCTTCAAGTTCGTCTTCCAGCGTATCGTCAGATGAATTGAAGTTCATTTTCCCCCGCGTTACGATGACCATCATTCCTTGCGCCGGCATAGCGAGAACTTCCACGGCAAGCGGCCCGGTTGCGTCAAATCCTAGCTCCATATAAGCTTGATCCATCATTTCGCTGAACAGCTCATGAACCTTCGGGATTTCTCGCCACATGTCATCCTTCTGAATGCCGCGCTCCGTTAAGTCATCGAATGTGAGGAATATCCGTATCTTGTCCTGACTTAAACGCTCCATTTTCATACTGGATTCCTCCCTTGCCGACTTTAATAACAGCTTATGAAGTTTAGTTTATAAAGGTGTGCCGTGGGTCGTACGACAACCGCATCTGAATTAGGGCAGGCCCGATTTCTGCGGTCCTTGGACATGGATAAGAAAAGCTTGTATTCCATGCTACGACTATTATATCACAAACCCGCAAGAAAAGAACGGTTACCCTCTGAAAAATAGGCAAAAACATAAAAAGACACGGAGCACGTCCCGCTTGGGAACGACTCCGCGTCGATTGCAATCGAAAATGTGTGAGTGATTACCGTATTAGTGCGCGCGCTGCTCGCTTTTCTGCGAATTGCCCGCCATAATTTCGTCTACCGCCGCTCTCAGCTTCGGATCCTGGTTGACGATATCTCCGACCTTGTTCAGGCCGTCGGCCTTGAACAAATCTTCATCGATCGCCGTCTCTTTTTTATTCGATTTTGCCGCACTCGCGGTAGTCGTCGAAGCTTGTTTGAAAGAAGGCTGCGCTTCTGCCGTATTCTTCTTGGAGTTGCCCGATTGATTGCCGGTCGCGTTCAAGAAGCTGCTGGCCAAATCGCTGCCAGTCCATGCCGACCACGCAAAAGGTTTCGTCTTGTTCGCCACATAAATCGCCGCAGCAGCCCCAACGAGCCCGCCGAACAAAAATGCTCCCAGTCTCATAGCCATCCCTCCATTGTTGTGGTGTACGATTATATTTTCCGCTAGGAGCAGGGTAACCATGCATGATAAAATCAGGAAGTCAGTTAACTATTACGAAGACGGGAGTTTGAAAACGACAATGACTCACAAGATCCGGTTCACCTTCTCAGCAGCGGTCGCGCTGAGCGCCCTGCTCGTCGTGTCCTGCTCGAATTCGCAGCCGGCAGCGGCGCCTGTGCAAACTCCAGCCCCGGCGGCTACGGACTCTAAGCGGAACGCTGATTTGACCGCGCCGACAACCCCGGCCGCTTCCGACACACCGAACGTCCCGGGCGGCAGCCGCTCCGGGGAGACTGCCGCAACGAGCAACCTCGACAAGCCGGACCCTGCCGCCCCTCAGCCCGCGGCTAAAACTTACAGAATGAACCCGAAAACGTACGATATCGTTCCGATAGACGCGGCCGCGCACACGAAACAAGTCGTGCTTCTTACGTTCGATGACGGGCCCAAAGATTTGGAGCTTAACCGCTCGCTGCTGGATACGCTCGACAAGCATAAAGCGAAAGCGATTTTTTTCCTGAACGGGTACCGGATTAAACAGCATCCGGATATTGTCAAGCTCCTTGACGAGCGCGGACAAACGATAGGCAATCACTCTTGGGATCATATCGACCTGAAGAAGGAAAGCAAAGAGAAGGTCGATCGGCAAATCGGAGATGTGCAGCAAGCGGTAAAAGCGATTACGGGGAAAGCCCCGGCTTTCTTCCGTCCGCCGTTCGGCTCGGGAAGCGAGGAAGTCAGGGCTAAAGCCAAAGAGGAGGGGCTGCTGTACATGACGTGGTCCAACGGCTCCAAGGACTGGGAAATGACGGTAAAAAATAACAGTCCCGAGCAGGTTGTCGCAAACGTTCTCGAGCAGCTTCGACCCGGCAGCAATATTTTGATGCACGAGCTGCCCTGGACCGCGGAAGCGCTGGATACGCTATTAACCCGCTTGGAAGAACGCGGATACACATTCGTCGATCCGCAGTCCATCGATACGGCTATGCATTGATCCGCTGCCAGCCCCACACCAGCAGTCCGGCGACAAGCAGTACAAAAATCCAGAGCAGCGACCGATAAAAGAAACGCAGCCATTTTTCTTTCTCTGTCGGATGGACCACTTTGCGCGGCGGCAAATAATGATCCTCGGGAACATCGGACCCCGCCCTTGTTCCCGATTCCGGCTGTGTATGAGGCCGGTCGGCTAGGATGCGTTTGACGCTCATTTATGACTCTCTCCTGTACCTTAGAATGCACCCCATCGTGAAATCGATGAGAAAATGGGCGACGATCGGCGTCCAAAGCGATCCGGTTTGGATATAAATCCAGCCAAGTCCGTAACTGATGCTGAAGACGAGACCCGTCATCAGCCAGTGCTGCAAGTATCGGACGTGTATGGCCGCGAACAGAATGCTTGTCCAGTAAGGACCCCAGGAAGCCTGAATGGCGCCGCGAAACAGCAGTTCTTCACAAAGCGATACGACGAGCGATATGAGGGCGATGTGCCACAACGGCCTGTTGCGGAACAGCATCTCGTTAATGCCCCCGTCGTCCGTAACTTCCGGCGGCACCCATTGTGACACGAACAAATCGACGGCGAGCACGGCCAAGGCGAATAACACGCCCCACACGGCGATGCTCACCCCCGGAGCGGTGGAGAACATCGATAGCAGGTCCGGCTTCTGAAAAAACATGACGATAGCCGCGATCAGCAAAACGATCAATTGGGTAATATACAAATTGATCAGCAGCAGACGGTCGTTCATCTCCTGGATGTTAACCCGGTGAAACTTTAGTTGCTTAAAGTTGAATTTTTTCATGATGATTCCCTTTTTCGACAAATTATCCTATACTATTCAGCAGAGGAAAAGATTAGAGGTGCATATGATATGGAAAAACGGTTGAACCGAACGGACTACTTATTCGCCATCACCTTCATCTTTATGCTGGTCGTGGCTCTCGGGGCGTTTTTTTACGGGATAAAAATGGGACAAGATCGCGCCACGACCCAATATGAACAATTCATCGCGAAGCAAAATGAAGAAAAAAACGGATTCACCGCGTACCATCAGCAATACTTGGTGTCCTTCTATCATACCATTTATCAGCCTTACAGGGAATTTCATAAAACGTGGTTTGAAAAAATGGATGATTTGCAGACCAATCAATCCGCGGACGCGTCGCTGATCCTTAAAGATTTAGCTAAACAAGCGCAAGCCGCCTACGACGGGCTCGGCTCCAAGTCGTCGCCGGACTCCTCTCCTCTTCTGAAGGAAGCGCATACCGATTACATGAAAAGCTTGAAGCTGTTCAGTGAAGCGCTGCGCAATTATACGTCCAAGGCCAACGCCGTGTCCGGGCCGGACCTGGTCGCCCAGCTGCAGGCCGACGCCTACCTCGGCGAAGCGAAAAACTTCGCGCTTAAAGCCGAGAAGGAATATTACGACGCGATCGTCAAGTGGAACGAAACCGTGAACCCGCAGTTTAAAGCGATTGACGTGACGAAGCCGTTGAACGTCAAAGAATGGGGAGCGTTATCGCTCAATGTGAAGAACGATTATTTGGCCGGCTTCATGATGAGCGGCAAACAATTTCGTGCGTTTACGCCTCAAGATTTGAGCGCAAGAATCGACGATATGATCGCTTCCGGGCAAGCCAATAAAATGAACTTGACTGAAGTCTCCCAAATCGTCGACATGCTGCTTGCCACAGACGCCGTTCGGGCCGGCGACTACCTCCGCTTACGCAACAAATATTACGGAAATGAAACGCTGCCGCAGCTTCCGTTCTTTACAACAAATTAAACGTGTCCGAACCATAAACAACCTGCTGCAAGCTTATGAGCAGGTTGTTTTTTTGTCGTATTCAATCGTATTGAAACCCTTTCAATGCAGCGAGCGCAGCCATTCCGCCTTCCACATTGATCATATGCTCGAATCCCCGCTCGCTCAAATAATGACAAACGTTCGCACTGCGCACGCCATGCGCGCAAACGACGTAAATCGGACGATCCTTCGGCAAACTTTCCACCTGCTCCGGGATCGACATCATCGGCATCAATTGCAGCTCATCCCAATGATAAAACTCCCATTCCATCGGCTCGCGGACATCGATGGCAAGCGCACCTTCCAGCTCACCGCGCTCCAGCTTCCGTTTAAACGCGTCCGGACCAATTCTATCGAACGACATGTCAGCGCTCCTCCTCTGCTCTTTTGCTTAGGTACAGCTAACATTTTACTTCGGAATACGGATCGCGGCAACCGCAGCCCAGTTGCCGGCAATGGATGTGGACAACAATTTTTTCACAAAATTTTCGAAATTACAAATCGGTCTCCCTCCTATTGACAAGGCTAAAAATAACATGGTAAGGTAGGATTAACTTTAAGAGACATATTTCAACAAACGATGACGGAGCCAAGCATAAAGCGGAACGTACAGAGAGCCGGTGGTCGGTGCAAACCGGACGTTAACGATATGCGGAGCACTCCTGAGTTGCTGCCTCGAACGATCAGTAGTTGCAGCCGGTTAGAAGCCGTTACCATTCTCGGTCTGTTGCATGATAGACCTATGAAGGTCGCGCGTGTGAACGTGCGGCGAATTAGGGTGGTACCACGAGAATCAGCTCCTCGTCCCTTGTATACGCTAGACGTATCGGGATGAGGAGTTTTTGGTTTTTACAGAAAAGGAAAAACGGAGGGAAATGTAATGTTTAAAGTATTAGTCATGGATGGAATCAGCGACATGGGGATTCAACTGCTGTACGATGCGCCGGATGTGGAAGTAGATAAGAAGGTCGGGCTGTCCGAGGACGAGCTTGTCGCCATTATCCCGGATTACGATGCGATTCTCGTGCGCAGCGCCACGAAGGTGACCGAACGCATCATGAACGCAAGCAGCCGGTTGAAAGTCGTCGGCCGTGCCGGCGTCGGCGTCGACAACATCGACCTCGAAGCCGCTACGAAACGCGGGATTGTCGTCATCAACGCACCGGACGGCAACACGATCGCCACTTGCGAACTCACCTTCGCCATGATGATGTCGGTCGCCCGTTCCATTCCGCAAGCGTACAAGAAAACCGTCAGCGGCGAATGGGACCGCAAAACGTTCGTCGGCGTCGAGCTTCGCAATAAAGTGCTGGGCGTGCTCGGTATGGGCCGAATCGGAAGCGAAGTAGCGAAACGCGCGAAAGCATTCGGAATGGAAGTGCTCGGCTACGACCCGTTCCTGACCGAAGAGCGCGCGGAGAAAATCGGCGTGAAGCTCGGTTCGGTCAACGACATTTGCGCCAAAGCCGACTTCATCACGGTACACACGCCGTTGACGAACGAAACCCGCCACATGATCAGCCGCCCGCAATTTGAAATTATGAAAAAAGGCGCGCGCATCATCAACTGCGCACGCGGCGGCATCATCGACGAAATGGCGCTTATCGAAGCGATCGATACCGGCATCGTAGCCGGCGCCGCCTTCGACGTATTCGAATCGGAGCCGCCAGCCGCCGATCACCCGTTCCTGAATAATCCGAAAGTCATCGTAACTCCGCACCTTGGTGCCTCCACTGTAGAAGCACAAGAGAACGTGGCGATCGACGTATCCGAAGAAGTGCTGCACATCCTGCGTGACGAGCCGTTCAAAAACGCGGTGAACATGCCGCCGGTACCGGCAAACGTGCTGAACGCCCTGCAGCCTTACTTCAATCTGGGCGAGAAGCTCGGCGTGTTCCTCGGTCAGACGATCGACGGCGCCGTCAGCGAAATTACGGTCAACTTCGCGGGCGATTTAACGGACGTCGATACGTCCCCGCTCACCCGCTATATTGTAAAAGGCGTGCTCCAGAACCAGCTGGAAGGCGTCAATATCGTCAATGCGATGCATTTGGCCAAGACGCGCGACATCAGCATCGTCGTTCAAAAATCGTCCTCGTCCAAAACGTTTACGAATCTCTTGTCCGTCACGTTAAAAACGAAAAACGAACAACGCACGGTGGCCGGTACGCTCCTGTCCGGTTACGGCGAACGGATTGTGCAAATCGGCCAATACCCGGTCGATATCGCGCCGGAAGGCAACCTGCTGTTGATCTCCCATAACGACAAGCCGGGAATTATCGGTAAAGTCGGTACGCTGCTCGGCAACAACGACGTGAATATCGCTACCATGCAGGTCGGCCGTAAAGTGATCGGCGGATCGGCGATCATGGTCTTGACGACGGATAAGCAAACACCGCCGGACGTACTCGAACAGCTGGCGAAGCTCCCGGAATTAACCCATATTCACGAGCTTTCCCTGTAAGTCCCGATTGTTCCACGAACAACAAGAATATGTACGGTTTTTCAACAATAACAAAAACCCCTGCGGAAGCGAACCGGAGGGGTTTTTGTTATGTTTTACCGCTTTTGCAAGGTAAGATGATAGAAAATGTCGTTCCCTGGCCTGGCTGACTCTTCGCTTGTACCGTGCCCTGATGGGCTTCTACGATGTTTTTGACGATCGACAAGCCCAGACCCGTTCCCCCCGATGCGCCGCGTGTACGGGCTTTGTCCGCCTTGTAGAAGCGTTCGAAAATAAAAGGCAGATCCTCGGCCGGAATGCCGATGCCCTGGTCGGATACCTCGATGAGCACCGCTTCTTCCCCGCGCAGCTGTGTCTCCGAAGCGCGGATTTGAATCTCCGCCCGGGATGGCGTATGGCGCAGCGCGTTGTCGAGCAAGTTCGTCAGCACCTGCTCCAGGCGATCCTCGTCGGCTTGTGCCAGGGTCAGCGGCAGCTCGGGCAGCGCATACGTCATGGAGACGCCCTTTTCTTTGGACAAAGCGGCAAATTTGCGATGCACCCGCTTGATGAAGGCATGCACATCGAGCTCCCGGAGATGCAGCTCCATGTTGCCGGTTTCCATCTTCGCCAAGTCGAGCAAATCGCGTACGAGCCGACCCATCCGGAGCGATTCGTCATAGATCACCTGAGCGAGCTCCTGACGCTCCTCCGGCGTGGCCGCGATGTCGTCAAGCAGCGCTTCGCTGTAGCCCTGCAGCATCGACAACGGCGTCCGCAGCTCGTGCGACACGTTGGCCACGAAGTCCTTGCGCAGCTTGTCAAGCCGGTGCTCCTCCGTGACGTCGCGCATGACGGCCACGACGCCGCGCACGAGATCCTGCGAATACAGCGGCGCCATGACGACCGACCACACTTCGCTCTTCACGAGCAGCTTCGAAGTCATCTCACCAGGCTGCGCGATGACCCTCTTGAACAGCGGCTGCATCGGGCCCGGGATCCGGTTCCATTCGCCGCGGGGATACGACTGGGCTCCCGAGGTTTCCCCGCCGTCATCCAGCCAATCGATCTCGTTCCACTCCCGGATGATCCTCTCTCCCTGCGGATTCGTCAGGATGACGCGTCCCTCCGCATCGAAGGTGACGACGGCGTCGGCCATACTGCGCAGAACGCTTGCCAGATGCTCCTTCTCGTGGCTCAACGCTTTAATCGTATCCTGAAGCTGCTCGCCCATATGGTTGAAGGTCTTGCCCAGTTCGCCGATCTCGTCGGACGACGTGATCGGGACCCGGCTGCCGTATTCGCCCTCGGAGATCAGGTCGGCCGCTTTCTTCAAATTCAAGAGCGGCCGCGTAATGCGCGACAGAAGGAAGAAAGCGAAGAACGTCGTCATGAGAAAACCGGCGACCCCGACCACGACGAACAGCCTCTTCACATAGGCCTGGGTTTCTTCGGAAGACTGTGTCAGCTGGTACATGATCAGCGCGCCGGCCACGTTCGTTTGCGATTCATCCATGAACGGAACGGCGACCGCCGTATACGTGCTGCTCAGCGGAGTACGGGCCGCCACGTTTGATTTCCGGTTGTCGACCACTTCGCCGGCAAACACTTTTTGCAAATCGCTTTTGGTGAAAAAGTCGTCATACCGAACCAGCCTGTTGTTCGGCTGGCCGACCGGCGTCTCTTCCTGAAAATCTTTGGACACGACCAGCACGCTGGCCTCCTGCGCGTTCAGCAGCTCGTTCACGACTTGCAAATAGCGGCGTTCCTCTTTATGCAGCGATATTTCGCTCGCCACTTTAACGGCCAGCCGGTTTAACGTCTCCACCTGATCCTTCGACTTCGGGAACGACGTTTCAATAAATTTGAACAAAAAGACGCTGAGCGTCAACAGCACGACGACAACGAGTCCGATGATGGTCAACCACAGTTTGCCGACAACGCTTTTGAATATAAACACGTTACTTCGGCACCTCGAGCTTGTAGCCTACGCCCCAAACGGTCGTAATCATGGAGGCGGCCTCCGGCGACACTTTGTTCAGCTTCTCGCGAAGCCGCTTCACATGGGTATCGACCGTGCGCAAATCGCCGAAAAACTCGTAATTCCATACGTCCTTCAGCAATTCCTCGCGCGAGAACACTTTATCCGGCGAGACGGCAAGGTAATGAAGCAGCTCGTATTCCTTAGGCGTCAACGCCACCTCCTGCCCGCCTGCAGTAACCCGGTGCGCATCGTGCTCGATCACCAAATTCGGGAACACGATGTTGTTGCTGGAATTGACTTCCTTCGATAAATAGGCCGTTACCGACGAACGCCGCAAAATGGCCTTCACCCGGTAAATGACCTCCCGCGGACTGAACGGCTTGACGACGTAATCGTCCGCGCCCGATTCGAACCCCTGGACGCGGTTCGTCTCTTCGCCCTTCGCGGTTAACATAATGACCGGCGTCGATTTGACCTGCCGGAGACGGGCGCATACTTCGTTGCCGTCCATGCCGGGGAGCATCACGTCCAGCAGAATGAGATCGTAGTCGGATTCAACCGCTTTGCGCAGTGCCGTCTCCCCGTCCTCCGCCTCGTCGATGCGGTAGTTTTCTTTTTCCAAGTACATCCGCAGCAGCCGCCGAATCCGTTCTTCATCGTCAACGACCAGGATGTGCGTTTTCATATCCGTCATGGCCTATCTCCTCTTCAACTGGAATTAAAGGCAAACCCGTTTAAACGCCGGAATAGGAATGTAAACCGGCAATGACCAGATTGACGCCGATCAACGTAAACATGACGACGAGGAATCCGATCACCGAGAGCCAGGCCGAACGTTTCCCCTGCCAGCCTCGGGATAGCCGGAAGTGCAGGTAGGCTGCGTAGAACAGCCAGACGATGAGCGCCCACACTTCTTTCGGGTCCCAGCCCCAAAAGCGCCCCCATGCCTCATGCGCCCAAATCATGGCGAATATCAAGGCGCCCAGCGTAAAGATCGGATAACCGATGGCAATCGAGCGGTAGCCGATTTCATCGATATCGTCCGCATCGATCCCTTTCATCATCGGATGAAGCGCGGCGCCCAGCGGCTTACGAGCGATAAGCCGGAGCAGCCCATACAGAATCGCTCCGCTTAGCAGCGACCAGATCACCGTGTTCAGCTTCCTGCCTGCGTTCGCGCCCTTCATCCAGGACGGCGCTTCGAACAGCGGCTCCGACATCCCGAAGAACGGTGTCATCTGCACCGTTTCGGCTTGATGAGGTCCGACCAGCGGCGGCAGCACGTACGTCGTTTCCTGTTTCACGGTTTGTTCCACGTTGTTTACGTCCGTCACGATGACGTTGCTGGAGAACACCGCCTTGTAGCCGGAGCCGTTAAAGCTGAAGATAGCCGCGACGAAGGCGATGACTACCACCAAGATGAACAGCGTGAATTCCACACCGCGCTGCTCACGCCTGTCCTTTCGCTCCGAGCTGCTGAAATTGACGTTCTGGACCAGATACATCAGTCCGGCGGCAAAACCGACGGCGAAGAACGCTTCGCCCAGCGCCGCCGTCGTCACGTGGATTTTCAGCCAGTAGCTTTGCAGCGCCGGAATAAGCGGCTGCACCTCGTGCGGAAATACCGACGCATAGGCGATGATAATGATGGCAACCGGCAGGGCGAACACGCCGAGTACCGTAGTCCGATAAATCAGGAATACGACAATGAACGCCAGTACGACCATCATGCCTAGAAACGTCATAAACTCATACATGTTGCTCGTCGGAATATGTCCGGCCTCGGCCCAACGGGTAAAGAAAAACGTGGCATGACACAGAAAACCGACGATTGTGAGCGTCAGTCCGATGCTGCCCCATTTCTTGACGTACGTTTCCGGGTCCGTCACTTGAACCGATTTTTTACCTGTAATGCCGATGACGAATCCCAGCAATGCAAGCGAATACACTATGAAAGCTATCAGCAATGATGCGCTGCTCACGCTTGTTCCACCCTTCTTTCGAGCGCATTCGGATCGACCTCGATCCCCGTTTTGGCGAGGACCTGCGAAACTTCCTTGCGCAACCCGTACCAGTTTTTATTCGTATGCGCGCCGAGCGCCAGCTTGCCGTCGTCAATGCGCAGCCAAACCCGGCGATGATTCCAATAAAAGCCCATAATCAAACCAATCATCGAAATGGCGGTGCCGATCCAAATGAACGGCATCGCCCGGTCAACCCGGATATTCAAGTAGCTGATGTACTCGGATATTTTAACGTTCTCCATCGAACCGACCGCAAGCTCCAGCTTCGCACCAAGCGCTCCGTTAATTTCATCCTGCCGGAAATTGACTTTGTCGACTTGACGCGGGAAGTACATGTAAGGCTCACCTTGCGGCTGCAGTCCAGGACCTGTTATCGTGAAGACGAAAGCCGGCATCAGCGGGTCTTTCGATTTCGTTATCGGCATACCTTTGCTATCCAGCGCGAATTCCGGAAAATACGCTTTGAGCTTTAATTCGTACGGGCCGACCTTGTACTGTTCCTTCGGATTGTCCATCGAGAGTTCAAAGCTGCCATACGTTTCGCCGGTTTCTTTATTCTTCAACGATGGCTTGACCGAGATCAGCATCGGCGATGGCTTGAAGTCGAATTGATAAGCGAGCAGACCTTGATACTCAAGCGGCTTGTTCACGATGATGTCTTGCTTATGCACTTCCTTGAGCACCGGTTCCTTCGTCGGATCGTCGCAATCCGCCAGACAGGCGTATAACGTCGCTTTCGTTTCGTATACTTTCGGGACATCGAGTCCCTTGGAACGAAACTCGGCTGACATTTCCTCCGGCTTGTAATACTCCAGAGTAAACTTCTCGTTCTTCAAATAATAATTCGTCTCGGGAATTTTCACCAGCTTGCCTTCGGGAAACCCGATGTGCTGATCCATATGCCAGCCTGGAATGCTTCGCATCAGCACCGCACCAAGAAAGATAATAAGTCCGATATGATTGATGTAGGGCCCCCACCGGCTGAACCGGTATTTCTCCGCAAGCAGCGCCGTACCGTCGGTATACACGCGGTAACGGGCTTTCCGAAGCGCCTTGGCGGCCGTTTCCGTCCATACCTGCTCCGGCGCTGCTTCAGGCTGTCCGCCCGGTACTCCGCCAACAGGAATCGGGCCGGAATACGTCAATTTCTGACGGGTAATGAAGCTCAGATGCTTGCGGATTTGCTGCTTGCTTAACGCGCGATACAGCGGCAGCACACGGTCGAGGCTGCACACGATAAGCGACGTGCCAATCATGAGAAGCAATGTGATGAACCACCACGACTCGAACGTATGCGATAACCCGAGTAAATAATAAATGTAGCCCAATGTCCCGTAGGTTTGCTCGTAATAAACGGACGGGTCGATGTTGAGGAACGTGTTTTCCTGCGGATAAATGGTACCGAGCGCAGAGCCCAGCAGCGTGATGACAATTAAATAAATGGCGATTTTAACCGAGGAAAAAAAGTTCCATACCCGGTCCAACAGCCCGGGATTCGCCCGCTGCGAGCGTCTGGCCATGCCGTCGTATTTCATCTCGAGCGGCTCGGCCCCTCCTTCGTCCTCCAGCGGCTTGCCGCACGATTCGCATAGCAGCGTGGCGACGGGATTTTGGTGTCCGCATTCGCATTTGGTGTTGTGAATCATGTGTCCTCCTCGATTTATTGGAATGGGAGGCCGCTGCGGTTAGGATGGGCCTGCGGCTTTTGTTGAAATCGATGTTCTTGGAATCATCAACCCAAGCAGGGTAGAACGTCGATTTCAAAGGCAGCACGTAAACTCTCCGGCCTCACCCTAACCTCCGCTAAACCCGTTCAAATAAATCGCTCGTTATGAATAGTAAAAATAATCGTGCTTGCTTCGCTCCGGATCCGTTTAGCGGTGTAGCCTTACCTAAGACGGAAGCAAGGAAGAGATCGTTTGATCGATAAAGGCTTCGTCCATTTGCCCAACCCGGATGACTCCGATTTTGCCGTCGGGCTTAATGAAGAACGTCGTCGGATATTGCGACACGCCGTAACGCTTTCGTGTTTCTTCATTTTTGTCGAGCAAGATCGGGAAGGTCACCTTATATTGGTTAACAAAGTTCTCGACGGCCACCCGCGGCTCATTCAGGTTCAGGCCGAGAATTTCCACATTTTTTCCGGCCCATTTCTCCTTCTGACGTTCAAGCGCCGGCATTTCGTCCCGGCACGGCTCGCAGAACGTCCCCCAAAAATTAACGACTACGACTTTTCCCTTGAGCTCCGCAAGCTCCTTCATATTCCCGTCCAGGCCGACCAGCTTAAAGTTCGGGGCCGAAGCGCCTTCCGTCGGCTTCTTGTCGCTGAAGAACAAATTGTTCGTCAACGTCCAACCGCCCACGAGAATGACAACGGCAAAAATGGCAATTTGTATCCAAGTTCTATGTTTCCCCATCATCCCACACCTTCAAACCCGACTGTTTGTCCGTTCCTAACTTTATTATAGCGAAAATTGTCAAGCGTCGGATTCACCTTTTTGAATATTATGTGACTTGCCTTTCCCCATTTCGAGCGCTGCGGTACGCAATTCGTCCACTTCGTGCGGCGTTAAGCTCCGCGACTTGCCCCGGGGCACGCCGGTAAGCTGAAGCGGTCCGAACTGCACCCGTTTCAGCTTGACGACCGGATGATGAATGGCCTCGAACATGCGCCGCACCTGGCGGTTGCGGCCCTCGTAAATCGTAATCTTGACGACCGTTTCATTCTTCTCCGGATTCACGTCCTGATATTCCACTTCGGCCGGAGAAGTCATCCCGTCCTCTAACTTGATGCCGTCCCTCAGCTTGTCCAGCAATGAACCGTGCGGCACCCCTTTGACCGTCGCCAAGTACGTGCGGGGCACGTGATGCTTGGGGTGGGTCAACAGATGCGCAAACTCTCCGTCGTTCGTCAGCAAGAGCAATCCCTCGGTGTCGTAATCGAGCCGTCCGATCGGGTAAATCCGCTCCTTCAAATGTTTAAAGAAATCCGTCACCGTCTTCCGGCCTTCCGGATCCTCGGCACTCGTGATAACGCCCTTCGGTTTGTTGAACATCACGTAAACCTTGGACTGCTTGCGGATCGGCCTTCCGTCTACTTTAATCAAGTCTTGGCTCGCATCCACTTTGACCCCCAAGGTTGTTACCACTTGATCGTTCACCTGCACCCGGCCGGCGGTTATTAATTCCTCACATTTTCTTCTCGATGCGATGCCGGCTTCGGCAAGCACTTTTTGCAAACGTTCCATTTCTCTAGTCACCTCAAGCTAATGATACCTATCCTCGGGTGAAATCACAAGCTGAGACCAAGGAAAAGCAGCTCCGGGGCACGAGACGGAGTGCGGAAAGAGATCTTTCGGCCCAAAACCGTACGTTTCGGATAAACGCAAAACAAGCTTGTTCAGCACAAACCATTGCTCTTTCTCTTCGGGCGTCCGGATGCTGCGCGGTTCCGTATAGTCGCCTTCCAAGCAAATATGAATGTACAGCGGGTCCGTTTGGGCGGAAGAAGGGATGATGACGCCGTTCCTGGCGATAAACAGGTCATACCCTTTTCCGTTAATGGCGGGACAAGCGGAATGATGAATGATAATGCCGTAATACACCATACAGGTCACCTCTTCCGGGATCGCTGCCTTAGTATATGTACGGACAAAGGAGGGGGTGAAACGAAGGAAGCCATTACGCGGTAAACACCAAATAACAAATGACGATCGAGGCGATAAAGCCGACGGCGTCGGAGATCAGGCCGACCTTCAGGGCGTATCCCGCTTTACGGATGCCGATCGCGCCGAAATATACGGTAATGACGTACAGCGTCGTATCCGTACTGCCTTGAATCGTGGAGGCGATGCGCCCGACCATCGAATCCGGCCCGAACTGCGAGATGAGATCGGTCGTGAAAGCGAGCGATCCTGCGCCGGTAATCGGACGCAAGAAAGCAAGCGGGATGATTTCGCTCGGCACCCCGAATCGTTCACAAATCGGCTTCAGCCAGCCGATGAATAAATCCATCGCGCCGGACGCGCGAAATACGCTGATCGCCACCATCATGCCGACGAGGTGAGGAATGATGCGGATCGCCGTATCGAAGCCGTCTTTCGCCCCGTCCACGAACGATTCGTAGACGGGGATTTTCCGGTAAGCGGCATATAAAGGGATAAACACGATGATAACGGGAATCGCCCAGGCGGATATTAAGTTGACCCATTCATACACGGCGCCTCATCCTTTCCTCAAATCGCTCGGCGAATTTCGACTTCTGTACCATCGGTCGACCACGATCGCCGCCAGCGTCGAAATGAAGGTGGCCATTAAGGTCGTGCCGACGATTTCCGCGGGATTGGCCGAGTTGTAGCTCATGCGAATGGCGATCAGCGTCGTCGGGATCAAGGTAATGCTCGCCGTGTTCAGCGCAAGCAAGGTACACATGGCGGGACTTGCGATTTCCTTGTGCGGATTCAGCTTCTGCAGCTCCTGCATCGCTTTGATGCCCATCGGCGTAGCCGCATTCCCGAGTCCGAAAATGTTCGCGCTCATGTTCGACATGATGTATCCGAGCGCCGGATGATCCTTCGGGACACCGGGAAACAGCATGCGGACGACGGGGCTGAGCAGTCTGGCCATCGTTCGCAGCAGGCCTGCATCCTCGGCGATCCGCATCATCCCGAGCCAGAACACCATGATGCTGATCAGGCCGAAACAAACGGTGACGCCGCTTTTCGCGCCTTCAAAAACGGCCTCGGTCACCAAATCGATTCTTCCCTGAAATGCGGCGACGATGAATCCGGCAACGATAAAGAACAACCAAATAAAGTTGACCATAACTAGGCATGCCCCTTCCCTCCCATGATCGGACTGGAACCCTTGTCGTACGATTAATCGGTTTGTCCTGTGAACATCACCCGGGTGAATGCGCTTAAAATGTATAACCATCTATCCGAAAGCCGCCAACCGTCCGCATCCGACTCGGAGAATGCGAACGTTGACCGGTCCGTTGCGGAAAGCCGGGGACTATCCTTGGCTACAAGCGGTACGTTACCGATGGCTCTGCCGTTCAACGTAAACTCGATCCGTCCCTTCAAGCCCAGCTTGTAATCAGTGGAAGTGACGTCGTTCAATATCAGCTTGCGCTCGAATTTTCCGTTCTCCGCCTGCTCGGCCGGATATCGGAAAGGTGCCCCAGCCACGAATTCCGTGCCTTCAACCGGCTCCGCTTTGCCGATCAGCGTCGTGAGCGGGTAGTGCTCGAAGCCGTAATCGAGCAGCTGCGTATGATCGATCCAGTCATTCGGATCGTTCAGCGTGACAACGGCTAATTGTTGTCCGCCCCGCGTCGCGGAAGAGACCAGGCAGCGCTTGGCCAGCTTCGTGTACCCGGTCTTCACGCCGTCCGCCCCGTCGTACAGCGACAGCATTTTATTTTTATTGACCCAAGAGTAATCCCAGGATTCATTCGGATTCGGCACTTTTTTGACTTTCGTTTTGACGATTTCCTGGAAGACCGGGTTTTTCAATGCATAAGCAGTCAGTTTGGCCATATCGCTTGCCGTAGAGTAATGGCCTTCTTCATCCAAGCCGGACGGGTTTTTGAAGCTGGAGCGCGTCATTCCGATCATTCTCGCCTTCTCATTCATCATATAGGCGAAGCCCTCGACGCTGCCCCCCACATGCTCCGCTATCGTGGTTGCGGCGTCGTTGCCGGAACGAAGCATAAGTCCGTACAGCAAGTCTTTCAAATTCATCTCTTCATTCAGCTTTAAATAAATCGAGGAGCCTTCTTTGCCGAAGGCGTTCTTGCTGACTTTCGCCAAATCCGTCAGCTTGCCGTTCTCGATGGCCACGATCGCCGTCATGATCTTCGTCAAGCTGGCGATACGCATCTGTTTGTCCCCTTTGACGCTGTACAGCAGCCTGCCTGAGGTGACGTCGATCAGCGCCGCGCCTTCCGCGCTGGTGCTTATTCCCGGAGCCGCCTGCGCGGTCGGAATACCGCCGAAGCCGGCGGCGACAAGCCATAAGGCCAACAACAGAAACCATAGTCTTCTCATCATGATCCTCCCACCAAAACGTTCCTGTATCACCGGCGGACGAATTGCCCCGACACAAACAAACGATCGAAGGACAAGTTCGGCCTACTTGTACATGTATATGCGAATCGGGCCTGGTTATGTATGCATGCGGACGGTACACAAAAAACCGGCAAGGCGCAAATTCACCTTGACGGTCTTCGTTCTTGCAAGCTTTTAGGCTAATGGCCGGATGCAGTCCGGCTCGTCATAGGCAACGCGCCCGACTTCGGGCCGCACCTCGTAATAATCCATCCGCTCCGCCGGGAACGGTTCGAGCAGCGGCAGCAGCTCCGCCTGTTCGCGGACGCTGCGGTCGAGCCACACCTTCTCCCGCTCCCGGGTCAAAATGACCGGCATCCGTTCGTGGACTTCCGCAACTAATCCGTTGGCCGCAGTCGTCACAATCGTGCACGTATGCAGCTTGTCGCCGTCCTCCCCGACCCACGTATCGTAAAGCGCCGCCATCCCGAATAAGCCTCCGTCTTTCAGCACGAATCGCACCGGCTGTTTCCCCCCGCCGGTCTTCTTCCATTCGTAGAAGCCATCGGCAGGAATGAGGCAGCGCTTACGCGACAGCAGCGTTCGGAACGACGGCTTCTCCGCAACCGTTTCGGCTCTTGCGTTCATCATGCGCGCACCCGACTTGGCGTCTTGCGCCCATGAAGGTACAAGCCCCCAGCGGAGCTCCCCGAGACGGTTCGCCGCACGTTCGCCAAAGCCCTGTTCGCCGCCGAGAATCGCGGGGATCCACTGGCCGGGGGCGGCATTGTACCGCGGCTGGTATTTACCCGGTCTTCCATCCAGCAAAAAGCGCATCATCAGCTCATCCCACGAAACCGTAATCGTATACCGTCCGCACACGAGGCATAACTCCTTACTTATTGTTCCATTCGTCGCCTTTGCCGCAAAGCAAGCAAAAGCAGTCTACATCAACTATATTCCTTAGACCCGGAAAGAGCAATACCGCTTGATGGAACATGCAGCGGGGGTTATCCTTTCTCGAGCGGACAGCGGAATCGCATAAAGAAAGCTGCCCTGGACCGGGCAGCTTCTCGATAAAGTTAAACGATGAAATTTGGGTTCTCGATGTTGTTCGTTACGGATGTCGACTCTGTCTCCATAGTGGAGCCGGCTTTGCCGCCGTTTTTGATCATCGATTGAATGCGGTCGACCACTTGCGGCGCTGAATCGATAATTCGTTCCAGCAAGTGCGTTTGATTGTCGAGCGGCACGATCTTGACCCCTTGTTTGCCGACAACCAAAAATGCGATCGGGGTAATCGACACCCCGCCGCCGCTGCCCCCGCCGAACGGAAGCGCAACCGAAGCGTTCATCGCATCATGGCGGTTACCGCCATTCCCATTCGCATGCTCTTCCGCCGTGACGAACTCGCTGCCCCCTGCCGCGAAGCCAAAACCGACTTTGCTGATTGGCATAATGATGCTGCCGTCCGGCGTTTCGACCGGGTCGCCTACAATCGTATTGACGTCGACCATTTCTTTAATATTTTCCATGGCCGTCTTCATTAACCCTTGAATCGGATGCTCTGCCAACGTGGAAACCTCCTGTCTGAAGTCGGATTAAAGAACAGTTTTAGCTTAACCGGAGTACCTCCAGACTATGTAGGGGAAACAGAATCCGAAGTCGCGTCGCTTCGTTATTCAGGACGTCGGCATCAGCACACGGCGCCAAGCTTGCAGGCCGCCTTCCGTCTTGCGGACGCGCATCAGGAGCTGAACGCCTCCGGAAAGCAAATGCCAGATCCGGATACGAATCGTACAATCCCCTTCGGTCAAGAACATCATTTGATTAAAAACCGGCGTCACCTGCAGCTGCGGCTGGGTTTCCAAACGAATGTACCGGCATACAAACCCGAGCAGCGACGACTTCACCCCCCAGAGCGTCCCGACCAGAAAGGCTGTCTCAGGCGCATCCCCAATGCCGACCGACGTTTTCCAATTCAGCTTCGTACAATGGACATGCCGAAGCATCCGGCTCAGCCACTCGTTGAAATCGAAACAATGCGTCAGCAGTATCCGTACATCCTCGAACATCTGCTTGATTTTATCCGCGTTGATCGTTTCTTTCCGATCGGCAATCAAGCGCCCTGCCCCGGCGTTGACTTGTTCGGATTTCACTTCCAGCCCGGCGCGAAGACCCTTGAAACGGAGGGTCGGCACTTCATAGTGAAAACGGACGAGACCTAGCAGCGCCCTGACTTCAACGGAAATCTCGTCGTTCTTATCCTGATGGGTGAAGGCGAGTCGAATGTTCACCCGGCTTCCCAAGAGGAGAAGCAGCACGAAGAGCAGTCCCGCGGCCATCCAAACCCAAACCATGCTAATCTCCTCCCGCACGGCAAAATTCTGGGGAAAACACAAAAAACTCCCGGTACCGGAAGCTTGCCGCTTCATTTCCTCAGGAGTTAGTATGGCTTTACCTTGGTAAAACATGCACGTTTCAGAAGTCGTTCGACTTCGAAGACACGTCTTCGAACGTCATTTGCTCCCCTTCCAGCTTCTCGAACAACAAGCGCGTTTCCTCTTCCAGGTTGTCGTCGTTCTCGAACAAACTCGTTTCCGGCAAATCGGTCAAACTGCCCAATCCAAAATAGTCGAGAAACGATTTGGTCGTCCCGTATAAAATCGGTCTTCCCGGCGCATCCGCCCGGTCCACCTCTTGAATCAAATCCTTGGCCACCAGCGTCTGCAGCGCCCGGTCCGCCTTCACGCCGCGGATTTCCTCGATCTCGATACGCGTAATCGGCTGCCGATACGCAACAATCGCGAGCGTCTCCAGAGCCGCTTGCGAAAGCGACGTTCGAGAAGGGGAATACGCCAAGCGTTCGAAGAACGGCGCATGCTCCGGCACCGTGGACAACTGATACGTCCCCGCCAGCTCCACGATTTGAATGCCCCGCCCTTGCCGCTTCAATTCGCTTTGCAGGTCCAGCACGAGGTCGGTGACAAAAGCGGCATCTTGCTCCAGCACTTCGGCCAGCTGCTTGGCGTCGAGCCCTTCGTCTCCCGCCACGAACAGCAAACCCTCAATAACTGATTTCATCTGCCCAGAATCCATTTGCCGTTCCATCCTCCCGCACCTTTATCACGATATCGTCGAATAATTGATGTTGAAAACATACGATCTTCTTCACCTTCATCAGTTCCAGCAATGCAAGGAAGGTGACCACGATTGAATCCCTTGTCCGCTCCTGATCCAGGAGTTTGGAGAACAGGAGCTTCCCTCCGTGCTGCTCGAGCGCGCCAATGACCTGAAACATCCGATCCTTGACGGAAATTTCGTCTTTGCGGATTTTGGCAACCGCATTGCGGCTCTGCATCCGGCGCATCGCTTTGCGGAACGCCTGAACCAAATCGGAGACATGCAGACCTTTGACCGGATTATCCACAACGACGGGGACATAAGGCGTCAAGTCCTCGGGTTCGCGCGTATAAATCAAGCTGCGCTCCACTTCCTTGTCACGCAGATGATCGGCGATCGCTTTGTATTTGCGGTATTCGATCAGTTTGGCCACAAGCTCGGCACGAGGATCGTATTCTTCGTCCATCAAATAATCGTCGAAATCCAGATCAAGGACCGGAGGTTTCGGCAGCAGCATCTTGCTTTTGATCGAAAGCAGCGTCGCCGCCATCACTAAAAACTCGCTCGTGAATTCGAGCTCCAGCTCCGTCATGGCGTCCAGGTATTCCATGTATTGATCCGTAATGTCTTTAATCGGAATATCATAGATATCGACTTCCGCTTTATCGATCAAGTGAAGCAGCAAATCAAGGGGGCCTTCAAACGTTTCGAGCTTTACCGTGACCTTCATGTCGCTTGTTCCCCCTTGTTCCCCACTTCCCGCTAGTTTCTGCCCGCCCGCTGTAGATCTTAGCTGTATGGTTCGTTATTGTTTATTTAAACTGCTTAACCAGATTGGCCATCTCGATCGCTGTAACCGCGGCTTCCCAGCCTTTGTTGCCCGCCTTCGTGCCTGCCCGCTCGACCGCTTGCTCGATCGAATCGGTCGTCAGAACGCCGAACACCGTCGGCACGCCCGTTTTCAGCCCGACCGCAGCCACTCCTTTGGCCGCTTCGTTGCACACGTAGTCGAAATGCGGCGTTGATCCGCGGATGACCGCCCCCAGCGTAATGACTGCGTCGTAACGGCCGCTCTCTGCCATTTTCTGGGCGATCAGTGAAATTTCAAAAGCGCCCGGCACCCAAGCCAGCTCGATCTCGTCTTCTTCCACGCCGTGACGTTTCAACGCATCCAGTGCGCCTCCGACCAGCTTGCTCGTAATAAATTCATTAAAACGGCCTGCTACGATCCCGTATTTCAGACCTTTCGACACTAAATGACCTTCGTATACTTTCGCCATAATCTCACAACTTCCTTCCGAATTCAATATTTTTTTTGATGCGGCCAAACCCGCCATGCTTAATCTTGTGCAAAATTGAGCAAATGACCGAGCTTCGCTTGTTTCGTATGCAAATAGTGGGTGTTGTCTTCGTTCTCATCCATCTGAATCGGTATGCGTTCGATGACCTCCAGCCCGTAGCCTTCGAGTCCGCGAATTTTACGCGGATTGTTCGTGAGCAAACGGATTTTCCTGATGCCGAGATCCTTCAATATTTGCGCTCCAATGCCGTAGTCGCGCAGATCCGCGTCGAAGCCGAGCTTCAGGTTCGCATCGACCGTATCGAATCCCTCTTCCTGCAGCTTATACGCCTTCAGCTTGTTGATCAAGCCGATGCCGCGGCCTTCCTGACGCATATAGAGCAGCACGCCGGAGCCCGCTTCATCGATCTGCTTCAGCGCCGCGGCGAGCTGCGGACCGCAATCGCAGCGGTGCGAATGAAACACGTCGCCGGTCAAGCATTCCGAGTGAACACGCACCAGCGTCGGCGTGTCGGTGTCGATGTTCCCTTTGACAAGCGCCACATGCTCCTTCTGGTCGACGACATTCGAATACGCAATGGCCGTGAAGCTGCCGAAGTCGGTCGGCATCCGCACTTCCACTTCGCGGTTAATGAGTTTTTCTTTATAATTGCGGTATTTGATCATATCTTGAATCGTGATAATTTTCAAATCATGCTTTTGCGCGATTTCCATCAGGTCCGGCACACGCGCCATTTCCCCGTCTTCCTTAATGACCTCGCAGATGACGGCAGCCGGATACGCGCCGCACATCCGGGCTAAATCGACGGCCGCTTCCGTATGGCCCGCTCTGCGGAGCACGCCGCCCTTTTTCGCGATCAACGGAAAAATGTGGCCCGGCCGGCGGAATTGATGCGCCCTCGTCTTCGGATCAATCAACGCCTGAACCGTGCGGGAGCGCTCCGAAGCCGAGATGCCGGTCGTCGTTTCCGCATGATCGACGGAAACCGTGAAGGCCGTGCCGTGATAATCGGTGTTGCGCACGACCATCGGCGGTAAATCGAGCTCCTGAGCCCGCTCCTCGGTAATCGGTACGCATACGAGTCCGCGCCCTTCCTTGATCATGAAATTGATGATCTCCGGCGTCGCTTTCTCCGCCAAGGCAATGAAGTCGCCTTCGTTCTCCCGGTCCTCGTCATCAACGGCGATGATCACTTTGCCCAGCATCAGGTCGTAAATCGCCTCTTCGATCGAATGAAATTGAATCGGTGCCGTCATGTTCTCTCGCCTCCCACTAGTTTGGGTTACATAAACCCGTGCTCCGTCAAAAATGAAGCTGTCAGCCGGCTCTGCGGCTTGCCTTGTCCTTCCGGACCCGCGCCGCGGAAGCCCAGCAATCGCTCGATATATTTACCCAGCACATCGGCCTCGAGGTTTACTTCGTCTCCGGCCTTCTTGTGCTCCAGTATCGTCTCTGCCAGCGTATGCGGAATGATCGAAACGGTAAAATGCGCTTCCCCCGACTCGACGACCGTTAAGCTGATGCCGTCGATCGTAATCGAGCCGTGCGGAATGACGTATTTCATCATCCCCGCATCTCTCGGCTCCACCCGGAACACGACGGCGTTCTCTTCCGGCGTTCGACTCGTGATGATGCCCGTCGAGTCGACATGACCTTGTACGATATGACCGCCGAAGCGGCCGTTCGCCGCCATCGCCCGCTCCAGATTCACCCGAGCGCCGGTTTGCAGCCGTTCCAGGTTCGTTCGGCGGAAGGTCTCCGGCATCACATCGACGGTAAAACTTGACTCGTCGTAAGCGACGACGGTTAAGCACACGCCGTTCACCGCAATGCTGTCCCCCAGCTTCACGTCTTCCAGTATACGTTTCGCGCCGATGGTGAGCACCATGGCTTGGCCTTGTTTGGCGATGCGGCGCATCGTGCCGATTTCTTCGATAATGCCCGTAAACATCTTGTCATTCCTCGCTTTCGTACCGCGGATAACCGGACAAGCACACGTCCTCGCCGCAGCGTTCCACCTGAAGCCGTTCGAGCTTGATCGCCCGGCTCATCGTCTCGAAGCCGGGAAAATCGAAGTTGCCGGGTGCCAATGCTCCGCCGCCGATGATTTTCGGCGCCAGGAACAGCACCAGCTTATCGACGAGCCCGGCCGCCAGCAGGGCTCCGCTCAGCTTGCCGCCGCCTTCGACGAGCAGCGAGCCGATCTCGAGCTCGCCGAGCCGCCTCATGGC
>NZ_VIDW01000016.1:0-114261 GCF_006519665.1 Paenibacillus sp. tmac-D7 | reverse complement strand
TTCTGCTTTTTCTCGGTTCGTCTTTTCCGAGTCCAGATAGCTCCTATGATATCCGCAACTATGATTGAACCGATGAGTATGCCAAAGAAGAATCCCCAATGCAATCCTGGGATGTTGAAGTACAAAGTAAGCCCACCAATAATAAACAAGCCTCTCAAGACATATGCGAGTTGTCTTCCTTCTGCGTAGTAAGTTCTAGCCATTGGTTCTTTAACCCCCTATTTCCTTGTCTTTCCATTGGTCAGTTCGAATTTTCCTAACAATTTCTCTTCTAATCTTCTCTCGGTATGCATGGAACCCACTCTCAATTGTTTTTCTAAAACCGCAATTCTCACATGTTAAAAGCTCAATCCCATACGAGCCCTCATTCATTACTAAGTATCCATTACATTCTTTGCAAATTGGAACAGGAAGTTGTACTTGTTACTGTAGGTCGAGAGATACCAACCCTCAGTTAAGAAGCTCATCATTAGTCAAGAACCAGATTTTAATTCCTACACGAGCGATATTGTAGACGGGGTAAAGTGGGATGTTATTGCAGCTCCGATAAAAAAGGTAATTGCCCCAGCTACTATTGGGTGTTTGAGTAATTCTTTCATCTACCGACCAACCAACTCTCATTTTAGTCTATTAAATGAAAAAGGGGCGCCTACTGAGGCAACACCCTGCTCTTATGCCTATATTCGATTATAGGTCAAAATGCTTAATTTTGGAATATCATGCCGACTAATGCCGAATTCTCTTATTAGGAATAGTCATTATTGTAACAGCCCCAATTATAGCTGTCACCAAGAACAATGTGTACCAAGCATTATTATAGTTCGTCTGCTGATGTTCGAGTTGATGCGCCTTCTCGCAGGCCTTACGAATTGAATTAGAATTGTCCGAAAGCAATGTCTCCAGTATGTAAATAACAACTTCGACCAACAAAACAATTGCACAGATCATACCAACTATAGTCTTCCTGCTCATGCCTGACTGGCCTCGCTTGTTGTCCCGCTTGCTGCTAGAGGCTTATTAAATCTTCTTCTTATCGGAGCAATCAGCAAAATCGATACAATGTTCACGATATTTAGTGCAATCGTCCATCCATAAAAGCTCTTTGCTGTCGAGAACACGTAATCATAAGAATTACGTTACACGAAGGACATGACGCGCGTTTGCGCCCACTGCTGAGTTGCCACCGCATCTTGATACAACGTATTTACGTTGAAAAATAACACTATGCCGAATACGACGTCAGAAGGAATGCGTGATACGAGCCGTTCCGAACATCATCACCGATAACCTTGAATAGTCTAAAGACCAGATACACAACAATGATGTTAAGCAAAGCGTTAATGCACGCTGAATAATTTTAGCCTTTGTGCCGCGCGTAGCCGCTAAGCCATTTTGAGCAAGCGACTCTTCTTCAAGCTTTGTAATAGATACTTGCGGAGCCTCCACATCTGTTGTATCGATAGGTCGCCCTTCATCTGATACTAGCAACTTCGTTCCGCAAGAAGAACAAAACTTAGCGCCCTCTAGGACTTGCTTGCCACAATTTGAACAGTACATTCGTTCCTTCATGATTAAAGAGGAAAAGCTGGCCACGGGGGAACGATATGAAGATAGGAGCTTCCTAGTTGCAGTAAGTATGGTATTCCTTTGTCCCAAGCTAATTGCAGTGTGGTTTGAAAGCGTATGCTCAAGAAGACGAACATGCGAGTGATCAGACTTTCATGATCTTCGTCATACGTGCGCTTCCCTACTCATGAGTCTGGACATTCATCCAAAGATAGTCCAAGAACAGCTCGGTCATTCATCCATAATGATCACCTTGGACACTTACTCTCACCTAATGCCAAATATGCAAGCTGAGGCGGCTACTGCTTTGGAGAAACTCCTAAGGTAGCCGCCTTTCTCCTGCCATTACCCGTAATCCCCCGCCAAATTCCTGCCAAAACGCATAATTCGATCATTTCCCTGCCAAGGTAAAGCTTAAAAGCCCCTATGGGACAAGGGCTCCTAAACATACAGACAAAAAAAGAGACCCGCCAACGGGGCGGATCTAAGGGTGTATATATTAAAAAGGGGGTCTTGCTATCTATAATACACGGATAACATGTTAAACACGTAACAGATATATTTCAATTATGTAACAAAATTGAAAGCGTTATATACCGGAATGAGAATCAATGTCATAATATCGAGAAATATTATCAAAATCAAAGAAAACGCTAACCTTGATACCGATAATTAGTCTCAAAAGGCTGAAAATCGATATCAATTAAAGTATTTGCCAAAATTTCGACCTTGACGTATAATCCAATCAAGGACTTACCTTACAGAAAGGGTGATTCGGATGTACGATTATCACCATCTCGACCATGCGAAGAAACAAAGCCGTTCCAAGAAAACGCTGTGGATCACGCTGAGTTTAACTTTATTCTTCACCATCGTTGAAGTCATTGGCGGACTGCTGTCCAATTCGCTCGCCCTGCTCTCCGATTCCGCGCATATGATCTCTGACGTGCTCGCTCTCGGATTGAGCATGGTCGCCATCTATATGGCGACGAGACAACCAAACGCCAAATATACGTTCGGCTTCCTCCGTTTTGAGATTATCGCTTCGTTCCTCAACGGTCTGGCGCTGGCCATCATTTCGATCGGCATCTGTATCGAAGGGATACGGCGATTTATGAACCCGGAACCGATCGATCTCAAGCTCATGCTGATCATTGCCTCCATCGGGCTGACGGTCAACCTCGTCCTGACGCTGGTGCTCAGCCGCAGTATGAAGGAAGAGGAAAATTTGAACGTGAAAAGCGCTTTATGGCATTTTATCGGAGATTTGCTAAGCTCCATTGGAGTTATTGTTTCTGCCGTACTCATTTATTATACCGGATTGCCTTGGTTCGACCCGATTATCAGCATTGTCATCGGCGGCATCATCTTCACCGGCGGTGCGAAAATCATTAAGGAATCGTACCTCGTCCTGATGGAATCGGTGCCGGAGCGCTTCGATCTGGATGAAATCCGGGCAGCCATCGCTGCCGTGGAAGGTGTCGAAGATGTGCACGAGATGCATCTGTGGGCCGTGTCCTCGGATCATTATTCCCTCACGGCGCACGTCTTTATCGACGACAGCATCCAGCCGTTCTGCATCATCCTCGCCATCAACGAGACGCTGAAGAACAAGTACGGCATCGAGCACACGACGATCCAGATGGAGCATGCGGGCATCCACCCGCACGGCGAATACGGCAAGCAATTTATGCTGGCCAAGGAGCAGAAGCAGACCCGGAGTATCGGTCCTGTCTTCTAGAAGACGTCAAGACGCCTTGCCTCACCTGACCCCCACGAACTGTGGTGACCGGAGAGGCAAGGCGTCTTTATTCGAGCGCTTCCGCAATGCTCGATCTCCGCGCAATCAGGCGGAGCGGAATTTGAATTTCATGGCCGATACGTTTAAGCTTCCGCGCCTCATCTGCCGGAGATTGCTTCAGCGCTCTCGTATCGCCAAGCGCCTCAAGCATCAGCATCATGGTCATTTCAGCCTGCAGCGCATACGGGATATCGAGCGACGTCAGCATCGGGTGGCACACCGTCGTCACCGGATCGTTGTTGATGCCGGCAATCCGAAAATCCTCCGGCACCCGGTACCCCCGCCGTTGTACAGCGGACATGAATGCCAGCGAAATCACATCGTCGAACCCAAGAATGCCGACCGGAGCTTCTCGATTCCAGAGTCTCTCCACTTGTTCCAACGCCTGGTCGATCGTCTCCACCTCATCCGAATCGATCATGTCGTACGGCACCGGTTCAGGCAGCTTCGAAAGCCCGTTTCGAAAGCCCGCTCTTCGTTGAAGATCGGTAGCGTACAAGCTTGTTTTGGCCAAATACACAATCGTTCGGCAGCCCTGCTCATACAGATGTCTCACAGCCTCGTCACAGCCATCGACAAAATCGAGGTTCACGGCCCCGACGGCGATGTCGTTCGGCCATCCCCACGCATTAAACAAAACAAGCGGCGTCCCTTCGCCCACCAGATGGCGGGTCGCTTCCTGCGACATCGCCAGCCCGTGGCAGATGAGCCCGTCCACCCGGCGCTGCAGCAGCACATCCAGGTGGCGCTTCTCTATCTCCGGATCGAACCCCGCTGCCGAAAAAACGGACAAATGGTACCCGTACCCATGCGCCATACGCTGCATTTCTTCGGCAAACTGCCCGTGATATCCGCCGAAGACAGGCACGAGCATGCCGAGCTCATACGACTTCTTCCGGCTTAGACTGGCGGCCATAACGTTGCGGCGGTAGCCGAGCTGTTCCGCCGTCTGTTCCACTTTACGGATCGTTTCCGGCGTCATCGGCACATTGCGCCTGTTCAACACGTTAGAAACCGTAGCAATTGATACTCCAGCCGCTTCGGCGATATCGACGATGGTGATTTGCCGCTTTTTACTCATGCCGCGTTTCCCTCTCCCTGGTCAAAACTTTCATAGAATAAAATAATCGATTTAAGCGTTTAATCTTTTCATTTTACCGCCAATCCATTGGACGCGTCAATGCAGCGGATAAGAAAAAAACCGTTCCGCCCTCTGGCGAAACGGCTGAACAAGACCATCGTTATATCGACGGTCTATTCGGCTCATGCTTGTCCTTGTGATAGGTCGGCATGGTGTAAGCTTTGCTTTCCACCGCCTGATTCGAGTGATCGGCCATCGACTGCATGGTTTGATTCATGCTTTTGTTTTTGCCTTTGCGCATCGAACTTCCCTCCATCCGTTAGGAACAATATGAGTTGCAGAGTATGCCTTCATGTTTTGTCACCAAACACCGGAAGATATGCAGGACGCAAGACGCCAATAATTCCTACGGTAAGGGAAGATAGACCGTCGGTTCTCCGTACATACTACACGAGGAACTTCATCACCATGCGAAGGAGAATCGATATGGGAATCTTAGACGGAAATCCGAAACACGAGCCTATGCATTATGGTGAAATTTATGCTTTGTGGGCATTCAGCTCGCAGACAAAGCTAGCTTCAACCGGTTACCATACGCTGCGTAATCACGCCGGTGATTCGGATTTAAGAGAATTCATGAAGGAATTAATCGATGTCGCGGCTAAAGAAATCGATGACTGCGATGCACTGTTAATCAAGAACGGCATCACCCCCCCGCCGTCGCCGCCGGAGAAGCCGAAAGCGAATCTGGAAGACATTCCGGCAGGCGCTCGTTTCACCGATCAGGAAATATCCGCCTCATTGAGCGTCGATCTGATGATCGGATTAAACATGTGCAGCCAAATCATCGGTCAAGCCATTCGCGAGGATATTGGCATGTTATTTACGAAGTATCATCAAACCAAGACCGGCCTCAGCAGCAAGCTGCTGCGCATGAACAAAGCCAAGGGCTGGCTCGTGCCGCCGCCACTGCAGCTGCAGACGAAAGAATTGGTGCACAGCTAGTCCTTCTATCACAAAAAGGCTCCCTACCGCGCCAAGCGCAAGGTAGGGAGCCTTCATCATTGTATCAAGTTCGGCGTAAGGAAATTACATGCTGAGCCATTTCTTGAACAGATGCTTCGTCGTGTCGAGATTCATCGCCGCGATCGAAGTCGTAAGCGGAATGCCTTTCGGGCAGGAGCGCACGCAGTTCTGCGAGTTGCCGCAGCCTTCGATGCCGCCGTCTTCCATCAGCGCTTCCAGACGCTCGTGAGCGTTCATCTCGCCCGTCGGGTGAGCGTTGAACAACCGTACTTGCGAAATGGCAGCCGGTCCGATGAACGTCGTCTTGTCGTTCACATTCGGACAGGATTCCAGGCACACGCCGCAAGTCATACATTTGGACAGCTCATAGGCCCATTGACGCTTGGACTCCGCCATCCGCGGTCCCGGTCCGAGATCGTACGTACCGTCGATCGGAATCCATGCTTTCACTTTCTTCAAAGCCGAGAACATGCGCTCACGGTTGATGACCAGGTCGCGGACGACCGGGAAGGTGCTCATCGGAGCGATCCGGATCGGCTGCTCCAGCTTGTCGACAAGCGCGCTGCAAGCTTGGCGCGGCTTTCCGTTAATGACCATGGAGCAAGCTCCGCATACTTCTTCCAAACAGTTCGATTCCCAGCACACCGGCGTCGTTTTGTCGCCTTTGGCATTCACGGGATTCCGCTGTACCTCCATCAGAGCGCTGATCACGTTCATGTTCGGACGGTATGGAACCTCGAACTCTTCCGTATACGGCTTGCTTTCCGCTGAGTCCTGACGGGTGACGATAAACTTAATCTTTTTGTTTGCTGTCGCGGTTGCTTCGGCCATGATCAATGACCTCCCTTCTTCTTGTCGGTTGTGTAGTCACGTTTACGCGGCGCGATCAAGGAGACGTCGACATCTTCCCACTCGATTTGCGGGCCGTCGGCCGTCCATTTCGCCTTCGTCGTCTTCAAGAACTCCTCGTCGTTACGTTCCGGGAACTCCGGCTTGTAGTGCGCGCCGCGGCTCTCGTTACGAAGAAGTCCGCCAAGCGTCATCGCGTGCGCGAGCTCCAGCATGTTCCACAATTGACGCGTATAAGCGACGCCCGGGTTGTTGAAGCGAGCCGAGTCGTTGATGTTAATGTTTTTGTAGCGCTGCTTCAGCTCGTTGATTTTATCGATCGTTTGCTCCAGGTTTTTGTTGTAGCGAACGACCGTCATGTTGTTGGTCATCCATTCGCCGAGCTCCTTGCCAAGCACGTACGCATTTTCCGTACCGTTCATTTTCAGGATGCTTTCGTACTTCTCGGTGTGCAGCTTCGCATAACGTTCGTAAACGGTCGAGGAAATGTCCTCCGCATGCTTATCCAACCCTTTGATGTACTCGATCGCTTTCGGACCGGCCACCATACCGCCGTAGATCGCGGAGAGCAAGGAGTTCGCGCCCAGACGGTTCGCGCCGTGGTACTGGTACTCGCACTCGCCTGCGGCGAACAAGCCCGGAATGTTCGTCATCTGGTTGTAGTCGACCCACATACCGCCCATCGAATAGTGAACGGCCGGGAAAATCTTCATCGGGATTTTACGCGGATCGTCTCCCATGAATTTCTCGTAGATCTCGATAATACCGCCCAGCTTGACGTCGAGCTCCTTCGGATCTTTATGCGACAAGTCGAGGTAAACCATGTTCTCGCCGTTGACGCCGAGCTTCATGTCGACGCAGACAGCGAAAATTTCGCGAGTCGCGATATCGCGCGGAACCAGGTTTCCGTAAGCCGGATATTTCTCTTCGAGGAAATACCAAGGCTTCCCGTCCTTGTACGTCCATACTCGTCCGCCTTCACCGCGAGCCGATTCGCTCATCAGACGCAGCTTGTCGTCCCCGGGAATCGCCGTCGGGTGAATCTGAATGAATTCGCCGTTCGCATAATATACGCCTTGCTGATATACGGCACTGGCTGCCGTACCCGTATTGATAACCGAGTTTGTCGTTTTCCCGAAAATGATCCCGGGACCGCCCGTCGCCAAAATAACCGCATCCGCAGCGAACGTATTGACTTCCATGCTGCGCAGATCTTGTCCGGCAATACCGCGGCATACGCCGTCGTCGTCCAGAATCGCGCCGAGGAATTCCCAGTGCTCGTATTTCTTCACGAGGCCGGCCGTTTCCCAGCGGCGTACTTGCTCGTCGAGCGCGTACAAGAGCTGCTGGCCTGTCGTGGCGCCGGCGAACGCCGTACGGTGATGCTTCGTGCCCCCGAAGCGGCGGAAGTCAAGCAAGCCTTCCGGGGTACGGTTAAACATAACGCCCATCCGGTCCATTAAGTGAATGATGCCCGGCGCGGCTTCGCACATCGCTTTAACCGGCGGTTGGTTGGCAAGGAAGTCGCCACCGTATACAGAGTCGTCAAAGTGCTCCCAGGGAGAATCGCCTTCGCCTTTTGTGTTAACGGCGCCGTTGATGCCCCCTTGAGCACAGACGGAGTGAGAACGTTTAACAGGAACCAGAGAGAACAAGTCGACATGGACTCCGGCTTCTGCAGCTTTAATGGTGGCCATCAAGCCTGCAAGGCCCCCACCGACTACGATAACTTTCGAATTCGCCATGATTGTCCGATCCCCCTTAACCTTTCGTTACTGACGTTACATGCTGAAACGCTGGATCCAAGAATGCCGTCAGCGACATAATGAACATAGCGGACATCACCACGAACACGCCCATCCAAACGTAAGTCGACACACGCTGCGCGCGCGGACCGACCGTAATGCCCCAGCTGACCAGGAACGACCACATGCCGTTGCTGAAGTGGAACACAGCGGCGATGACGCCGATTACATACAATACGAAGTAAACCGGATTCGATGCGATTTGGTGCATATGCGAGCCGATTTCCATTTGCTCGACGCTGCCGATCGCAATTTGAAAACGGGTTTGGAAAAAGTGCCACGCCACGAACAGGAACGTAACCACACCGGTCACGCGCTGCAAGAAGAACATCACGTTGCGGAAATAGCCGTAGTTATTTACGTTATTTCGCGCCGTGTAGGCGACATACAAACCGTAAATCGCGTGATACGCCAGCGGAATCCAAATGCCGAAAATTTCGAGCGCCAATACGAGCGGCAAACTGTGCAGCCATTCGACGTGCTCAAGAAAGCTCTCGGGTCCGCCCTTCGCTGCCGAGTAGTTCGTCAGCAGGTGTTCGATCAGGAAAAACCCGACCGGAATAACCCCCAGTAAGGAATGGAGCTTTCGTGAAAAGTACGAGTTCTTGAACATTACCCTTCGTTCCCCCCTAAAATTAGGCTTGCCACGGCCTTCGTGAAAACCATTACCCATTGTACTCCCGACGCCTGAGAGCGTCAACACAAAACGATACAACTATTTTCCATGAATCGACAGTCTTGTATACGGTTCACGGTAATTATTGTGAACAATCCGTGACATATACATCCTACTCTTATTTCGCTTATAATGGAAGTGCCGATTTCTTATAATCTCTTATAACTACAGTGCATATAGAAAGGAATAACTATGGAACAATTCGACATGTTCGTCACGGTCGTGCAGCAGCAAAGCTTGAATAAAGCGTCGCAATTGCTGAACATCTCGCAGCCCGCCCTTTCGCGCAAAATCATGAAGCTGGAGCAGGAGCTTGGCGTCGAGCTGTTCCGCCGTAAAGGCAAGAGGCTCGAGCTGACGCGCGCCGGCGAGGTTTGTTACGAATATGCGCTCGATCAGCAGCGTCTGGAGCGGAAGCTGCACGATTCGCTGCGCGCGTTCCGTTCCGCGACGAAACCGGCCAGCATCGTCATCGGCGCCAGTCTGACCACCCTGCAATCCACCTTGCCCGATTTGATCACCATTTATACACGCGAGCATCCGCATACCGATATTAAAGCCGTCACCGGCAAAACGCACGAGGTCGTCCCGCTCGTCAAGGAGAAAAAAGTCGACATCGGTCTTGTCGCCTCGCAAATCGACGACCCCGGCCTCGTCAGCGTCCCGCTGTTCGACGATCATCTCTGTCTGGTGCTCCCCGCCGCACACCCTTATGCCGATCACGCCGGCTTGACCGTCCACGATTTGCACGAGCTGCCGATGATCTTATTCTCCCGCGGGACATGGTATCGCGTACTGATGGACGAAATGTTCCATCGCTGCGGCGTCCATCCGGATGTGAAGATGGAGATCGATTCGTTCGAAGCGATCGTCCGCCTCGTCGCGACGTGCCAGACAGCCACGCTGCTCCCGGAATCGTACCTGCGCCATCCGCTGGTCGGCAACAATGAGCTGACCGTTCGTTTCGTCCCCGAGCTGGAGCAAACGAAAAGAACGACTTCGCTCCTATATACGGAGGAAGCCGCTCTCGAAGCGCCGATCCGGCGGTTTATCGACCTGGCGGTGAAGCATTACCGTTGACCCTCCAGGCTCACTTCTCCTCGAGCCCCAGCTTGCGCGCGGCATAAGCCGTCGTGCTCGCCTGGAGCAGGATCGTGAGCAGCACCGCCAGGAACGTAACGGACGAGATGATGTCCGCATGCGCGATGCCCATCCCGGCTACCATACCCGACAGCGCGGCGGGAATGACGCCCGTCTCCCGCACCCAGAACATAAATACAATCTCGTTCCGCTCCCACTTGGCCTTCCGGTCCGGAAGCGCGGAGGCCAGCACGGTAAGCGGCCTTGCGATCAGCATGAATACCGCAATGACACCGAGGCTCGGCCACAAGTGTTCGAAGATCATGCCGAAGTTTACCTGGCTTCCGAGCAGAATGAAAATAAGCATGCGCATCAGCACCGTCATATTTTCGGTAAAATGGCCCATTTCCTGCAGCTTGTCGTCCATGTGGAGCTTGAACAAATCGCTGTTCCCCCAAATCAGTCCGGCCGTGAACGTCGCCATAAATCCGCTCACATGCAGCGCGTCGCCCAGCCAGTAGGCCCCAAGCGCGGTAACGACGAGGGCGATCGTGGTGTAATCGCGCAGCCATCCGAGCCTCAGGTGCGCCGTGATGAACGCCAGCCCGAACCCGACACCGATGCCGACCGCGATGCCGCCGAGCGCCGTTTGCAGAAACTCGAGCACGCTTGAGGAGAGCGATATCGCCTGTCCGCCCGTAATCGCGCCGAGCACCGAGAAGGTGAGGATCGAGCCGGTTGCGTCGTTGAAGGCGGATTCGCTTTCCACCGTTTCCCGTACTTTGCTCCGGATCTTCACTTGCTTGAAGACGGGGATCAGCGTCGCCGGGTCGGTCGACGAAATAATCGCCCCAAGCAGCACCGCATACATGAACGGGATCCCCAGCAGGTAATGGGCGGCGAAAGCGACGACCGCGCACGTAATCAGCACGCCCGGCACGCTTAGCAAGGTAAGGGTGACCCATACCTGGCGAAGGCCCGACATCCGGATGTTGCGCCCCCCGTCGAATAAGATGAGCGCGGAACCGACGGTTAAGATGAATTGATTCGTGAACGAGCTGCTCGGCTCGTGAATCAGGTGCAGCCCTTGACCGACGATCATGCCTGCGGCCAAAAAGAGAGCGACGTCCGGCAGTTTCAGCCAATTCGCCGCTTTTCCGAAAATCATGCCCAGAAATAAGACGGAAACGATTAAAAAGATGACATGCTCGATAAGTACGGCATTCTCCAACTCTCCGCGGCTCCTTCCTATATAAACCCAACGGTCGATCGTCTAACAAAGCCTTAACGAACCAAGGCGTTCTCGAAATGCTCGATCTGTTCGTTCGTGCCAATGATGACCATGACGTCCTTCTCGTCTACGGTATCGGTAGCCGTCGGCGCGATGATCACGTCGCCATGCTTCTTATTGATAGCGACGACGCTGCAGCCATAACGAGCCCGGGTATCAAGCTCCTTCAACGACAGACCATCCAAACACTTCGGAACGGCCAGCTCGGCGATCGTGTACTCCTTCGACAGCTCGATATAATCGAGCAGATTCGGGGAAACCAGCTGATGCGCGACGCGAATGCCCATATCCCGTTCCGGAAAAATGACCCGGTCGACGCCGATCTTATGCAGCACCTTCCCGTGCAGCTCGGACAACGCCTTGGCCACAACCATCTTCACCCCGATATCCTTCAAGAGGATCGTCGTCAGGATGCTGGCTTGAATATCGTCGCCGATCGCTACGATCACGCAATCAAAATTCCGGATCCCAAGCGAACGAATGACATCTTCGTCCGTCGAATCCGCAACGACGACGTGCGTGAGCTCTTCGCTCATTTCTTCTACCGCTTCCTCGTCCATATCGATCCCCATTACTTCATAACCGAGCTGTATGAGCTCCTTTGCCAGACTCGAGCCGAAACGGCCGAGTCCGATTACCGCGTACTGACTGCGTTTCATCGAATGCCTCTCCCTATCCAATCGTAATTTTCCCTTCCGGGTATCTGAACAGCTCTTTCTCTGCCTTCGGACCGAGCGCATACGCGAGCGTCAACGGACCGAGCCGGCCGATAAACATCGTAAGGGCGATCATCAACTTGCCGAACGTGGTCAAATCGGGCGTGAGCCCCATCGTCAGTCCGACCGTGCCGAAAGCCGACGTCGCTTCGAACAAAATCATCAGGAAATTGTGATCTTCCGTCGTGGACAGCAGCATGGTGACGAAGATGACCCAGAACAAGGCGATCATGGTTAACGTAATCGCTTTAAGAATCCGGTCTTTGCCGAGCCGGTTATGGAACAGCACGATATCCTCTTTCCCCCGGATCATCGCGATAATCGCCCCGATCAGCGTCGTGAACGTCGTCGTCTTGATCCCGCCGCCCGTCGATCCCGGGGACGCCCCGATGAACATGAGAACAATAATGAAAAACTGCGACGCCTGCCTCATGCCCGCGATGTCGATGCTGTTCGCGCCGGCCGTTCGAGGGGAGACCGATTGAAAGAACGAAGCCAGTATTTTACCGTTCCAGTTAAGCGTGGCAAGCGTCTTCGGATTCGTAAATTCAAAGATGAAGATGACGATGGCCCCGACCAGGATCAGAATGCCGCTCGCGCTCAACACGACCTTGGAATGGAGCGACAGCCGGCGGCGCTGCTTGTACTCCATCAAGTCGGACAGGACGACAAACCCGATCCCTCCTAATATAATCAACGCCATGGAGACGATATTGATCACATAATCGTCCGCGTAAGCCGTAATGCTGGAGAACCGGCCGGTAATCGGACCGAACAGATCGAACCCGGCGTTGTTAAAGAACGAGATCGCATGAAACACCCCATACCCCAGCGCACGCACCGGACCTAAATCGAACGACCACCGGATGGCGAAGATGACAGCCGCTGTGAACTCGATCGTCAACGAGTACACCAGAACTTTACGGATTAAGCGCACGATGCCTTCCATGCTGCCCTGATTCATCGCTTCTTGAAGAATGAGCCGTTCTTTCAGCGAAAGCCGCTTCTTCAAGGCGAAGGCGAACAGGGTGGCCATGGTCATGAACCCGAGACCGCCGACCTGAATCAACGAAATAATGACAATCTTGCCGAATAAAGACCAATGAGTGCCTGTATCGACTACGACCAGACCGGTCACACAGGTCGCCGAGGTCGCCGTGAACAACGCGTCCAGGAAAGGCGTCGGCACCCCGGACGCCGCTGACACCGGGAGCGTTAACAAGCCGGCGCCCGCCAGTATGATCAAGGCGAACCCGATGACCAAAATTTGCGGCGGGGTAAGCTCGATTTTTTTCGATTTGGATTTCATCCTGAACCTGCACCTTCTCAACTTTTTATGAACAACAAAAAAAAGACACGGGAAACCCAGTGCCATCCAAGGTTCCTGTAACACAAGCCTACGAGGTTAGCTGACGGATTCGGGTATACAGGCCCCCTATCCATGCGGCCCGTTACCCGGCCCTGCACGGAATTCACCCCTATGATTCATGGTTCCCCCGTTTTCTTGAAGAAATTCGGCTTCTTATTCAATTGATATGAATTATAAGGTTCTTTGGAACGAAGTACAAAGCTCTATTTGGCGGAAAAGGAAGGATTTTCGGAACATTACGATACATGACAGCGCTCTCAAACGGTGAAGTCTTCTCCTTGCTTGTTTTTTCCGGCGGTTTCTCGTGATATCATGAGATTACCCTATTAGCATGGATGGCCATAACGGAGAATACGATTAAGATAAGCTGTTACGATTTACCGGATAAGGAGTGTGTCATGCCCAACAAAGTTTCTCGTCCCCCCTTATGGCTGGCGGTCATCGGTCTTCTGCTGTACTTCGGGCTATCTTATCTCGCCCCGCTGATTCAGGACCACAACGATCTTGACGGGGAAGCGCAGGCGGCGCCTGCCATTAGTAAAGCGGAAGCGGCCGACCTCGCGATCGCCTTCGCCGATCACAAATTCGGGCTCTCGCCCGGCCGCACGGCGGATACGTTGTTTCAATCGAACACGGTTCGCAGCGGGTACATCCAGAAGGAAGGCTTGGAGGAAGAGTATCGAAAGCGGTTCGAGAAGCGTTATCCAATCGATTATTACGAAGTGGAAATCCGCGATGGGCAAGCCACCTATTACATCGGGGTCAACTTCAACAACCGTCAGGTGATCAGCTATAGCGCTTCGAAAGCGCCGACGGCCAAAACCGAAGCGCGGCCGGCGGCGGAAACGGATACGTCCTCGATCGCCGTAAGCGCCGTCCGCGATATGGGCTTCGATCCGGCTGCGTTCACACTGGCTGGCAGCGCTGCGGACAAACGCCCGCCCGGCGAATTCGTATTCGTCAGCAAGACGGAGCGGATCGGCGAAGCCCCGCTGGAGCTGCACGTGCAGACGGCGAACGGGCAAGCGGTGTCGTTCCGCCCGGCATTCCCGCCGCCGGAAAGCTTCACGCTCTGGCAGCAGATGCAGGACGAGCGGTCCGCTCTGATGACGCGGATCAGCTTGTTCGCATCGCTGCTGATGGCGCTCGCCGCCTTGATCCTCGTCGTACGGCAGCGCAAACAGATCGACTTCGCGCGCGGCGCGCTGCTGTCGATCGTGTTCCTGGCGATCTATGTGAGCAATAACTACAATCTGATGCCCGCCTTCCGTACGATGCACGGCAGCGGTCCTTCGGAGCCGGATGCGGTGTTGTACTTGTGGATCAGCAACATCTATGTGGCGCTGATGGCGTTGTCCTCTTACTTCGCCTTGGTTGCCGGAAGCCGGCTGACGCTTGACCGGGGCGAACGCCCGTGGGCCGTATGGCGTGATGCGGACTTCGGCGGGCAAGTGAAGCAGGCGATGAGCAGCGGATATGTGATCGCCCTGTTCATTCTCGGCATCCAGCAGGCGTTGTTCTTCGCCGCCACCGAGCTGTTCGACGTCTGGGCCGTGAACGACCCGACCGATTCGGTGTACAATATGCTGCACCCCGAATGGTTTCCGCTGCTGGCCTGGTCTGCAGCCATCTCCGAGGAAGCCGTCTACCGGGTGCTCGGCGTGTCGCTTATGCTGAAGCTGACACGCCGTCCTTTCGTGGCGGTGCTTGTGCCTAGCGTCATCTGGGCGATGAGTCACACCCAGTACCCGGTATACCCGGTGTACACCCGGCTTGTAGAGGTGTCGGTCATCGGCATCGTGTTCGGTTACGCGTACTTGCGGTACGGCTTCCTGACCGCCCTGTTCGCCCACGCGGCGATGGACAGCATCCTGATGGGCTTCTCGCTGATGTACAGCGGCGACGACAGGCAAGCCGCCGTCGGCCTCGCGTACTTCTTCGCGCCGGCTGTCGTCGGTTGGCTGCTGCACAGGCTGCACGGGCGCTTCAGGCCTCGATCCCCGTCGAATCCGCCGCTGCGCCATCCGTAATCGGGTCGGCGCTATCGCTTGCGCCGGGCCCGGCTTCGGCTCCTTCGGCGGGGCCGTTCAAGGAAGCGAGAATGTGCTGCGCCAGCTTTTCCCCGATACCGAGAGGCTTGAAGTCTTCGACTTGAGCCTCTTTTATTTTTTTCAACGAGCCGAAGTGCTTCAAGAGCGCCTTGCGCCGCTTCTCGCCGATGCCCGTGATCGAATCGAGCGTCGATACGGTCATCGACTTGGCGCGCGTCTCGCGGTGGAACGTGATGGCGAAGCGATGCACCTCGTCCTGGATGCGCTGCAGCAAATAAAATTCCTGACTGTCGCGCGGCAATGGCACCACTTCGGGCGGATCGCCCATTAACAGCTGGGCCGTCTTGTGCTTGGCGTCTTTGACCAGACCGCATACCGGCAAATGCAAACCGAGCTCGTTCTCGAGCACGTCCACTGCAGCCGCCAGATGGCCCCTGCCGCCGTCGATGACGATCAGGTCGGGCATCTTCAGTCCTTCCTTCAACACACGCTCGTAGCGGCGTCTGACGACCTCACGCATCGTCTCGTAATCGTCCGGTCCCTGCACCGTCTTGATTTTGTACTTGCGGTATTCCTTGCGGTCCGGCTTGCCGTCCGTGAACACGACCATCGCCGACACCGGGTCGCTTCCCTGGATGTTCGAGTTGTCGAACGCTTCGATGCGATGGATCGTGCCCGTACCGAGGTATTGGCCCAAATTTTCAACGGCCTTGATCGTCCGCTCGGCATCCCGTTCGATCAGCTTAAACTTCTCTTCAAGCGCCACGCGCGCGTTGTCGCTCGCCATCTCAACCATGTTCTTCTTCAAGCCGCGGCGGGGCATATGCACCCGCACCTTCAGCCAGCTTTCGAGCGCATCCTTGACGTCGGATTTCGTCTCGGCCGCGGCCGTCTCCTTCGGCACAGGCGTTCCCTGCTCCGCATCTGCGCCCGCCGCAGGCGTCTCCACAGCGGCCGGACGTTCCTCCGCCGGATTCGGCGGCAGGAAAATTTCCTTCGGCAGCGCCGGGTTATCGCTGTAATACTGGGTCACGAACGAGGTGAAATCGTCATACGCTTCGCCATAGTAAGGGAACATCGTTGCATGCCGCTCGATAAGCTTCCCTTGGCGCATATATAGAATCTGGACACACATCCACCCTTTGTCGACGGCAAAACCGAATACGTCGCGGTCCATCTTATCGTTCGTCGTAATCTTCTGCTTCTCCATGACGGCGTCGATATGCACAATTTGATCCCGCAGCTCCTTGGCCCGTTCGAAGTTCAGCTCCTCGGCCGCTTCCTGCATTTTGCGCTTCAGGTCCTCCTTGATCTCGTCGTGGCCGCCGTTCAAAAAGCGCGCGATCTCCCCGACCATCTTATCGTACGTCTCCTGCTCGACCTCGAACTCACAGGGCGCGATACACTGGCCCAAGTGGTAGTACAGGCATACCTTATCCGGCAGCGTATTGCACTTGCGCAGCGGGTACAACCGGTCCAGCAGCTTCTTCGTTTCCTGAGCGGCGTACGCATTCGGATAGGGGCCGAAATATTTCGCCTTGTCCTTATGCACCCGCCGCGTCACTTCGAGCTTCGGATGCCGCTCATGCGTAATTTTTATATAGGGAAAAGATTTATCGTCCTTCAGGAGTACATTGTACCTCGGGACGTACTTCTTGATCAGATTGCACTCCAGGATGAGCGCTTCCATGTTGCTGGCGGTCACGATATATTCGAAATCGACGATTTCGCTCACCAGCAGCTGCGTCTTCGCCGTATGACTGCCCGTAAAATAAGTCCTCAGCCGGTTGCGCAATATTTTCGCTTTGCCGACATAAATGATCGTGCCTTCGCGGTTCTTCATCAAGTAACAGCCCGGCAGCTCCGGAACGAGCGAAAGCTTCGTTTTGATCGCTTCCAGCGTCTTCTTCCGGTCCTGCGGATTCCATTCCCCATGCGTGTCCGACATGCCCTTCTCTCCTTTCGCAGGCAACAAAAAAAGCTCTTTTTCAGCATAGCAGAAAAAGAGCTTTTTCTCACGTCATCGTCAGACTGCCAAATTATTGATGGCGGCCCAATACGTTCTTCAACGCGTCTTTCGATTGGAAGCCGACGACCTTGTCCACCGGTTGACCGTCTTTGAAGACGATCAAGGTCGGGATACTCATAACGCCAAAGCGCGAAGCGGATTCCGGATTGTCGTCCACGTTCACCTTCGCGATCTTCACGTTGTCGCCGAGTTCTTTATCCAGCTCTTCCAGGACCGGAGCGATCATTTTGCAAGGACCGCACCAGGGAGCCCAGAAATCTACGAGAACCGTACCGGATCCTTCCACTTCACCGGTGAAGGATTGATCAGTCACATTTACAATAGCCATGATGGGAATTCTCCTTTCGCGGATAATGTCAACATGTAAAGTATACCACATTGCTTTCACTTTTCAACCGAACCAAAGTTTGCATAATTGTCACTTTCGCATCCTTTACAATCATCTGCGAAGTTGGGTATACTAGGCCTATATAATTACGATAAGTCTCGCGGTGTGCGATCGGACGTTCCTGAAGAGCCCTTCTTCGGGCCGCACGAAGCGACAAGGAGGAACTGAAATGAGTAACGATCCGAAACATCCGGAATTGCACGTATATGAAGAAGAGCGCAATGACTTGATCGATGTCGCGTTGGGCTTCGGGGTTTTCTTCGGCGTTTTGTTTTTAATCGCGATCGTAGCCACAGTCATCACGCTGGTTGCGAAGTAACGATTGGGTAAGGCGATACCTGCTGCCGGATGAGGCGGCAGGTATTTTTTTGTGCGCGAGGCCCGTCCACGGTCTGTGCGCGGCTCGTGCACAAGGGTTTGTGCGTGCGGTCCTTGCTGCGCCCCGTACTCCCTGCCTATTCCTTTATTTCGATCCCCGCTTGTTATACCCGTTCACCATCACCACATCGACGAAAGGCCGAATCCGGTCCATAATGCGCCGGCCCTTATACTCCTCGTCCCCGTCCTTGCTCGTAAAGCTGAAATGCTTCTCCAGCGCGTCCAGATCGTGATTCGACGTGAAGAACGTCGGCTTCCGGTTCATCCGGTAGTTCAGAATCGCACCCATCACATGATCGCGCAGCCACGGATTTAAATTCTCCGCGCCGATGTCGTCGAACACGAGCAGGTCGGTTTCTTTCAGGATGTCGATCGTTTCCTTCAGCTTCAGCGGGTCCTGGAACATCGACTTCAAATCCTCGGCAAAATCCGGCATATACACAATTGCGCCGGTATAGCCGTCCTTCGCCAGCTCGTAGAGCATGTAACACATCAGGAACGTCTTCCCGGTGCCGAAATGGCCGGCCAAGTACAAGCCCGTCTGCGGCAGCCCTTTCGTACGCACGTTCAAAATATAATCCATCACTTGCCCGACCGCTTCCTCCCGCTGCGGATCCTTGTCCAGAATCTCCAGCGACGAATACCCTTGGGAAAGCGCGCGTTCATCCACATAAAAGCTTCGGATCCGGCTGCGAACCGCATCCTGCGTCGACTTCGCCAAAAACTTCTTGCACGCCACCTTATGATCGTAGACGCGCGTCCAGTCATCCCCCGGCTCCACCTGGAGCATCGTGTAATGGCCTTCGAGATCGTTCGGGCAGCGGTCAAGCCCCGGACAATTCGTACAATTATTGTATTCCTTCACATATTGATGCAGCTTGTTTAAATTCAGCTTGATCGTCTGGTTATCGAGCTGCGGATACTTGCTCCGCAGCTTCACGATCAGCGGATCGGCCGCAACCTCGCGCAGCTTCTCTTCCGCTTGCTTCAACAGCTGCCGGCCCTGCGAGCCGCGCAGCAGCTCCCCTAGCGATTCCAACGCGAAGCACCTCCCCCATGAAGTACCTGTTTCTCTTCTCCGGTTCTCTCACTCAGTCCCCGGCAGCCGCTACCTTTGTCCGTCCAGCTGCTGCGCTTTCCGGCGCAGCGCCTCCCGCTCCTCATCCGAACGCGGCTTGCTCGGGGCCGAATCCGGCACGATCGGAATGAGCGGCTTCTGCCTTGCGCCGCCACGGCCGGACTTGGCCGTACCTCCGCTGCCTCCGCGATAGGCGCCCTGCGTGCCCTGAGCCGTTTTTTTCTCGCTGTACGCCATCTGCTCGCGCACGTAACGAACGGCTTGCTCGAACGATCCGACCTGTTTCCCCAGCATGTCGGTGACGATCGCTTCCATATATTTTTTCGACCAGGAACGTTTGGTGACATAAATATAATGAATAAGGACGTTGATCACTTCTTCATGCAAACCGTAATTCAGCTCGACCTTCGCCAGCGTATCGAGCAGCCCGTCCGGCACCGTGCCTTTAGAAAAAATTTTCTCCAGCAAAAACATGTACGGCTCGTTCCGCAAAATGTAATTATACTGATGCTGGTTGCACTCTCCTTGAAACAAATCCGGCACGTCCAGGTAAAATTCCATCTCGACCGGCTTATCCTTCGAACCGGCCCCTTCCACCTTCTCTTCGCCTTCCGCATCGGCCTTGCCGGGCAGCTTGGCCATCCACCTTACCCTATCTTCCGTTCGTTTCTTATCTTGACGGAATACTTGGTTCGCTTTATGCTGCAGCAGCTCGAGCGCGAGCGTGCCCGCTTCGTCGAATACGCCGTCCTCGTCCAGCAGCCGGCAGATGTCGGTTAGGTAGAGGCTGTACTTTTTCGCTACGAAATTGATCGTCGCCATCTGCTCGGGCTCGTATTTCAACCGCTCGACATATTCCCGGTTGAACGACTCCCTCGGAAAATGCATGATGATTTCCGCATACGTGAACCCTTTGTACGTCACTTCCGGCTTCGTCTGGTCAGTCGTGGCTGCGGCCGATTCGAAGAAAGCCTGCTCCAGCTCCTGATCGACGACCTGCGTGTTTAGCCGGAACAGCTCGTAGAACGGTACCGATAAATTTTCGGCGTTCGCCTGCTTCAGCTCGTCCGCTTCGGGCAGCATAAATTCGTCCCGCAGCGCAAAAACGGCATACTTTCCGACTTTATCGCGAAGCAGCAGCGTGAGATGGTGGTTTTTGAAAAACTCCCCCGGCGTCAGCGGTTCGAACAGCTGATACTCGTACAAATAGTCCTCCGAAGCGGCCGCAAAGCGGCGTGACGTGCGAAGCAGACCGACCGCCTCCAGCTTGGAGGTTTGCTCGATAAACCATTTACGCCCGCGCTCTCCGCCCTCGATCTCCATCGTCAGAAACAGCTTCCGCTGCTGCTCGATCGGCGAGAAGCCCACTTGATCGGCAGGCAGCTGGTGATACAATGTATAATAAACGCTAAGGGCAAAAGCGCCGACCATCGGCTGGTACATCGAGGTCAGCACCTTGTAATCGAGACTGCTTAAGGCAAAGTCGCGGTTAACGACAAACCGGTGATACTCGGAAAAGTGAAGCATATTCGTAATTCGCATGCATACAAAACTCCATCCGTGTTGCTAAAGTCTTAATCTTCATTTTACCACAGCAATCGACAACGGTGTAGAAGAAAAAGAAGGCTTCGCCGGCGTACCGGGAGCCTTCCTCCGTTTCCTCAGAACATCTTGAAGCCTTTCTGACGCAGCGACTTGATCGTCGAGCCGCTCAGGATGGCGCCCGCCAATCCGCCTAATGCCGAGATATAATCGACAAACGTATACTCGGCGATATTTTGCGAAAGCGAGCCTGTCCCCCAACCCCAATACAACACAAGACCGATCACAAGTACGATATATCCGTAAATGGGAAACCAAGTCGTCTTCAGCAGCATGTTGAGAATAAACCCGATTCCGAAGAACAGCACGAACAGCAGCACGGTAGCGATAATCAATTGCAGCAATGCAGACAACTCCTTCTTCTCATACCTTCGTCTACTTTCTATTATAATCAAAAGCGCAGGACGGTAAAGGGCGCCCTCGTCCCGGGAATGTGAACACTTTGTCACCGTTTAGCCCCCAGCCTTGGTGCATTTGCCCTTTCCCGCATCTTTAGCTACAATGAAACAAGCAAAAGAATCGAAGTGAAAATCAATATCATGAGGAGAGAGAGATCCATGAGTGAAGCCGTACATACGTTGGAAGGCTGGTACTGCCTGCATGACTTCCGCGCCATCGATTGGAACGTCTGGAAAAGCTTGACCGCGCAAGAAAGAAACCGCGCCGAGGACGAGCTGTTGTCCTTGCTGAAGCAATATCAGAGCACCGAGGATCAGAAGCTCGGAAGCACAGCGTTCTACTCCATCGTCGGGCAGAAAGCCGACTTCGTCTTCATGCACCTGCGCGAAACGCTGGAAGAGCTGAACGAGCTCGAGAACGAGTTTAACAAATCGATGTTCGCTCAAGTGACCATTCCGACCTATTCCTACGTATCGGTCGTCGAACTCGGCGGTTACATGGCCAAACCGGGTACGGATCCGATGCAGGATCCGGACATCGTCGCCCGCTTGAAGCCCATCCTGCCGAAAGCGAAGCACATCTGCTTCTATCCGATGAACAAGCGCCGTGAAGGCAACGATAACTGGTACATGCTCAGCACCGAAGAGCGCCGTTCCTTCATGCGCGGCCACGGCACGATCGGCCGCACGTACGCCGGCAAAGTCAAACAAATTATCGGCGGCTCCATCGGCCTCGACGATTGGGAATGGGGCGTCACGTTGTTCGCCGACGATGCACTGCAGTTCAAGAAGATCGTCACCGAAATGCGCTTTGACGAAACGAGCGCCCGCTTTGGCGACTTCGGCGACTTCTACATCGGCAACCTGCTCGATGCGGATAAGACTTCCGCCATGCTGAAGTTATAAGCCGGCGCCCCTTGGCGAAGCTCCGGGCCCCAGGCGCCGCCGCGGCGGGTTCGCCGCCCGGAGCTTGAGCTGCTTTCCCGGGTTACGCAAAAAAACCTTGCCCATACGGCTGCAGCAGCCGTGTCAGGCAAGGTTTTTTGGGCTTCTAGTCGTCGTCTTCCTCGGCAAGCTTCGCGAGTTCCTGCTCCAGCGCTTTGCGACGCAAATACTCCTCGGTATCGCGGTCGCGTTGACGAGACTTCTCCTTCAACCGTTCAATGGCCGGCAGGATCAGAATGTCGATCTCCTTCTGAACCGTCGCCACCAGATCATAGCGGTCTTGCGTCTCCAGATAATGGCCGACATCGATCAAGGCGTTATACCGGTCGAGCTCCTCGCGGGTCAGCAGCCCGCGAACCTGTACACTGCAGTGACGCATCGTTTAGAAACGGCCTTTCTTCAGGACGAGCGGGATGCCGCCGATAATGTACAGGTAGCGAAGATCGATAACCTTCTTCATCACGGCCGCGACACCGCCTTTAATTTTGCGCGAGCCGACGATGCCGATCGCTTCGCCGCGGCCGAGCGAGGCCACGGTGCCTTTCGGCTTGTACTCGAACTTCTGCAGCTCGGAATTGCGAATTTGCGCAACAAGATTGTGCGCGCACACTTCCGCCTGCTGCATCGAAATTTGCGCGGTCGGCGGATAAGGACGGCCTTCCGGACTCATCACGATCGAGCAATCGCCGAGCACGTAGATGTTCTCATGGCCCGGGATGCGAAGCGTGTCGTCTACTTTGATGCGGCCGCGCATCGTTTCGAAACCGGCTTCCTCCAGCATGTGGTTGCCGCGGATACCGCCGGTCCAGATGATGGTGGCCGATTTGATCTCTTCGCCGGTCGCCAGAACGACGCCTTCCGGTGTGCATTCTTTAATCGCCGTGGCAATTTTGAACGTAACGCCTTTGTTCTTCAGAACGTTCATCGCATACTCGACCAGTTCCGGGTCGAAGCCCGGCAAAGCTGTTGGAGCCGCTTCAATATTATAAATGTTCACGAGAGATGGATCGATGTCAAACTCCTTACAGAGCTCCGGAATGCGATCGGCCAGCTCGCCGACGAATTCAATGCCTGTGAAGCCTGCTCCGCCGACGACGAATGTCAAGTAATCCGTACGGGAAGGCTCGCGCTTGAATTTGGCGAACTGATATTCGATATGCTCTCGAATGAAACGAACGCTGTTGATCGAGCGGATGTTCATCGCGTATTCCTTCAAGCCGGGAATGCCGAACGTTTCCGGCTCCCCACCGAGACCGATAACCAGGTAGTCGTAGGACAACGTGCCTTCTTCGAGAATAACTTTCTTCTCTTGCGGGCGAATTTGAACGACTGTCGATTTCACAAAATCGATTTTGAACTCGTCGATCAACTTTAAGATGCTGACACGTGCATTTTCCGGATTATCCGTGCCGGCAGCCGGCATGTGCAGATGCGTGGTAATGTAATGGTAATCATGCTTATTTACCAGCGTTACGTCCGCCTCGTTATAGTTGAGTTCCTTCTGCAGCCGGATCGCCGTCACAATACCGCCGTAACCTGCACCCAAAATGACAATCCTTGGAATTCGACTCATGGCTCTATCCCTTCCATCCTCGCGTATTTTCTATATTTCTTTATAAGTTTGACCAAAATTCTTTGTGAAAAATTACACAATCTATGCCGGAATGTGATTTTAATTTTATTTTTGGCATCAGTTAGTCAAAATATAAGCGTTTCAAGTGTTTATGCAACAACAAATTTAACCAATTCAAAAGAAATGATATAATGATACGCTTGAAATAGCAAGTATTATTTTGATTAAAATCGCCCCTTTTTCGCCATCTTAAGAAAGGGATTCCCCCGATTGTTTCCTCTCTCGTTTTTTCCCGCCGGAATTGAAATTATACGGAAAGGTTATGAATACCATTAATTAATTTAATCTAAATACGCTATGCTTTCATATTTTCATGGAAAGAGCGTACGTTTATAATAGAATGGATACATATCGTACCGGAGGTGCTTATTGTAATGAGTAGCGGAATTGTTGACATTATTATCGTCGGCGGCGGTCCGGCAGGCATGTTCGCTTCGTTCTACGGCGGCATGCGCCAAGCATCCGTCAAATTAATCGAGAGTATGCCGCAGCTCGGCGGACAGCTCACCGCGCTTTACCCGGAAAAATACATCTACGATGTGGCCGGCTTTCCGAAAGTAACGGCTCAGGAGCTCGTCAACAATCTGGACGAGCAGATGAAGCATTTCTCCGACATCCAAATTTGCCTGGAAGAGAAAGTGCTATCCGTGGAGAAGAAAGACGAGCGTTTGTTTGAAGTTACGACCGACAAAGGCGTACATCAGTCCAAAGCCGTTATCATTACAGGAGGCGTCGGAGCGTTCGAGCCGCGCAGACTGGAATTGCCCGAGGCCGTTAAATACGAGAAGAAAAACTTGCACTACTTTGTCAGCGACCTTAACCGCTTCAAAGGCCAAAAAGTCTTGATCAGCGGCGGAGGCGATTCCGCCGTGGACTGGGCGCTCATGCTGGAACCGATCGCCGAGCAGGTAACGCTTATTCACCGTCGCGATAAGTTCCGCGCTCACGAGCACAGCGTTGAAAACCTGATGAATTCGAAAGTCAACGTCGTAACGCCGACAGAAATTAAGGCGCTTCACGGCGAAGATACGATTACCCAGGTCACGCTGGCCGATATCAAGAGCGGTGTGGAAACTGTCATCGACGTTGACGCGGTTATCGTCAATTTCGGATTCGTTTCCTCCCTTGGACCGATTGCCGAATGGGGACTGGAAATCGACAACGGCTCGATCGTCGTCGACTCCCGTATGGAAACGAGCATACCGGGCATTTTCGCCGCGGGCGACATCACCACATACCCAGGCAAGCTGAAACTTATTGCCGTAGGCTTCGGCGAAGCGCCGACTGCGATCAATAACGCGAAGGTGTACATCGACCCGACCGCGAAGCTGTCCCCGGGGCACAGCTCGAATATGAAGAGGTAATGCCGGTTTTTCAGGGCAATTGTTCTCGCTAGCGACAAATAACCCCTGCTTACGCTTTAGCGGCGAAGGAGGGGTTTTTTTGGAGTATGAGGGCTACTATCCGATAGGGGAGAGAAAGAAAGTTCAGGTCATGAAACCTGCGCGTCCCCTTCCCGGTAATAATCCAGGTTAAGTTCGCGACGATGTATTTCTTCCAGCAGCAGTTCGACAAATTCTTTTTCCAATTTTAGATCGAGCGCTTTGAAGTATGAATCCACCAATATTTCATTACTGATCAATTTCATCTCAATCACCTTGATTCTTTAAAGTAAAATTATAGTAACACGGTTCAAAAATTAGAACAAGCGTTCCGTTATCCACATCAATATGTGCACAACCTGTGTGCATCTTGTTAATAACTGTAGAAAAATGGATAATACTGCGCCGGGTCATGTGGACAAAGTTATACACAATGAAACCGGACGTGCATGCAATAAAAAAATTTTATCAACTTTGGTTTAATTTCCCATTTGACTCGAAACCGTATTTACGGTTCTGCGTATTGCGTAATAGCTTTTACGGATGGAAGGGGCTGTTCTCTTGGAAACGCGTAAACTCATTTCGGCCTTATGCTATTTCAGCATTTTCTTCGCGGGGTTCATTATCCCGATCGTTATTTACTTCATTACCGATGACCCGGAAGTGAAGCATCATGCGAAAGCGGCGTTCGTCTCGCATATTTTGCCTTTCGCCTCTTTATTGTTTTTGTTGATCGCCGTCTTTACGCTGCCGACCTTCAGCGGTTTTATTATCGCGCTAGTACTTTGCGGCGTTCTGTATGCAGCCGTTACGATCTACAACGTCATTCAAGGTATTCGGGTGCTCGTCTCCCGCTAACAAAGTGTTGACCCCATGCGCCATTAATCCGAACTATCATGTAATCGCTTGCATATCATGTAATAAGAGCTAGCTTTCCAGCCGGCTCTTATTACGGATCGGGGTGGTGAACGCGATGGCCTTTCGCAACGGATTCACGGCGATGATCGGCGTCCTCTGGCTCACAGCACCTTGGTGGGCAAGCTTTACCGATACGTCCGGCGCCGTCCTTGCCGGCGTGCTGTTCGGGCTGCTTCAAGCGGTTTCCTCGCTGCTCGCCCGCGGCAGAACCGGTTGGTCTTCATGGCCGAATTGGATCAGCTTGCTGTGCGGCGTTTGGTTTATTTTGTATCCGTTCCTGTATCATTTCGACTGGATGCTGACCCTGCTGTACGTTGTTCTCGGTTATTTGACCGTACTGCTCAATTACACGAATATGAATACCGACCCTCCGCAAGCGAAATGAGCTGACGCGGGCGTTAAGAAACCTTTCGGGACTTTTACCGAAAGGCTTCTTTTTTATGAACCACGAATGTCAATCGTATAGTTCAATAAAATCGCTATGCCGATATAAGCTGCCAGGTTCAAAAGGTACGCCATTGTTTCCGATCACAAGCCAAACTTCAACTCCAGTGCCTGCTCCCTCAGGATCCTTTACATCCCCTTCCACAACAACTCTAAGGTTGTCAGATGCATGGAACCCGTAGACCAGATGAGTTGTACCACTATGCGGACTCAGCAAGACCTCTTCTTTGTAAAGAACCTCCCCTTCGGTTTCCATGTACGGGAAATATCGATTAACCGTAGCACAAACTCTCATCGCATGATCTTCCAGGTTTCTTAGATTAATAACAAGACTATCGATAGGCAGTCCACTAGCCGTAATCCGGGGAACAACAAACGGTTTCGTAGTGATCTTCGACATACTATCACCTCCTGAATATGAGAGAATACTATATTATATTTAATTATTAGATAGTGGTATCGGCGAATCGATAGAATACGAATGTACAAGCACCGAAATTGGATTGGTTTTTTTAAGTTTACGTAAGGCTAATGTTCATGGTAAAATCGGAAATCTGTGCGGTAAATGGAAGTAACCTTCCCTGTTGTGGATGACGTGGATAAGTGGCTTGATAACGCGCCGAATCTGCTTATCCACATGTGGATAATTCCGTTTAGCCACCGTAGTTATTCACCTTCTTCGTTATCTACCGCAGCGTTAATCGCCAAAATAAAAAAACTCCCAACGTTATTTCCGAAGAAATCATATTGAGAGAATCTGGAGCGTGGTCATAACGAAAAACCTCCTGACGTATGTTCCGTAGAACTAACGTCAGGAGGTGTGCAATCCGCAACCCGTAATCAACTATTGATCAGAATCAGAACCCGCACCGCTCCCGCGATTAATCCTCGCAAGGCTGTGCCAGTACCGCATCTTCCTCTTTCGTACGGAAGCTGGAGCCGCACCCGCACGTCGCTACCGCGTTCGGGTTGTGGATGGTGAAGCCGCCGCCCATGCCGGCATCCTGGAAGTCGATCTCGACACCGTACAAATACTTGGAGCTTTCTGCGTCGACAACCACCTTCAATCCGTGGATGTCCATCACTTTATCGTCTTCCTTCTGGTTATCGTCAAAGCCCATTCCATAGGAAAATCCGCTGCAGCCTCCGGATTTTACGCCAATGCGAAGGAACAAGTTGGACGACTCCTCCGCCGCGAGCATTTCTTTAATTTTATCGCTAGCTGTTTCGCTGATTGTAATCATATGAATTCAGCCTCCCTTACGATTAAATCGGTTCTAACATAAAGTATACTCTTTTGAAGCCGACACCTCAAGGGATTTTGTTCCCTGCCCGCCGCTTCTTCTTATTTTATCAATTTCGTAATAACGTAACAACAGCACGTCCAATTGTTGGCTGCACAGATGAACCTCGGGATGCATCAAACCGAGCTCACTGCCCAATTGAACCATCCGTTCGCGAACGCTCTCGATTTCCCGGGAAAGCGCCAGGTACTGCTCTTGTGAAACAGAAATCAGCATCATCGCACCGTCCCCTCTTAGAAAAATCGTTTTAGTAAGAAATCCGACAATGCTAAAGTATACTAGATTTGGCGGCTAATTGAAATACCAAATTTTAGGTTTTTCCACTTTACTGAAATAAAATTTTATGGTAATCGTGTCATTTACTCCCATGGAAATAATCAACCTTGGTTTGCTGAAACATTTTTGTCGAAACCATGTATTGCCCAGCCCGAACAGGAGGTTTATAATAGGGTGTATTGTTCAACCTTATTTGTGTTATAAGGATATCTTATATATGATGTGTGATCAGCATGCGCCCTTGAGCCTACGGCCAAGGGCGCCTATCCAGTTTACGGAGGTGGATTCGATTGAAATCCGCAATCAGCAACCCCGAATTGCGCATGGCCGAAATTGCTGAGAAAGTAGAGCACGGCGAGCGCCTGACGTTAGAGGACGGCGTGTTCCTCTACGAATCCGACGATTTGTTAACGATCGGACAATTGGCGGGCAAAGTGAACCTGCGCAAGAACGGCAAGAAAGTGTATTTTGTCGATAACATGAGTCTCTATTTTACGAACGTATGCGAAGAGCACTGTGCATTCTGTCATTTTCGGAGAGACGAAGGCCAGCCGGGCGCCTATACGTTAACGCCTGAAGAAATGTTCGCCTATATCGACAAGCATTACCATCCCGGCATGCGCGAGTTTCACATTACGGGCGGGCATAACCCGAACGTACCTTTCCAATACTATGTAGACTGCATCCGGGGTCTCAAGCAGCGTTACCCGGACGTCACGATCAAAGCGCATACGGCGGCGGAAATCGAGTTTTTCTCCCGTCTAAGCGGATTAAGCTATAAAGAGGTGCTGCAAACGCTGATCGACGCCGGGCTGGGCACGATGCCGGGCGGCGGAGCGGAAATTTTGTCCGAACGCTACCGCAAGAAGATGCACCTCGTCGACAAGGCTTCTACCGATCAGTGGCTCGAAGTGCACCGGACTGCGCATAAGCTCGGGTTGAAAACGCACGCGACGATGCTGTTCGGTTCCATCGAAACGTTCGAGGAACGCATCCGCCACTTGATGTATTTACGCGAGCTTCAGGACGAAACGGGCGGGTTCATGGTATTCATCCCTAACTCCGTGCAGCCGGCCAACGTCGATGCGGGTTTGAAACGCCGCGTCTCCGCTTACGATAACTTGCGAACGATCGCCATCAGCCGTTTGATGCTGGACAACATTCAGCATGTGAAAGCTTATTTTATCAATCTCGGCACACAGCTGACGCAAATCGCCTTCGCCTTCGGGGCGTCCGATGCGCACGGCACGATTATTCAAGAACGGATCAGCCATTCGGCGGGAGCCACTTCCCCTGAAGGATTGACCCGGGACGAGCTGGTTTACTTGATCCAAGGAGCGGGACGAATTGCGGTTGAACGCGACACGTTCTACAACGAGATCAAGGTTTACGAATAAAATGCATGTGAGAAAGGGTTTGCCGTTGTTATGAAAAAACTTGTCATTTTAGGCGGAGGATACGGCGGTTTGACCGTAGCCAAAACATTGCTCGAGGGGGATTTGCCGTCTGATACGGTCATGATCCTGATCGACCGCATGCCGTATCAAGGGTTGAAAACCGAATACTACGCGCTTGCGGCGGGAACCGTGTCCGATAAAGACATACGCGTCCAGTTTCCGGTCGATCCGCGGCTGATTTTGAAGTACGGGGAAGTGACGTCCGTCGATCCGGAGTCGAAGCTCGTGCACTTCGAGAACGACGATCCGCTCTCGTACGACTGGCTTGTCATCGCGCTCGGCTGCGTCGATAAGTACCACAACATTACCGGCGCGAAAGAGTTCTCGAACAGCATCCAGACGTTGTCCGCCACCCGAAAAACGTATCAAGGCGCCAACGACACTGCCCCCTACGGTCAAGTTACGATCGTCGGAGGCGGCCTCAGCGGCGTGGAGATGGCGGCCGAGCTCCGGGAAAGCAGGCCCGATCTGAATATCCGCATTCTGGACCGCGGCGCAAGCGTCCTGTCTCCGTTCCCGCAGAAGGTGCAGCGCTACGTAAGCGAGTGGATGCTGGAGCATGACATCGAGCTGCGCTCGCACGTCTCGCTCTCCCGTCTGGAGGGCGGCCTCTTGTATAACGGCGATGAGATCATCCAAACGGACATCACCATATGGACGGCGGGCATTCAACCGAGCCCGATTGTGCAACAGTTAGATCTGCCTAAAGATGCGCAAGGACGGCTAATCATTAACGAATACCATCAACTGCCCGACTATCAAGAGATTTACATCGTCGGCGATTGTGCGTCGCTCCCCTTCTCCCCGAGCGGTCAGGCCGCCGAAGCCCAAGGCGAGCAGGTTGCCGAAGTATTACAAGCGGTATGGAAAAACGAAACTCCCCGGCTCGGTAAAATCAAGCTCAAGGGAGTTCTCGGGTCGCTCGGCAAGAAGGCCGGCTTCGGTATGATGGGCAAACGCACCGTCATGCTCGGCATGATGCCGCGGGCGATTAAAAGCGGCGTGCTCTGGATGTCCAAGCGCCATTTCGGATAGTTTTATTCCCCTAAGAGATCGAACATCGCTTCGATCTCTTTTATTTTCGCTTGAATCGCTTCGTCTAATCCTTCGGCCGTCTCGGCTGCGACGATCTCGCCGTTCACCAGGGCGAACGGGAACAAGTAACACTCGCCGCAATTCCCCAGACAGCCATACTCGATCACGTCGTACTCGGGGTTGCTTTCCAGCGCCTTCATCAGCTTATCTGTGCCGTGATGCATATTGTTTGTGCAAAATTCTATGATCGGTCTCATGGACGCTTCCCCACCTTATAGCCATTTTAATTTTCAAACGATTGTAATATAATAAAGGATAGAAGGGAGATGATGCAAATGAGTGAGAGTACGCAGCAAAGCACTATGTATGACGAAGTGCTTGAAGTTTTAGATAAACTTCGTCCATTCCTGCAGCGCGACGGCGGTGACGTGGAACTCGTAGACGTGGAAGATGGCATCGTTAAGCTAAGATTGATGGGTGCATGCGGAAGCTGCCCGAGCTCGACGATTACGTTGAAAGCCGGCATCGAGCGCGCGCTGCTTGAAGAAGTGGAAGGCGTGCAAGAGGTTATACAGGTGTTCTAATTGCACTTGCCAAGCAAGAAAGGGTCGACCCTCCGGGGGTCGGCCCTTTCTTGCCTTTCAGGCGTTCGTACCCGCCTCTGCGCTCGCTTTCGTCTTCGCGCCGCTGCCGACGATCGCTCGTATCGGATCAAGCCCCCCGGAGACGTCGATAATGTTGCCGGTTAAGAAGTCCGACCGTTCCTCGCACAAGAAGGCGATTACGCGGGCGATGTCTTCTCCGGTTCCCGGACGCCCCCTAGGCGATTCGTCGTCATGCAGATGCTCCACTTCGTCGATCGTCCGCTCCTTGTTCGCGCCGCGAATATCCCCCGGGCATATCATATTGACCGTAATGCCGCTGGCCGCTTCTTCGACGGCGATCGTCTTCGTGAACGAGACGAGGCCTACCTTGGCAGCGGCGTATACGGCTCGGTGCGGCCAGCCTCGCGCCTCCGAGGCGTGACCGAAGCCGAAGTGGATGATGCGCCCCCATTGACGCTGCCGCATCATCGGCAGAACCAGATGGTCCAGATGCATGACGCCGAGCAAATTCCCCTGCATCAATCCTTCGATCTCCGATGCGTCGTAATCCCGAAACAAGCGGCGCTCGCGAATGAACGGACCGGCGTTGTTGATCAGAATGTCAATTTTGCCGAAGCGGTTGACGGCTTCCGAGACAAGACGTTCCCGGTCCGCAGGCTTTGCTACGTCCCCTTGAACGGCGTAACCTTCTACGCCCAGGCTGCGAATTCGCGCGCACAGCTCCTCGGCTTCCTGCGCACTGTTGACGTAGTTGACGAGCAGGTCGACGCCTTGCTCAGCAAGCAGAAGCGCGGTCATCTTGCCAAGTCCCTTGGCGCTTCCGGTAATGAGTGCGGTTTTCCGCATAGGCTGCATGCTCCGTTCCTCCCCGCTTCCAGTTCTTCCTCAAGTATAGTGGATGGCGGGATGCGATTTCAACGCCCGGCGCGCCGTCCGCCCGCTCTGGAAGTAGGCGCAGACTTTGGCGCTGCAGTCGCGGCCGGATGCCTGGCAATGTAACGGAATGCGGTCGTTACGGCTTTCATGGCCATTTCGCAGCCTTCGCGCAGATCGTCAAGATTGGCTTTGATCTCTTCCGTCTCGGGACGCAGCCGTTCTCCGCGTCTGCTCTCCTCCGCTTTCATCAAATCGTCGAGCAGATCGGCGTTAATCGTATGAATCTCCATGTTGCGCTTGTTGCGCAGACGGTCGACCGGTTCTTTATACTTTATCTTTAGCTCATACAACTGCTGCTCCAAATCCGTGTGCAGCCCGTTCTGATGCATATTGCGGAGTACGGTAAAATAGGAAAAACGGGATTTGACGCGCTCGGTCTGCAGTACAAATCGTTCGTTCAGAAAATGTCCGAGTTTATCGAGAATGGCAAACAGGCGGATCAGCGCGTTGCGGTAATAGTACAGATGACGATGGTACTCGTCCGTCTCCCCGGGCTGCATCTGATCGACGTAATCCGAATTGACCCGGCTTCCGTACAGAATCGCGGCATACTCGCTCTGCTCCAGCTCGTCCAGCGCACGCAGGAAGTTTTCGCTCCAGATGACGAAGCGCCGCTCATGCGGTGTCTGCCGGTCACCGGGGATGCGCGAGAGGACTTGCAAATAGTTGCGTATGGCTTGATTGGCTTCCAGCAGAAGCCCTTCGTCCTTGCGCGGCGGTTCGCCGAATAAAGCTCTCAACATGGTTTTATCTCCATCATCGCGTAAGATATAACTATTATTATACCCCATGATTAGGCTGAAAACCATCGAACGGGCTTGATGGAACGGATTAAAGCAGCGAGCCGAATTGAAAAACGACGAGGCCGGGATCTCTCCCGGCCTCGTCGTTGATTTGGCTTAAGCAAAATATTCGTTCCACCGCGAGTCAACCAATTCAACGATATCTTCGCGCGGGAACAGCTCGTCCGGATAGCCCGGCTTCATCCGGGCGTCGATGACGATCGGCACCCGGTACCCGATATGGTGCCGTCTCAGCTCGGCGTCGGCATACATATCCGCCGCCGGATTGAACCGGGTAAACACCGTCCACAGGAACGGCGTTTGCCCGGAGGCGATCGCCGTGTCGTCGACGAGCACGACGAGCGGCCAATCGCGCAGCTGCTCGCCGGCGTCGCGAACGAGGCGGGCGGCCAGCTCGGGGTCGTCCGCGAACGAAGCGCCGGCGACGACTAAACAGCCGCGGCAGTATGGAACCGCGCTGTGAATGCCCGGCAGCTGCCCGCTTTCGTAGACGGCGGGCAGCTTGCGCTTCGGCTCGCCGACGCCGAGCAGCACCGCTTTGCTGCCGTGATTGAGCCGGTCGCCGGTATAATCAAGCGTATCGTGCGCCGTGTGATTGAAGATGAACAGATCCGTGGCCGGATCGAATCGTTCCAGCACCGTTTCCAGCAGCTGCGGGAAGTTGCTTAGATCGACGTGCTGATTGGTCACGATCAGGAACTTGGTCAGCGTCAGCTGGCCTTCCCCGAAGATGCGGAACGCCGTCGCCAGCGCCTCGCGGCTGTAGCTTTCGCGCACGATGGCGGCAGCCAGCGGATGCACGCCGGTTTCCGCGTACGCCCACAGTTCCTTCACGCCGGGCATCGCCATCGGGAACGCCGGCGCCAGCAGGCGCTGCAAATATTCGCCGAGGTAATAGTCTTCCTGCCGCGGCTTGCCGACGATCGTAGCCGGGTAGATGGCGTCCTTGCGGTGCCATACATGGCTCACATCGAAGACCGGGAAATCGTGCACAAGCGAGTAATAGCCGAAGTGATCGCCGAACGGACCTTCCGGCCGGCGCACATGCGGCGCCACCTTGCCGACGATGGCGAACTCGGCCTCAGCGATCAGCCGGTGTCCGCCCCGCGGATTGTCCACAAGCGGCAGCTTCTGGCCGAGCATCAGCGAAGTGAGCAGCAGCTCCGGCAGATGCTCGGGCACGGGCGCGATCGCCGAGGCGATCAAGGCCGGCGGGCCGCCCAGGAACACCGTAACCGGCAGCGGTTCGTTACGCAGCTCGGCTTCATGGTAATGGAAGCCTCCGCCTTTATGGATTTGCCAATGCATGCCCGTCGTCTGCGGATCGTACACCTGCATCCGGTACATGCCGAGGTTATGGTGCTTCGTAACCGGATGCTCCGTGTATACAAGCGGCAGCGTTACGAACGGACCGCCGTCCTCCTGCCATGACGTCAGAACCGGCAAGCCGGCAAGAGGCGCTTCGGTGCGGCAATGCTGCAGGATCGGCGCAGCCTCCCGGCCGACGCCTTTGGTGCCGATTTTGAGCAAATCGAGAATAAGCTGACGCTGCTCCCACAGCGCCTTCGGCGTCGGCGGCAGCAGCGTATCCATCGCGCCGACAATTTGCTTCATCAACTGCTCCGGACGCGGACCGAACGCGAGATCAACGCGGCGGCTCGTCCCGAACAAGTTTGTAACGACGGGAAAGGAGGCTCCTTTTACATGCGTGAACAGCAGGGCGGGCCCTTCCTCTTCAATGACGCGGCGGTGAATTTCCGCGAGCTCCAGATTCGGGTCGACCGGTGCCGAAATCACCTTTAGTTGATTCTCTTGGCGAAGCGCCTCCAAAAAAGCGCGCAGGTTGGAAAATCGCATGCGTGTGCCTTGCTCCCTTCACTTTCTAAGTATGTAGATGAAGAAGAAGGCTTACGGCAGCCTTGGAGCTGCGTAAGCCTGAACGTTGTGCTCCTCCGTATGGAGGGAAGTAATGCCGAAGTAACAGAGGATTCCGAATAAACAGGAGATCAGCACGGCATGCAGCAAGCTGGCCAGCAAGTAAATTTCGTACCCGATCGACAGCGTGACGAACGCGCCGCTTGCAATTTGCAGCGTGACGAAGATCAGCGACAGCTTGGCCGCTTGGTAAACGCTGCTGTCCGGCTGTGCTTGAGAACGGACGAACAGGAACAGCGCCAAGATGACGAGACCGAGCACCGCCGCCGCCACCCGGTGAGCAAATACGATGCCCGTCGATCCGGTAAATTCCGGGATCACCTGACCGTTGCAGAGCGGCCAGCCGATACAACCGCCGACCGACTCCGTATGGCGGACGAATGCGCCCAAATAAACGACCACATAGCTGTAAATCAGCACGAACCAGACCGACATCCGGACGCCCCGGCTTAGACGCGTACCGTCTCCGCGGTGCATCGCTTCGCCGTATTTGGTAAAGACCAAATACAAGAGCAGCGTAAACGCGAAAGACATCAGCGAAAATCCGAAATGCAGCGCGAGCACGGCCGACGATTGCGGCCACAAGACGGCAAGCGCTCCAAGAACCGCCTGCAGCAGCGTGAAGAACATCGCGCCGCCGACATACCACTTGGCGTCCTTGCGCTTGCTGTATAAAAACACAAGAATCGTTGTCGCGAGCAAAATGATCCCGACGACGCCGACAACAAACCGGTGACTGTATTCAATAAAAGATTCGATTGTATAGGCCGGAACGAATTTGCCGTTGCATAACGGCCAATCGTCTCCGCAGCCTCGCCCGGATTCCGTCTTGGTCACTAACGCGCCCATGACCAGAATCAAGAACATGCCGAGCATACTGGCCAATGATAAAGCCTTCATTCTTCGCTCCATCTTCATCCGCTTTCACCCGCTTCTTGTTCGTTATTTCTCGACATAATCGGACACCGACGAACGTTTCATTAACATTATAACGATAATCAGGGGGCAATTCCACGCGGAATTGTTACAAAGCGATGAAAGAAGAAAAGCCCAGGCGGAAGCGATCCGTCCCGGGCATTCTCCATCCGTCGGTTAGGGAGCGAGCGTATTCGCAACTTCAACCGCGCGATCCAGAAACTGTTCGATTTCTTCCCGCGTTTTGCGCAGCTTGCTCACAAAGCGGATCAGCTCCTGGCCGTTCCTGAAAGCGATAAAGCTCGGAATGCCTAAAATATTCAGCTCGCTGCACAAGTCCGGCATCTCATCGCGGTCCACGTGGATAAATTGCAGCCGGTCGGCGTAAGCTTCTTCAACTTCCGGCATGAATGGTTCGATGAAATGGCAGTCCTTGCACCATGTGGCTTTAAAAACGGCAACGGTCGGTTTGGAACCGCCGATGATTTCTTGAAATCGCTGTTCAGTCGTCACTTTCTCCATAGGAAACACCGCCTATTCTTAATATCAGAAATGGAACTTACCCCACTTATAGCATTCGACAAGGCGTCTGTCAATGAGCCGGGGTGCCTTTCTGGACGAGAAAAGAGTATCCATTATTTAGGAATTTACATTAATTCCTAAAAGTGATATCATTACAGTATCAAAACAATATTTAAATGAATGACGAAAAGGAGTGTTTGTTCATGCAGGAAAAAAAACCTTGGGTGATTAACGGATTCGTCGGTTTGCTTGGGCTCGTTGCCGTCGATGTGATCGGCACGCTGCTGCTCATCGATAAAGAATGGCCGGCTCTCGCCATTGTGCTTGCTCTGTTCTCCATCGCGCTGCTTTCGTCCTTGACGATCGTCCAGCCGAATCAAGCGATGGTCGTCACCTTCTTCGGCAGCTACTCCGGTACGATTCGCCGAAGCGGCATCTGGATGACCATCCCGTTCTCCGTTCGGAAGAAAGTGTCCTTGCGGGTTCGCAACTTCAACAGCGCCAAGCTGAAAGTCAACGATATCGAAGGCAACCCGATCGAAATCGCCGCCGTCGTCGTCTTCCGCGTCGTCGATTCGGCGAAAGCGTCATTCGACGTCGACAATTATGAGCAGTTCGTGGAAATTCAAAGCGAGACGGCGCTCCGTCACGTGGCTAACAAATATCCGTACGACACGTTCGAAGACGGCGGCTACTCGCTGCGGGGCAATTCCGACGAAGTCGCTGCGGAACTGGCCCGCGAGCTGCAGGAACGGCTGTCCGTTGCCGGCGTGGAAGTGATGGAGGCGCGTCTGACGCATCTGGCGTACTCTACCGAAATCGCCAGCGCGATGCTGCAGCGCCAGCAAGCGGCCGCTATTATCGCCGCCCGCTCGAAGATTGTGGAAGGCGCGGTCGGCATGGTGCAGCTCGCTATCTCCCAGCTTCAGCGAGAGGGCGTCATCGAGCTCGACGAGGAACGCAAAGCCGCGATGATCAACAACCTGCTCGTCGCCATCGTATCCGATCGTTCCGCCAATCCCGTCATCAATACGGGAAGCTTGTACTAGAAGGCGCAGTCCGTTATGGCCGCGAAGAAAAATTTCCCTCTGCGGCTGGATCCGAAGTTATACGAGGTGCTTGAGCGATGGGCCGCGGACGAATTCCGCAGCGTAAACAGCCACATCGAATATTTGCTGCGGGACGCGGCTTCCCGAGCCGGAAGACACCTATCGCCGCGCCCGCCCGCCTCAGCTCCGAAAGAGCCGGCCTCCAGCGCAGACGACAACCCGACAACCGAATAAAGCGCTTGCCCCCGCGCATGCGGCAAAGCCCCCGAACGATCCTTGGCGGACAACGTTCGGGGGCTTATGCATGTTGGTCCCCATATTGGGAAAATGTAACGGGTAAAGCTCGTTATTCGCGGACGATGCCGACCGTTTGCGTTTCTTGCGTCCAGCCAACCTTAGCGTTCATGCTCTCCGCAACGAAACGCACCGGAATGTACGTTGAGCCGTCGACGATAACTGCGGCTTTCTCCAGCGTTTGCAACTGTCCGTTCACGCTTGCCTGCGTGCTGTTGATCGTCAGAACGGTTACGTTGCCGCTAAGCGGGTCAGTGATCGTGACTTGCTGCTTGGCCGCATCCCATTCGACGTCGGCGTCGAGCTGCTCGGCGACGAAGCGCGCCGGAACCATCACGGTCCCTTGATCGTTGAACGGCGTCAGGCCTGGAATGATGCTGTCTTCGGAAGAGACGGTCAGATTTACTTCTTTCTTCGTGATGTTCAGTTCGTCCTTCAACAGCTTGTAGAGGTCCGACTTCGGATCGAGCGAGGCGACGAGCTTGCTCGAGGTCAGGCGTCCGGATTTGTTCATCCACTCCACGACTCCGCCGGTTGTATCGATAGGATCGATCGTCACCGGTTTGTTGACGTTCCATACTTCGCCGCTGGAGGTCACTTTAATCGACTTGAGTCCATGCTTGGCCGAATCCGGCAGCGTGAGCAGCAATACGCTTGTCGACTTGCGGGTTACGTTCTCCGCGTCTACATACAGATCCATCGTCAACGATTGGTTGTCGTTCAGCAAGTCCTGTATCGACATGCCGTCTTCGTTCTTAGGCAAGCTGTTCAGCGATTGATCAAAGCTCGCTACGACTTGTTCCAAATTGCTTTTCAGGAACGTATAGATGAATTCGACAGCTAATGTTTTATTCTCCAGGAAAGGCATGATCGAATCGAGCGCGCCTGTGTCGCCTTCGGCGTTCGCACTGCCGGCTTTGACCATTTCCTTCAAGAACGGCGCATATACATCATACAGCGCGGCGATAAATTGCTTAAGGCCTTCCTCATCTTTCAGAACATTGGTCAGGAAACCCTTGATCAGCCCGACCAGCTCGCTGCCCTTCAACTCAACGTGAAGCTTCTGCAGCTGCAGCGCTTCTCCGTTCACGGTTACGTTCGCTGCCTCCGCGGAGATCGTCTTCGGGTTCGGGAAGTTGCTCGTGAAGAACGAGCTGAACTTCGGCATCGCCTCTACGGCCTTCTGACCGAGCTGCTCGATCTGCTTCTGCAGTTCCGGCGTCGTCGGAAGAGCGGAACCTGCGCCTATTGCGGCGCTGTTGCCAATGACGATCGGCTTCTTCGCGCCTTCGATTTGAATCGTATAGATCATGTCGGATAAGACCAGGTGAAACGGAATTTTCACGTTCGCGTAAGCGAGCGAGCCTTTCGCGGAAAGCTCGGTCGGGCTTTGCTGCTTCATCTCGGTAACTTCTACCTTGAAGCCGTTCAACAGCTCGATCGCGCGCTTCTCTTCCGGCGTTATGGATGCGGCGGGATCCGCTGTCAGCTCCAAGGTTACACTTGATGCGCCTTCCGAAGATTTAACGGTAAACAGGTTGGACATGACTTTGCTGACGTCGACCGAGCCTACCGGTTGACAACCGGCCAGTACGATCACAAGGGCGATCAGCATGAGACTTAGTTTGGCGCTCCAATGTTTCTTCTTCATTCTTACCTCCTGAAATATGTAAATAAGTTCGGGGCCGTGCTACATTTTATACGCTTTTTATTTGGAAACGTTGCACTCGCCTGCGAAAATATACAAATTGTAACAATTTCCCATCGACAGGAAAGGAGGAACGGGATGAATCGTGATAAATACCGCTGGAGCGGAACCGATCTGCTGCATAAGCTGGCCGATCTGCCTCATGAGCTTTGGCATTGGTTCAAAGGCAAGGCGCACAGCGTGCAGCACGAGGAGCCGCTGCTCGCGGCCGCCCACCGGATCGAGCTGAACCGGCCTTCGCTCGACGCTTTGAAGCGGCGCTATGCCTGGAAGCTGTCGCTTGCGGGCAAGGACGGGGCCGCCTCGGCCGAGGCCTGGGACGAAGCCGCCGTCAGCCCGTGGGAGCGGCAGCTGACGGCGCGCCTGGCCGCGGAGCGCGATGCGCATAACCGGAACAACTTGACGCGGACGACCGCCTACCTGAGGATGTACCGCGAGCACCCGGAGCTGCACTGGGCATTCCTCGCGCATATGGTGTCGCGCAACGGAGGCTGGAGCATGACCGATCTTCGCGGCGAGTTTCTCCCCTACCTGTTAAGCGAAGATCAGCGGGAGTGGGTGTTCCGATTCCTGGAACGGGCGAACGCGCTTATTTTTCGCGACGCTTATCCGCAGCTGCTGCTATATGAGGCCAGCCTAAGGCATCGCAGGCCGCTGTTTCACCTGCTCCCCGCCTTCGGGGTATCGCGCTTCATGCGCCCGTTGTGGGAGCATTTCTGGGAACGGCGGGAGTCCGCTCTCTTGACGGTCGGACTCATTATCAACGAGCAGCAGCATATCGAGGAGCGGGTCGTGCGCAACGCTTCGTTCCTGCAGCAAGTGGTCGATACGTTCTTCTTCCAGGCACAGTCGCTGCTGCAGCTGAACCAGGTTGTGTTCCCGTACCGGTATGCAGCCGATTGCCGGTTGGCCGGCCTGATCCTGGAAAGCTTCAGCAGCTTGCGGGAGCGTATCGAGGTGGGCAAATCGCTGTACGCGATCTTGTTCGGCATTCCGGCCGTGCACGAGGGGGCCGTGCGCTTTGCCTGCGAGCGGCGGCACACAGGGTCGCGCGCGGATTATTGGCCGCAGCTGTTCGCGTCGGTGCGGCACGGTCCGCCGGTGAAGCGCGGACAGCTGCAGGAGAAGCTGGACGGCCTGCGGCTAAAGCCAGGAGCCGCGCCCCTGTACAGTCCGGGTCTCGCGGAGGCGTGGCCGGACCGGCCGATCGCCCCCACGGAGCCCGGAGACTGGTTCACGGATATCGCCGTGCTCGGTTATTTAAGCAGCATCCCGGCGCCGTTCTCGTTCGAGATGACGCAGGCAAACGGCTTCGGGTTGAAGAAGATCGAGATGACCGTGCTCGCAGGGGACTTGCTTGTTTGAGAAGCGGCGCACAGGCTGGGCACCGTTCGCCCAACACCAATACCCCAATCCTTCACCCTCTTTCGAGCAGGCGTGGATTGGGGTATATGCCGTTCTAGCTAAGCGGTTTTACTCAGGTTTTGCTCAGGTTTTGCTCAGGTTTTACTCAGGCTTTACGAGCCGCCTTGCCGCTTCTTCGACCGGTCTAACCGCGACAGCAGCGGACCCGCCAGCTTGCGCAGCGGACCTGGCGCCTGCTGCAAATCTTGCAGCCTCAGGACGCGCGTCGCAAACAGCAGCAGCGGATAGGCTGCGCCGACGATCGCGCAGATAACGATCGACTGCACCATATCGTTGAGCCGAACCGAGGCGAACGGTGTCACGTAGAGGCGGCACGCTTGATCGAGCAGGATGCCGATGACTGCGATTAGCGCCGTTGAGCCGATCAGCCCGATCCAGCGCTTTCCGCCGAAGATGCGGAAGCTCACGTTCTGGCGAAGCACGCGGACAATGATCGCCGTCATGATGATAAAGCAAAGCGCCGTCGCCGCGATAATGCCGTAGATGCCGAAAAGCGGCGCAAGCGCAAAGCTGACGGCGAGTTTGGCGGCGATGCCGACGATCACCGCGAGCACAAGCGTCCTCATCCGCCCCATGCCCATCAGTACCGCGCCGGACGTCTGCATGACAATTTGGAAGATGGCGGTTACCGTCAGCATGGCAATGACCGGACCGGCATACGTCTCCACGATCTCCGATCCCGTCACATTGCCGAATATGAAGCCGTTCAGCGGGCGGGCGGCAAGCGCGATCAGCAGCACCATCGGCAGGCCGGAGAGCAGCGAAAGCTGCAGCACCTTGGCCGTCTGCTCGGACACCTGCTTCATGTCCTTCTGCGAATAAGCCGCCGAGATGATCGGGACGATCGATTGGCTGAGCGCGACGGCCAGAATGATCGGGATGCCGGCAAGCGACTGGGCCCGCCCGGTTAAGATCCCGAGTATTTCACGGGCCGGCTCCTCCCCGAACCGGTCCTTCAACAGCAGCGTCACGATCGAAGAATCGATCGTATAGATGAGCGTCACCGTCATCGAGAAGATGACGATCGGTACCGACAGCTTGAACAGCTGGCCGTAGATCGCGTGGAACGCAAGCGGCGCTGAGGCCGAGGCGGCCACCGCCGCGTTCGCGCCCGATTCCGCTGCCGCCTGAGCAGCCGGCACAGCGGCCATTCGCTCGCTGCGGTCGCTGCGCTTCAGCCGGAGCGCGTAATACAGCATCACGGCCGCCGCCGCGATACTGCCCATCACGCCGCCGAACGAAGCGCCGGCGACTGCGGCGTCCAGGCTGTGGCCGAGCAGCAAATACGCCAGCGCCACCGAGGTGGCGACGCGGAATATTTGTTCGATAATTTGCGAAATGCCGTTCGGCATCATCATCCGGCGGCCTTGAAAATAACCGCGCATGATGGCAATCAGCGGGAACAGCAGCAGCGCCGGCGCAATCGCGCGAATCGGCAGCGCCGCCTGCGGGTTGACGATGCTTTCCGCGAAGTAAGGCGCGGCGGCATACATCAGTACGGTCATCACGACGCCCGCCGCCAGGGCGAACAGCAAGGCCGCCTTGTAAATCCGGTTGGCCTCCTCGTGGCGTCCGAGCGAGGTGCGCTCGGAGATCATTTTGCTCAGCGCGCTCGGAATACCGGCCGTTGCCACAACGAGCAGCACGGAGTACAAATTGAAGGCGATTCCGTATGCCGCCATGCCGATATCGCCGAGCAGGTAAACGAGCGGAATGCGCTGCACGACGCCGAGCGCCCGCGCCACCAATGCGGCTAACGTTAATATAAGCGTACCTTTGACTAGCGAATCTTTTCCGACTTTAGACACAGGCGTTTCCCTTCTCCCTTATCAACCGAAGAAAAACCGCCCGAACCAAGCTCCGGCGGTCTTCTTCCAAAGTGCCTTATTTCAATAACGGAACGACGGTGAACAACGGCGCTATGGCCCCGGTTCTGGCCGTACTTACGCATAGCGCACGACCCAAACGACGAACAGTGCGATCATCAGCAGCTGAAAGCCGAATTTGACTACCAGGCTGGAGAAAAAGCCGACCAACGCCCCGACTCCGGCACGCAGCGCCTGCTTCCAAGGGGTGCCGACGATCAGCTCGCCGAGGACGGCCCCGAGAAACGGTCCTACAATGAGCCCGACTCCCGGAATGACGAACGGTCCTGCAATCAGGCCGATCGTGCTGCCGATCACAGAGGCGCGGTTGCCGCCGAACTTCTTGACGCCAAGCGCGTTCACGAGATAATCGGCAATCATGAGCACGGCCACGATGGACGTCTGGATCAGCCAGAACCAGAAGCCGAACGGTTCGAAGCCGAGCATAAACCCGTATACGAAGAACGCTCCGTAGATGGCCAGCGCCCCCGGCAGTATCGGGTACACCGCGCCGGCCATGCCGATGACGAACAAGAGGACGATAATCGACCAAGCTGCCAGCACCATGCAGCCTCACTCCTTTCGCTACGCTTTCTTGTAAAGCCCGGCGACGCCCGCTTAAATGCCGGCGTTACCGCCCAATGCATATTCGCGGATGATGCGTGCGACTCCGTGCTCCTCGTTCGTAAGCGTGACGGTGTCGGCGAGCTTCTTCACTTCGTCCTGCGCATTGCCCATAGCGACGCCAAGACCCGCTTCGCGGATCATCGACACGTCGTTCAAGCTGTCGCCCATCGCAATCACCTGCGACATGTCGAAGCCGTAAAGCTCGCACAACCGGCGCAGGCCGCTCGCTTTATTGACGCCCTTCGGGTTCATCTCGATATTGCACGGGTGCGAATTGGTGATCTCGAACAGGTCCCACGATTCCAGCTGCTGCCGGATCGTACCCAGCACCTCGAGATTCTCCGTATAATAGCCGAACTTCAGCCACGTCCGCGCATCGATATCGCCGACCCCGTCCCACGTCTCCTTATTAAACACATCGCCGACGCTGTACGCCCAGTACCAGGGATCGTACTGAATCGCCAGCTGGTGCATGCGGCGCACTTCATCCGCCTGCATCGGGTGCCGCTCGAGCAGCTCGCCCGGCGCCTTCCAGACCTCGCCTCCGTTGACGGTGACGAGCGGAGAGGTCAAGCCGAGCTCCACCGCGTACGGCAGCGCATTCTGGATCCCGCGTCCGGTCGCGAACACCACCTTGATTCCCGCATCTTCGGCCGCGAGTATGGCCGCGCGGGTTTCGGCTGAAATCGTCTTCTCCTCCGTCAGCATGGTGCCGTCCATGTCGAGTGCAATCATCCGGTATCGACTCATTCGTACCTCTCCTTTATCCCAGATCGTCCTTCCTTACAGCGCATAAGCGAGCGAAGGCTGCTTCTGTTCGTTTATATATGTCGTATGCCAAAGCGCGAACATGTAGATCGTCCAAATGCGGCGGGCGTAGTCCCCTTGTCCGCTGCGGTGCGCGTTCAGCATGGAACGCACGGTGTCCAGACGAATGTACTCTTCAATGCCGCTGCCCTCGATCTGCTCCACGATTTGCTGCCCCCGCGGACCCTTCATCCAATCGCGCATCGGCACCGGAAACCCGAGCTTCGGCCGGTTCAAAATAAAGTCGGGGATGATCCCCTCCATCGCCTTACGGAACACGTATTTCGTCGTCCCCTGCGCAATCCGGTACTTGGCGGGTATACGGCGCGCCACCTCATACAGCTCCACGTCCAGGAACGGTACGCGCAGCTCGAGCGAGTGGGCCATCGTCATTTTGTCCGCCTTCATCAGAATATCGCCCGGCAGCCACAGGTTCATGTCGATGTACTGCATCCGCGACACCGGATCAAGATGCTTGCTTCTGTCATAAAATACTTTCGCTACCTCAAGCGGATTGCGGTAAGAGCGCAGCAGCTCGCGATCGGTGCGAACGATGTCGGCCTTCATCTCCTCGGTGAAAATTTTCGCGTTGCCGAGGAAACGCTGCTCGAGCGGCGTTGTCCCGCGCAGCAAGTAGTTGCGGCCCTTGAAGCCCTCCGGCAGCACCCGCGCCAACGCGTGCAGCATCCGTTTCACGCCATGCGGCAGCCGTTCGATCGGGGCCAGCGAGTTCGGCTCGTTATAGATCCGGTAACCGCCGAACAGCTCGTCAGCGCCTTCACCCGACAGCACGACGGTCACATGCTCGCGCGCAAGCTGAGCCACGTGATACAGCGCAATCGCCGAAGGATCGGCAACCGGCTCGTCCTGATGCCACACCGCTTTGGGCAGTGTCGCGAAATAATCGGCTTCCGTAATGATTTTATCGTAATGCTCCGTATCGATCGCATTCGCCGTCTGACGGGCGATCACCGTTTCGTTGTTGGCACCCTCAAAACCGACGGAGAACGTGCGGATCGGCTCGATCGAACGCATCAGCGTCGCGATGGCCGTCGAATCGATGCCGCTGGACAAGAAACAGCCCCGCTCCACGTCGCTCTGCATATGATGGATGACCGAATCCTGAAGCGTCGAGCGGATTTGCTCCACACAGTCCTCGAACGAGCGTTCCTCCGGCGCGAGCATCGGATCCCAGTACTGGCGGATCGACATTTGCCCGTCGTAGGTCACCGTTACGGTGTGGCCCGGCGGCAGCTTGCGGATGCCGTCAAACATCGTATCCGGCTCCGGCACATATTGGAACGTCAAGTAGTTCAGCAGGCTCTCGCGATGAATCGAACGCTCCACGCCGGCAGCCAGCAAGCTCTTGATTTCCGAGCCGAACAAAAACCGCGAGCCGTCGTGATAGTAATAAAACGGTTTGATGCCGAAATGGTCGCGCGCCCCGAACAGCAGCCTTTTACGCCGGTCCCAAATGACAAAACCGAACATCCCGCGCAGCTTCTCCACGCAGGCTTCGCCGTATTCCTCATAAAGATGGACGATGACTTCCGTATCCGTATGCGTCTTGAACTGATGCCCCTTGCTCTGCAGCGAATCCCGCAAATACTTATAATTATAAATCTCGCCGTTAAATGCGATCCAAACGGTATCGTCTTCGTTGGCGAGCGGTTGATGCCCTTCCTTCAAATCGATGATCGACAAGCGGCGAAAGCCCAATCCGATCCGGTTATCGCTCCAAAATCCAATATCGTCCGGTCCCCGATGCACGATGCAATCCGTCATGCTCTTCAATAATTCGGGAGACGGCTCACGGTCTTCAAAATACATAACGCCGGTAATTCCGCACATTCGTCTAAAGTCCTCCTCTTACCGCGTATCACAATCCGCGAAAAAAATGTCCGATATAACAGTATAGCATAGTTTCGCGGTTATCTGGAAATCGGTTGTCCCCTGGCGGCAGCTTCGGGCCCTCCGATGCGCCCACAAAAAAAACATCCGATCCGAACCTTGGGCGGCGGGTGTACGCCTTCCTTCCAAGGTCCGGTTCAGGATGCTTTTTCTTTGCCGTCTGCGCTTCGCTTACGCGGCAAGCCGTTTCGACTGGGTGCGCTGTTTCAGCTTGCGCCAGACGATACCGTGCGACGGGGACAGCAGGAACGCCGCGACGAACAAGACGCCGGCAACCGTAATCATGCAGCCCGCGATCGAAGCGTCGAGCAGCGTTGCCATCCCGTAGCCGAGCACCGCGCTAAGCACGCCGACGATCATGCTGTACACGATCATGAGGCTGAGTTTCTCAGTCAACAGGTACGCCGTCGCCGCCGGGACGACCAGCATGCCGACGACGAGGATCGCCCCGACGCTCTCGAACGAGGCAACCGTCGTAACGGAGACCAGCCCCATCAGCAAGTAGTGGAACAGCGCGACGGGAATGCCTACCGCTGCCGCCATGGCCGGGTCGAACGCGCAAATTTTAAATTGCTTATAGAACAATCCGATCACGAGCAAGCTGACCGTCAGCACGAGGCCGAGCGCCCAGACCGCCTTCGGTCCGATATCGATACCGAACGCCTGAATGGTCTCCCACGGCACTTGAATGATCTCCCCGTACAAGACGCAGTCAAGGTCCAGGTCAACTTGGCGGGTGAACACGCTGACGAGCAGAACCCCCAAAGCGAACAACGCTGTGAATACGACGCCGATGGACGCATCGGACTGGACGCCGCTCTGGTTGAACCATTGAATCAGGAAAACGGTCAGCAGACCGATCACCGAAGCGCCCAGCATCATGAAGAAGGAGTCGCGCGAGCCGCTGATTAAGAAGGCGATGACGATCCCCGGCAGCACGGAGTGGCTGATCGCGTCGCCGATCATCGCCATCCGCCGCAGGACGAGAAAACAGCCGAGCAGACTGCACGAACAAGCAACGAGCGAGGCTGTCAGTATAATCCAGAAGTCGTTCATAGTCCCCCCTCCTCCCCTGTGCCGTGCGCCGGCTGCCGTACACTCTGAACTTGCACTTGGCGCTGCATGTCGCGCAGAACGGTGCGCTTCACCGCCAGCCGTTCCAGCACCTTGGCCGCGAGCCCTCTCTTAGGCGCGAACAGCACGGAAACGATGAAGAGCGCCGTGGCCGCGAGCACGCTGAGCGGACCGGTCGGCAGGTTGCTGCCGAGGCCGCTGACGAGCGTGCCGACAAAGCCGCTGATTGCGCCGAAGATGCCGGACAGGACGACCATCACGCCGAGCTTCTCGGTCCAGTAGCGGGCCGAGACGGCCGGAGTGATCAACAGCGCCGACATGAGCACGACGCCGACCGCTTGAATGCCGACAACGACGGCGACGACGATCAGGAACATCATAAACTGGTCGAGCGCCGCGACCGGCAAACCGATCCCTTTGGCAAACCCCGGGTCGAAGCTGAGCAGCTTGAATTCTTTGAAGAGCAGCCCGCATAGGATGACGAGGATTAAGGCGACTACCGCCATCGTAATAACATCGGAGAGCACCATCGAAGCCGCCTGCCCGAACAAAAACTTGTCGAGCCCGCTCTGATTGCCGCTCCCGCCGTGTTGAATTTTCGTTAAGAGCACGATCCCGACGCCAAAAAATACCGACAGCACGATGCCCAGCGCCGAATCCTGTTTAATCCGGGAATGCCTCGTCACGTAACCGATCCCGAACGTCGCGATGAGCCCTGCCGCCGCGGCGCCGATCAGGAAGAAGAAGATGGACTTCGAGCCGGTCAGCATGAAGGCGATGCAGACGCCCGGCAGTGCGGCGTGCGCCAGCGCGTCGCCCATCAGGCTTTGCTTGCGCAAGTAGGCGAAGCTGCCGAGCACTCCGCTGCTCAAGCCGAGCAGCATGCTGCCGAGCAGAATCCACTGCGCGTTCGGATCGCGCAGCATATCGAATAAATACGCGAACATCGCGATCACCTCGAGCTGACGATCACGGCGTCTTCATCGCTGTGAAGCAGCGCGAGTCGTCCGCCGTACGTCTTTTGTAAGTTGTCTTTCGTAAACCAATCATCCGTCGGCCCGATGCCCATGAGCTCGACGTTAAGCAGCATAATCCAGTCGAAATATTCCTTCACCGTTGCCAGGTCGTGGTGAACGACCAGCACTGTTTTGCCCTGCTTTTTCAACTCGTTCAACAGTGTAATGATCGCTTTCTCCGTCGCCGCATCGACCCCGACGAACGGTTCATCCATGAAATACAGCCGCGCATCCTGTGCAAGCGCCCGGGCAAGGAAGATGCGCTGCTGCTGTCCGCCCGACAGCTGACTGATTTGACGGCCGGCGAAATCGGCCATGCCGACCTTCTCCAGACAATCCATCGCCATCTCCCGTTCTCTGGCGCCCGGCCGCTTGAACCAGCCCAGATGGCCGTAACGGCCCATCATGACAACGTCGAGCGCGCTCGTCGGGAAGTCCCAGTCTACCGACTCCCGTTGAGGCACATACCCGATAGCCTTGCGCTGCTGCTCATACGGCTTGCCGAAAATCGTCACCTCGCCTGTCACACGCGGAATCAAGCCCAGCGCAGCCTTGATCAAGGTCGATTTGCCCGCGCCGTTCGGCCCGATAATGCCGATGAGCTTGCCTTCGGGCACCGTGAACGTGACGTCTCGCAGCACCGGCTTCTTCTGATAGGCAACGGTCAGCCCTTGCACCGATAAGGGGGATACAATCTCTTGTTTAACCATGGAATCTCACTCCTTCTCCCAATTCCTGCTTCATCTTTAACCAAGCAGCCCAAAGATTATTTCAACGCCTTAACGATGGTATCCACATTGTGCCGCACCATGCCGAGGTACGTGCCTTCCGGCGTTCCTTCCTCACCCATCGCGTCGGAGAACAGCTCCCCGCCGATCTTCACGTCATGCCCTTGCTTCGCCGCGCCCTGAATGACCGCCTCGATCGATTTCTTCGGCACGCTCGATTCGACGAACACCGCTTTGATCTTATTCGTCACGAGGAAATCGCGCAGGTCGCTGACATCCTTGGAGCCGTATTCGGACGCGGTGCTGATGCCCTGCAAGCCCATCACTTTAATTCCGTATGCTTTGCCGAAATAGCCGAAGGCGTCATGCGCCGTCACGAGCACCCGCTGTCCTTCCGGGATGGAAGCGATTTGCTTCGCTGCGTACTCATCGAGCTCCTTTAACTGGGCGATATAAGCGTCCGCATTTTTCTTATAGTCATCCGCATGCGCCGGGTCGAACTTCGCCAGCTCGGTTTGCACCGTCTCAGTTGCGCTGATCCACAGCTTGACGTCGAACCAAACGTGCGGGTCATGCGAGCCGGAGCCGTCGTCCACCAGGTGCAAACTTGATTCCGGAATGTTTTTGGTCACAGCTACCGTCGTTTTTTGCTTCTCCATGTTCTCGAAGATTTCCGTCATTTTGCCTTCCAGATGCAACCCGTTGTAGAAAATGATCTGGGCGTCCTCCAGCTTGCGAATGTCGCCTTGGGACGCTTTGTACAAGTGAGGATCGACGCCGGGTTTCATCAATCCGGTCACCTCTACGTGCTCGCCGCCGACCTGCTTCACGATATCGCTGATCATGCCAATCGTCGCCGTCACTTTGATGACTTCGTTGCCCGCCGAATTTGTCGGACTTGCCGTGTTTCCGCATGCTGCGGCCATGGCCGCGATCCCCAGAAAGATGATCGTCATGATGAACCGCTTCAATGAAGACGGCAGCCCCTTGCTGTTAAGCATTGTATGGTCCGTTTTCAAAGTAACTCACTCCTACTCTTTTCATGGTATTATGTCTTGATCTATATGGTGCCTAAAGTTGTCTTAGACCTCATTTGTTGGTCTCGACAACTTTTCTTTCCCACCAGACTATATTTTTATTATATACAATAATGTTTCCTTAGTGCAACATTTATTTTAATGAAATCACCCAGCCTGCCGCATACCCGCGGACCAACCCCTGTAATTATGTAAATAGCGGAACTTTAATTTACTATTTCGTCTGTCGGTCCTGTCGGCGCTGGCTCAACAAAAATAGCGGAACTACGGTTCGCTATTTCCACTCCAACCGCGACTGGGCGGCTAAAAAGAGGGAATAACGCTTCATAGTTCCGCTATGGGTAAATGTAACTATGGCGCCGGAGTCGGCGTCACTGCGCCTGCGGCGCCGTTCGTGCCTGCCGACTTCTTCGGAACGCCGTCGAGCCCGTAATAGTAATCGTACGCATCGAAAATTTTGCGCGCGATCGGAGCGGCGCCGTAAGCGCCGTACCCGCCTTCCGGCACGACGACCGCAACGGCGAGCTTCGGCTTCTCCAATGGCGCGAACGCGATAAACACCGCGTTGTCGACGTCTTTGTTGCCGGCGACCTTCTGCGTCGACGTTCCCGTTTTGCGGGCGAGGGTGTACGGGAAGTCGTCGAAGCCGTTCACTTTCACTTCTTTCATTCCTTTAAATACAGCATCCCAATATTCCTTCGAGAAATCCGTCTTGTCGAGCACCACTTTCTCGTTAAACTGCTGTAACGGTTCTCCGTCGTAAGTCTCGATCCGATCGACGAGCAGCGGCTTCAGTCTTTCGCCCCTTGTCGCCAATGTCGTCGCATACTGCGCAAGCTGGAGCGTCGTGTACTTCTCGTTCTGGCCCCAGGAAGCGAACACCATGCGCTGCTGGATCGACTCTTTCGTATTCGTTTTGTATTCGCTGATCCCCGGCGATTCCTTCGGCAGACCGCTTCCGGTCAATACACCGAGCCCGAACTTCGCCAAATACGAATCCCAAATATCGACCGCCTTCTCCCGTTTCCGGCCGTACAGCTCGTTGCCGATCATCGCCGACATGAACGTATTGGACGAGTACTGGATCGCTTTCGTCGCATTAATCGGTCCCCAAGCCCGGGTGTCGGAGTTGGACAGCTTCGCGTTGTTGTCTTTCCCGTAATAGAACGTCCCTGTGTCTTGATAGATCGTGTTGACCCCGAACAAGCCTTCCTTCAATCCGATCAACACCGAGAGCGGCTTCACGACGGAACCCATATACACGATGGAGGTTGGATGATACTTGATCTCCTCGGCCGGATAATCCGGGTAAGCGGTCGTAATCGTGCCGTTATTGATGAACGACTGGATCCGGTCGTACTCCGATTTCGGAATTCCGCCCGCCCATACGCCCGGGTTATAGTCCGGCATGCTGGCCATCGTAACGACCTTCCCGGTTTCCACCTCGATGGCGACGGCATACCCGGCCACCGCGTTCTTGCCTCTGCCGATATACGGATCGTTGCGAACCGCCGGGCTTTTTAAATAAGCAAGGTGATCCATGATGGCCGTTTCCGTGATGCTCTGCACATTTTTATCGATCGTCAAATACAGATTGTTGCCCTTCTGCGGCTTCGTAATTTCGACTTGACCGATGATTTTGTGGGCGGCGTTGACCGGGTACGACTTGACGCCGTTCTTGCCGCGAAGCTCTTCCTGATACATCAGCTCAATCCCGTCATAGCCGACATATTCGGTATCCATGTAACCCTTGGTATTGGTTTTGTCTTTATAGAATTCGATCCCGTACTTCGGCTCCCGCGCCTGGGAGAACGGACGCATATAGCCAACCAGCTGCACCGCCACCGGCTTGACCGGGTCATAGCTGCGGATGCTCTCCTCGGTGATTTCCAGCCATTTCAGCTCGTCGCGGTGCTCCAGGATGAAGGCCATCTCGGCCTGCGTCAAATCCGCCTTGATCCGCCGCGGCACCGAGAAGTAGCTCGGCTTCGTCTCCGTCTCCTTCATCTCCAGGTCGTAACCGACGTCCATCTCCTTGATGATGTCGGCGGCCGATAAGGGGGCAGCGGTCGGGCGGCCGTGCGTGGCAAAGATGTCGGCCAGCCGCTTAGCCAGCGCGACGACTTCCTCCTTCGGCTGCTTCTGCTCGACGCGGAAATAGAGCGATTGCGACGACGTCGTCGAGGCGAGCGGCGCGCTTTGCCGGTCGAAAATATTGCCGCGGATCGGCGGAATCGGCGTGTTCGCATTGTTGATATCGTTCTTCTCTGCCAGCAGTTCCTTGCCTTCGACGAATTGGAGCATCGCCAGCCGCACGATCAGGACAGAGAACAAGAAAAACGTAAAGAAAAAGAACACATTGATCCGAAGCGTAAAATTCCGGCGCTTGCTGGCCTCCTGCTTCGTCGGGTCTTCCATGCCGATCGGTTTTTTCATGAGGTAAAGCTGCTCCTTTCGTTAAGACACAAGCAATTGTCGCAGCGAATGAATGCCTTCGCCCGTATGGTAGTCGTAACGCTTGATCTTCACCGCATCGATGCCCGCTTGCGCCGGCGCCCAAATATCGTTCCGGTCATGGTCGCCGACATACAGCACATCTGCGGCTTCAAGCCCCGCACGCTCCAACGCGAGCCGGAAAATCGCCGGGTCCGGCTTCTCCAGCCCGACTTCCGTCGAGACGATGACCGGCTCGAAGAAATCCAAAATCCCTTTATCCGCCAAAATTGACTTCAGCGTCGGGGCAAAATTCGAAATGATGCCGAGGCGCAGCCCTCTTCGCTGCAGCTCCGCCATCGTCTCGATGACGTCCTCGAACAGCGCATAATGTTCCGGCGACGTAAACAGGTCATACAGTTCATGACAGCAGGCATGGATTTGCTCCTCCGTCCATTTCTCTTCCTCCACGCCGAGCTTCTGCAAAATATAGTGGTACACCTTCATCCAGAACAAACGGTCGGATTCGGGCGAACAAGCTTCGAACGCGTCCGAAGGCTTTCCATAATACAATAGACGAAACGCCTCGGTAAAAAGTTCACCGACTTGCTCTTCCCCGCGATGCAGCGAACGGGAAGCCAAGTGCCGGTGCAGGATCGCGCTCGCCGCCGGTATTGTCAGCAGCGTATCGCCTACATCAAAAAATACGGCTTTATAGGCCGTTAACGGTTTGTTCAGCACGTCTTTACCACCTTTTTTCAATCGATCGTTGTTACCAGTTTACCACAAACCGAACCGGAGAAGAAAAGCTTCTTGCCATGGATCGCCGGCCAAAAAAACCATAAAAAAGCCGGAAGACCGCTGTTCGCGATCCTTCGGCCAGGAAACGGAGACGTTACGCCTCCTTAATATGCGTATCGTTGAAGTTCGGCGGATTGAACCAATTGCCGCCGCTGGCGACCCATGTGGAATCGAGTGGCACCCAAGCTTTCTTCTCGGACAAGTATACCTCGTTCCAGGCATGCGGTCCGTAACCGCCCCGGCCGTCGTAGCCGAGTCCGGTCACAACCTTCACATCGAGCCCGACGGAACGGGCCATGACGGCATACAGCCTGGAGAAGTCGATGCAGACGCCTTTTCTCGTAGTGAATGTATCCTCGGGCGTCTGCTCCTTCCAGATGCGCTGTTCCTCGTAAAGCTTGACTTTGTCCCAGTCGTACGAGACCCGCGTGCCGACCCAGCGGTAGAGCAGCTTCGCCTTCTCCTCGTCGGTTTTCGCCTTGGCTGTCACCTGCCGGGCCGCCTGCGCGATATCCGGCGCGATCCGGGCGTCGAGCACCTCGTATTTGCGCTGTAAAATGTTGCTGAACTCCTGCTCTACCGCACGGGTAAAAACAGGCAGCTGATTGGCCAGAAAATCGCCGGTTACCGGCTGAATGACTTCCTTGGCGCCTTTCTGGTATAACGAGGACGCTTGAATGTAACCCGCCACAGGCGTTTGCGGAAACAGCGTCGTGAAAATGAACAGAGCGGCAACCAGGACAAGGCCCCGGCCGAGCCCCGTCACCCCGCCGATACCGCCGCCCAGCAGGCTGCTGAATACCGTCGGCGCGCCTCCGTTTTCCCCGGATCGCGGCAAACGGTCGCCGCGAGCGGACAGCCAGCCGTCCACAACGGGATCGATCAGCCGGTAGACGAGCTGTTTGATCAGACCGTAGCCGACCACGAAGAGCACACTGTTCCGCAGCAGCGAGAAATCCCGCAGCCCCGTCACGACGGTATAATAGAACTGCTCCCAAAAACCGAGCTCCTCGGACGGAATGGTAATATTCAAGCCGACGAGCCAAGCCTGTACTTTCGGCGACATCCCGTTCGTCAGCATCCACGCGAGGAACAAGCTGACAAGTGTAACGGCGCCCTCCGTCACCATCAGCGCCAAATGCTTGGCCGAAGAGGAAGCGCCGCGAAACAATCCTTGTATGACGGAAAAGAAAAATACTGCAGCAATAAGCAGCGTGACGGCGTTGAGCGACATCGCCGTCCTTAGCAAGTCCGTATCGCCCATACCTCCTCCTCCTTCCTACCCGGCCCGGTTGATGTCAAGCGCGGCTCCCTCCATTACAAACCCGCGTTCTTTTTCGCTTGGTCAATCAAGCCTTTGATAACATCATCCATTTTGACCGTGAAGGTCTGGTTCATAAACGTCACCTTCACATCGCCCTCGCCGGCTTTGCCTTCGAGCTTGATGCTTTTCGTCGTAACCGTGAACGATCCGTCGGGATTCGCCGCGTACTTGGCCTCTTTGATTTCTTCGCTGAACGTTCGGGCCAACTGGGCCTTCACTTCCGCTGCCGCTTGCGCCCCCACCGTCGTGCCGAATTCAAGCAGTTGATCTTTATAATTCGCCCCGTAGTAGAACAGCCCCGCTAACACAGCCAGCACGAGAATCCATTTCATCACCGTCTTCACCAGGTTGACGACGATGAACAGGACGACGAGCGCACCCACGATGACGTACCACCGGTCCTGTAAAAAATTCATGATAAAGTCCATCCGCTCTCCCCCTCCTTCAATCCCATGTGCGGCTAAACTAGCCGCTTTCCCCATCATACAACAGCTGGTCTCTACTCTTCATCTCTTTTTTTTCGCAGCTCGGCGAGCTTTCGCCGGATCTCGTCAGAACGATCCTTGTGCCCGGTGCCCTTGCGCGTTCTTTTCAACCGAAGCGCCGAAACGACCAGCACGGCGATCAGCAGCACCCACATGAAACCTTCCATTTGGCCGTCGCCCCTTTCTGTTAGGGTTGCAAACCGTTAATCGGGCTAATCGTTAACCCGTTCAATTATTGAGGAGTTTTCCAACTGTTGTACTAACTTGGCCGAGCCCGGCGTAAACGTATAAAGAGCTTGTATGAATAAGCCGGCAACGAACATCGGCAGTACCCGCTGTAACCGTTGCGGGATTAGAGAACCTCGGGGTGATAGGATGAAAACCGCTATATGGCTTTATTTGTTTATGTTCGTCGCGATTTTCGATCTGCACGCGCAGTATCCGATTTTGTCGCCGTTCGCCGTGTCCTTGGGCGCCGCCCCTTCGTTCATCGGCCTCATTCTCGGCGTCTATTCCATTACGCATCTACCGGGCAACTTGATCGCCGGATACGGCGTCGATCGCTTCGGCAGCAAAAAATTTATTCTCTTCAGCCTGATTGTAGCAGGAGTGCTTCTCTTGATTCAATCCCGGGTCACCGACCCGTGGCAGCTTCTGATTATCCGCTCGTTCAGCGGGTTCGTCCTGGCCTTTCTGTCTCCGGCTTGTTTATCCATGCTGGCGAAAATCGCCAAGGACCGCGTCCACCAAGGCAAATTGATGTCCGGCAACGGAATGGTGCATACGCTGGCGTCCGTCATGAGCCCGGCGGCCGGCGCTTATTTGGTGGCCCGCTTCGGCTTCGAACAGTCGTTCGTTTATTTGGGATGGGGCTTAATCACCACGGGCGTACTGGCCTCTATCTTCGTCAAAGAAAGCCCGGCTCCCAGGATGGCCGCGTTCGCGGAGCCCTCAAAAGCGTCGGACGCGCACCATACGGCGTCTTCGAATGACGCTTCAGAGCTTGAGACCGCCGCCGGATCGGGTACGATTCCATGGCTGTTTTTCTGCATCCCGCTGGCTCTCTCCTGCTCCCAGGGCATTCTGTTCTTCGAGCTGCCGCTGATGAAAGAGACGCACAGCTCGATTATGACCTCCGGCATATTTTTCTCCTTGGTCAGCTTAGGATCGCTAGTGACGCTCAGCTTGTTATTCTTAAACCGGGTATCGCCGGTCTGGCGCGTATCGTTCGGGAGCTTGGCGCTCGCGTTCACTTTCTTCGGCATGTCGGTGCATTGGCCGCTTCCGATGTCGGTTTCGCTGTTCCTGATCGGGATGGCGAAAGGCGTTATTTTCCCCGCAATCGCTTCTTTTCTTGCCGGGGTCACAAGTGCCAGCCGGTACGGACGCACGTTCTCGTTTTTATCGATATCGTATTCGGTAGGGGCCTTTATCGGCCCGATCGTCTCGGGACATGTACGCGACATCATGTCTCCTTATTTTATCGCATTCGCGTTCCTGATGGTCGCCTTATCGATGGTTCCGTTCCGGGCGATTCTGACACCGTCCCGCACATCTTAATCCGCGGCCGCAAGCCTCGCCGTCCATGAACCGGTCTTTCGCCCGGTTCCGGGCGGCTTTTTTTGTCACATGAGAAGATGGTCGCAAACGGATAGGCCAAAAGTACAAATTATGGTAAATCCCGCAACCTTATGTAAATGGCCTCCGTTAAGGAGAAACCACCGTGTTTCGGACCAGACAAGCTTGGGTAATCTCCATAGGACTACCCGATGAAGCTGAAACATGATTTGGCAGTACGGACATAAATTGGATGTTCGTGCCGAACTCTTCTGGTGGAATTTCTTAAACGAAGGAGGTGACTAGTTTTGTCCGACCCATCTCATCATGAATATCGCACAGACCCCGTTCGATTACCAGATCAAGCAGAAAGGAGTGAATTGCGAATGAAGCCTTCTGTTCTACAGAAGACGGCACACTTTACCGTTCTTATGATGATGTTATCGTTTGTATTGCCGGTTTTGGCCTACGCGGGTACTGGTTTTAAGGATTTGACTTATAAGAACGGCACGGTCACCGGAACCGTATATTCCGATGTGTACAGCTCCTCCGTAACGCCGTCCGTTTATTTCTATGATCCGAGCGGAAACTACTTGGGCGTTACGACCGCTACATACACCGTGTACGACGGCGTGTACAACTATGGATTTACCCTCAATAACGTAAGCACCTTCGATTACGTCCAAGTATACGGACCGAAAGGAACCGGCTTTAACGTGGCGGATTCCGTCTATCAATCCGTATACTTGACGACAGATCCGGGCAACTCCGGAGGCGGCGGTGGCTGCTGCGCAGGCGGAGGCGGTTCTCCTTCCACCGGCTCTGAATCGATTCAAGTCGGCGCCGACGGAAGCGTCAATGCCGATACCTTGAAGAGCTCGTTCGAAAAGTACGACACCGTTACGCTGAACTTGAGCGGAGACAGCGTCTCCATTCCGGCCAAAGCGTTAGAGAGCTTCGCTTCCGATACTGACAAGCTGTTGAAGGTGACGAATGCGAACGGCACGTATAACATTCCGCTGCACGTCTTGAAGCTAAGCGACCTGGCCGCGAAGGTTGCAGTCACCGTCAGCGAGCTGACGGTGAAAATTACGATTGCCAAGGCCGATACGGCAACCAGCAGCGCGGTGGACGCCGCAGCGAAGCAGTTGGGCGGCTCGGTGCTTGCCCAGCCGGTCGACTTCAACATCGTCGGCGTCGGCAAAGACGGCAAAACCGCAGCTCCGGATTTCGGCAGTCATTACCTCAGCCGTGTGCTCCCGTTAAGCGGAAGCAAGAATCTCTCCAGGGCGACCGGAGTTCTGTACAACCCGGCCACCGGGAAGCTGAGCTTCGTTCCTACGCTATTCACAGATAAGCAGGCGACGCTGAAGCGTAACGGCAGCAGCTTGTACGCCGTCATTCAGCTCGACAAGAGCTTCGCCGACATCAGCGGGCACTGGGCGCAGCCTTACGTGGAACTGCTTGCAAACAAGCTCGTCGTGGACGGCGTAACCGATACGTCTTTCCAACCGGAGCGCAGTATCACCCGCGCCGAATTTGCGGCTTTGGTCGTCCGTGCGCTCGGTCTTGAGCCGTCCGGCAGCGCCGGATCGTTCCAGGACGTGGCCGCAAGCGATTGGTTCGCCGGCGTCGTCGGAACCGCAGCAGCCGCGAAGCTGATCGACGGCTACGAAGACGGCACATTCCGTCCGAATGCCACGATTAACCGCGAAGAACTGGCCGCCATGGTCGTCCGCGCTCTGGCCTATGCGAAAGCGAAGCCGGATGTAACGCCGACCGAACAAGCGGCGCTGCTCGCGAAGTTCAAGGACTCCGGCACCATCGTCTGGGCGCAGCATGAACTGGCCGTCGCCATTTACGCCGGGATCATCGACGGCATGACGAGCGATACGCTCGGCGCTCGCCAGGATGCGACCCGTGCGCAGTCGGCCGCCATGCTGAAGCGCCTGCTTGTGAAGGCGAACTTCATTAACGAATAAGAATCGATCTTGTACGTACGAACAGCCCCGGCGCTTCCATAACGGAAGCGGCCGGGGCTGTTATTTATTCATCGTTTAACAACACGTATTTGTGCATCGACAAACTTCATAAAAGCCAAACGGCCCGTGTCGTCATGCGCTTCCCTGCCGCCTCATCGCCCGCTGGGCCTTCGACAATTTCCTGGGAAATATGTACAGGAACAGGTTGGATCGGACAGTAATAGGGGATATACTACAACTAAAGCGTACATAAAATAAGACGGAATGCGAGGAACGAGTATGCCGATTGCCATTATTGTCGAAGGAAAAAACGACAAGAGCCGTCTGAAACGGCTGCTAACGGACGATATTCTGATCGTGTGTACCTTCGGTTCTTTAAATACCGACCGCCTGGAAGAGCTAAAGAAATCGGTCGGCACCCGGGACGTCTATATATTCACCGATAATGACTCTTCCGGCAAGAAAATAAGAGGTATCCTGCGGGATACGTTCCCGGACGCCGAACAAATTTATACCCGCCGCGGCTACGCAGGCGTCGAAGGTACGCCGGACGAATATTTAATTCAACAGTTAGAAAAGGCCGGGCTCGAGGAATATATCTTATATCCGCCCGTGCTCCCGACCTTTGAGAAGTTTTAAGTCCGTTTATGCGATGAATTTCATTAAATAAATGACAAGCGTGACGGTAAAAATACTGAAGATCGTCGAAGAAAAAACAACCTGAGACGAAAATTCCGGTTCATTATCGTACTCTACCGCAAGCAGCACACTGCTTAACGAAGTTGGCACCGCACAGGAAAGCACAAGCGCTTGCGCCATGACGCCGTCGATGCCGAGCAGCTTGACGATGGCAAATCCGACCGCCGGACCGATGCACAGCCGAAGCACATTGGACAGCATGACGTCCGAGAAATTCAGCTTCCATTTCATGCTGCCCAGCTGTACGCCTAGCGTGAGCAGGGCGGTTGCGATGAACGCGTTCGAGATATAGTTGATCGGCGTATATACCGGGTCCGGAATCGGCACCTCCAGTCCGCGCAGCAGGAAGGCAACCGGAATCACATAGATGACGGGCATCGTCAGGATCGTGCGCATCGTCGCCTTGCTATCGTTCTTATTGGTCGCACTGCTCACCGAATAAATGCCGTACGTGTTCGGAATAAGACTCTGCATCATCATGATAATGATTTGAACCGACAGCGTGAACGCATCGCCGACAAACACGAGCTGGTTGAGCGGAATCGCATAGTTGGCGCTGTTGTAAAAGATGACGCTGTTCCGCATCGCCGGTACCATGCCGCCTTCATATCTCCGCACGCGGATGACGATTTCGATCAGCATGTACATGGCGGCGAAGAATAGAGAGAAAAACAGCAGCGTTTGCCCGATTAGCGCTAACGAAAGTTGCGATTCATATAACATTTTGAAGACGATAGCCGGAGAAAATAAATAAAAGTTCAGCTTGGACAATGTCTTAATATCCAGTCGGAAAGCTCGATACAACCAAATCCCCAGCACAATCATAATCGTTAAAGGAATAACGTTATTCAATAAAATATGCGTAAAAACGTTCATGCTGGCGCGAGCCTCCGAAGCAAGCTATTTTTCTTTGCTGATTTTAATCAAATCAGCTGCCACTTTCTCCACGTCCAAGTTCTCGTCAGCGGCCGTATAGTACGTTCGCAGATCGCCTTTGCCGTCTACGAGCAGGAACAAGTTGCTGTGGGTCCAGGTATCTGCTTTCGGATCTTTGGCTACCATAACGCCGAACTTCTCGGCCAGTTCCACAGTCGCTTTCTCTTCACCGCGCAGGAAATACCAGCCGTTATAATCCGGATGATAACGGTCGGCGAATTCTTTCAGCCGTTCCGGCGTATCTTTCGTCGGATCGAAAGTGATCGACAGTAATGCCGTTTTCGTGCCGAATACGCCTTTCTCCTTAAGAATGTCCTGAATTTTCGACAGCGTATACGTCGACGGCGGGCATACGTCTGGACACGTGGAGAAGAAGAAATATACAAGCTTCGCTTTCCCCGCCGTATCGGCTAAGGTGACCTCTTTGCCGTCCAGATTTTGCAGTTTGAAGTCGGGCGCTTTGCGCAAGACGTCCATCGTCTGCTCCTCCGGACCTTTCAACAGCATGTAACTGAACGTTCCGATCAAGCCGAGCAGCAGCACAATCACGACAATCTTAAATGAATTTTTCGGCATCTGTAAGCCCCTCTCTTCATAAAACAATCCCAGCCCGTAAGCGAGGCGTGGGATCGTTCGAAAGTATATGATTACGGCAGCAACGTCGTCGACGTCGTGCTGATCATCATGATGATGAATAAAAACATCAAGTAGTTAACGGAGAAGATAAACATCTTTTTGGCCCATTGCATATCGTCTTTGGCTTTAAAGCCTTTCAAGCTGAGGAATGCCCAGTACAGCCCCATCAGCACCGCCGCGTAAAAGTACAATTCACCGACATAGTCGAACACGTACAGCAGCAGCGAAACCGGCACAAGCAGCACAATGTAACGGATCATGGCCATCTTGGTCGGGTAAATGCCTTGAACGACCGGCAGCAGCGGAAAGCCTGCCGCACGGTACTCCTCCATGCGGCGGATGCCGAGCGCCCAGAAGTGCGGCGGCTGCCACAGGAACAAGATACCGAATAGGATAAGCGCCCCCATGTCAAACTGCTGCTGCACCGCGCAGTAGCCGATGATCGGAGGCACCGCGCCGGAGAAGCTGCCGACGAACGTGCTCCATACGGAAGTCCGTTTAAACCAGGCGGTATACACCCACACGTACAGGAACAATCCGATCAGCCCAAGCAGCGTCGATAACGGACTGCCGACCAAAAACCATAACACCGCCAAACCGGCCACGCCGAGCACGATGCCATACCCGAGCACCACCTGCGGGGAAATGCGTCCGCTCGCCAAGGCGCGCTTCTTCGTACGCTCCATCTTCGCGTCCAGATCGCGGTCCAAGTAGTTATTCAATACCGTGCCCGATGCCATCACGAGCGCGGTTCCTAGCAGCATATAAATCAGCTTCAACCAATCAATTTGCCAGCCGGACGCTACCCAAAATCCACCCAAGGCTGTAAGTGAGTTGGAGAAAATAAGACCGGGTTTGATCAGTTGATAGAAGTCTTTCCAACTTACCGGTGCACTTGCCGTCGATTCTGCCGCTGCGGCCGTTTCGACATGAAGCTCCAGGCTTGCCTGCTCTTTCAATTTGTGAACCTCCTTGTGTGAAAAATCGAACAAGCGTTGTTGCGATTTGTCCACGCTTTTACATGTCCCCTTTATAATAGCAACCCAAGGGTCGTTTGACAACAAACCGGGCACGGTGTTCAAAATATTGTCGAATGCGCAAAAAAAACAAGCGACCGCGGGCTGCGGCGCTTGCCAAATTCACTTATGGCTGATTACCCGATTCATTCTAGACCTGATCTATTTTTATAGAAGAAAGTCATTTCGGAATGACAAATGCCTGACGGTCGAACAGCCGCTGCCGCACAAACAGCCAGGCCGCATGCAGCAGCTGCTGCAGCTCGAACACGCGCCGACCTAAGACGAAGACGGCCAAGCCGTAGCGGTACGTCAAACTGACGCCGACATACAGCTCGGGGAATTTGGCGGCGAATTCCGATAAATGCTGCCGCAGCTCCTCCACAACGGCCGCATCCGCCCGCTCCGAGAACAAATAAAACATGCCGAGATGCGTAAAGCTGTGCCATCGCGGAATAACGCCGACCCTCCCCTCCTTCGGGACGATTTGCTGCTTCGCTTGGTAAATCATTTCCCCGTCATAGGCGACGGTGAACCGGCTGCGAAGCTTCTCATAATGGAAACGTTCGCCGCGATGCGTCCGGCCGGGGCAAGTGAGCTCGCTAAGCATCAGGGTCGAGCCCCGCTCCATCTCAACCGCGGTGTCACTGATCAGCGTCGCGTCCCGATACAACATGAGCGGTTCCGGCATATATTCGACGTAAGCGTCCTTGCCGAGGTGCAGACGCTGCCGCTGTTCGCTTACGGCGTTCTCACCGTCACGGGGCGGATGCACCTTCGTATACGACTGGTTCGTGATCAGCACATCGGCGGTTTCCCCGATTCGCCATTCCAGCTCGTAGCAATCCCCGGCCATGATGCCCGGTGAAGCGTCCATAACATAAATGCCGAGCTGGTTGCCCGGGAACGGGAACGTTTTGGCGATTTTCAACGGATACGTCTGCGCGTGCCGCCGAAGCTGCGTGCTTCCGTTCGCACAGACAATATCCGCGGAAATCGTGCCGCTGACTTTAGACATGGCTGTATTCGTGTTCGATCCATGCCACGATATCGTCGAGTCCCTGACCGTTGAACAAGTTCGAGAAAACGAACGGCTTGTCGCCGCGCATGCGGATCGTATCCTCCTCCATGACCTGCAGGGACGCGCCGACGTGCGGAGCCAAGTCGATTTTGTTGATAATCAGCATGTCGGAGCGCATAATGCCGGGACCGCCCTTGCGCGGAATCTTCTCGCCCTGCGCCACGTCGATAATATAGATGAAGCGATCCACCAATTCCGGACTGAACGCCGCCGCCAGATTATCGCCTCCGCTTTCGATAAAGATGATGTCAAGCTCCTGGAAACGGCGCTCAAGCTCCTCAATCGCTTCGAAGTTCATCGAGGCGTCTTCGCGGATCGCCGTATGCGGGCAGCCGCCCGTCTCTACGCCGATAATACGCTCCGGAGGCAGTGCTCCCGAATGAATCAGAATACGCGCATCCTCTTTCGTATAAATATCGTTGGTAATGACCGCAATGCTGTATTTGTCGTTCAGCTTGCGGGCGAGTCTTTCGACAAGCGCCGTTTTACCGGAACCTACAGGGCCTCCGATGCCGATTCGCATCGGACGGTCTCCTTCAATATTCGGCGCCTCCCATTGTTGGTGGTGATGAGCTCCTCCTTGACACATTTCGCACCATTCCTCCTTCATTATTGATAGGATTAAATTCTATTTACGATAATGTTTTATGACATAAACAATCGTGAATATAAACCTTCATGACGCATCATGGCAATCTCGATTAGTGGCACGCTGCTGTAACCATCCTCCAACGGGTCTAATATCGACGCTTGCCTCCATGACCCGGCGATCGCCGGCATCAGCGAGGCGAGCAGCTTTTGCCCTTCGGTTTGGCCGAGCGACATGAGCCGGAGGCCGCTGTTCACTGCCGTGAGGGCGCATTGGTACAAGTACCCCTCCGCCGCCATAGTCAGCGGTACGCCAAGCTGCCGCGCGATCCAGCCGTGGATCAGCGGATGCGTGCCGGGACATCGGGCGTCCCGTATTGCGGTGGCAAGCGGCTCCCACTCAAGGTCCGGGTACATCGACCGCGCCAGCTGAAACAGCCTGCGGCCCATTTTGACCGTGCCTTCCCTCGTCTCCAGCGCCGGCCGCTGCATATGCTGCATCCGGTCCAAGCTCCACAAATCGTCCCACCTTGACGCCGGCGACCATTCGTAAACCGCCTTGACGGCAAGCGCGTCGACAGCGGACCAGCTACAGTACAGCATCGCTTCAATAAATTCACGCAGGTGGCCCGGAGTCATCACCCGGCCTTCCTGAACGAGCGTTTCGAGTCCGAAGGAATGGGAGAAGCCTCCGATCGGCAGCGCTGAATCGAGCAGCTGCGAGTAGGCCAGCCAGGAATATCCTCCGCCCGAATTCATCCTTGTACAGCCTCCTTAAAATAAGAAGTAACGCTGCGCCATCGGCAGCACGCTCGCCGGTTCGCACGTGATCGACGCCCCGTCCACCTTCACTTCGTACGTTTCCGGGTCCACCTCAATCGAAGGCGTCTGATCATTATGAATCATATCCTTCTTCTTAACAGTCCGGCAGCCCTTGACCGGCTCCACCCGCTTGTTAAGCCCGAGCTTCTTGTGTACGCCGGCATCGAAAGCGGCTTGCGATACGAACGTGATGCTGTGCTTCAGCGCCATGCCGAACGCGCCGAACATCGGCCGTCCGAACACCGGCTGCGGCGTCGGAATGGAGGCGTTCGGGTCGCCCATCTGGGCGTAGGCGATCAAGCCGCTTTTCACGACCAGGTCGGGCTTCACCCCGAAGAAGGCCGGCGACCAAACGACGAGATCGGCCACTTTGCCGACCTCCACCGAGCCGACGAGATGCGAAATGCCGTGGGTGATGGCCGGGTTGATCGTATATTTGGCCACATACCGCTTGATCCGGAAATTATCGTGGGCTTGTGTGACCGCCGCATCCTCTTCCGGCGCAGGCAAGTAACCGCGCTGCTTTTTCATCTTATCCGCCGTTTGCCACGTACGGATGATCACTTCGCCTACGCGCCCCATCGCTTGCGAATCCGAGCTGAGCATGCTAAACACGCCCAGGTCGTGCAGAATGTCCTCTGCGGCGATCGTTTCCGGCCGGATGCGCGAGTCGGCGAAGGCCACGTCTTCCGGTATGCGGCTATCCAGATGATGGCAAACCATCAGCATATCCAAGTGCTCCTCTACCGTGTTCACGGTATAGGGCCGGGTCGGATTCGTCGAGGACGGCAGCACGTTCAGCTCCGACGCGATCCGGATGATGTCGGGCGCATGCCCGCCGCCCGCTCCTTCCGTATGGTACGTATGAATCGTCCGGCCGCCGATCGCCCGTATCGTGTCTTCCACGAAGCCCGACTCATTCAGCGTATCCGTATGAATGGCGACCTGTACATCGTAACGGTCGGCAACGCCTAAGCAAGCGTCAATCGCCGCAGGCGTCGTCCCCCAGTCCTCATGAAGCTTCAATCCGATCGCTCCCGCTTCAACCTGTTCGGCCAGCGGTTCGGGGAACGAGGCGTTCCCTTTGCCGGTAAAGCCGAGATTCATCGGGAACGCCTCCGCCGCTTCCAGCATCCGATGAATGTGCCAAGCGCCCGGCGTACAAGTGGTCGCGTTCGTGCCCGCCGCGGGACCGGTGCCGCCGCCGATCATCGTCGTCACCCCTGAAGCCAGCGCCGTTTCGATCTGCTGCGGACATATATAATGAATGTGCGTATCGATCCCGCCGGCGGTAATGATTTTCCCTTCGCCCGCAATCACCTCGGTCGATGCGCCGACAATCATATTCGGATCGACGCCGTCCATGACGTCGGGATTGCCCGCCTTGCCGATCCCGACGATGAGGCCGTCCTTTATGCCGATATCCGCTTTGTAAATGCCGGTGTAATCGATCACGACCGCGTTCGTAATGAGCGTATCGAGTACGCCTTGATCCCGGGTGTGCCGGCTTGATTGCCCCATCCCGTCGCGAATCACTTTGCCGCCGCCGAATTTACACTCTTCGCCGTATACAGTGAAGTCCTTCTCTATCTCCGCCCACAGGTCGGTATCCGCGAGTCGGATCGCATCCCCCACAGTCGGTCCGAACATGAGCGCATACGCTTTACGGTCTATCGACGCCATCTAGATGCCATCCTCCCATTCGGCCAACCGGATGCGCACCGGTTCCGGCAGCTTTCCGCGGCGCACGCTGCCGGCGGACAATCCGTTTAAACCGAACGAAAGTCGTTCGCCCCCTAGCTCGACGAGCACGATCTCCTTCTCTTCGCCCGGTTCAAAACGGACGGCGGTACCGGCCGGAATGTTCAACCGCATGCCGTAAGCTTTCTCCCGATCGAAGCGAAGCCCCCGGTTTATTTCGAAAAAATGATAATGCGAGCCGACCTGAATCGGTCGGTCGCCGATATTGACGACGGTGATCACAGCTTCCGCTTTCCCGGCATTGATCGCCAGGCTGCCCTCACGAACCCGAAATTCGCCAGGTATCATTGGAATCTCCCCCTCCGTTTCGATGAACGTATTACGCCTTTAAAATTTGATCGGCTGGTGCACGGTCACCAGCTTCGTTCCGTCCGGGAACGTCGCCTCCACCTGCACTTCATGAATCATGTCGGGCACGCCCTCCATCACTTGTTCCGCCTTTAATACCGTTGTTCCGAACTGCATCAAGGCCGCCACCGACATACCGCTCCGGGCCCCCTCCATCAGCTCGGACGTAATCAAAGCTACGCTCTCGGGATAATTCAGCTTAACGCCCCGTTCCAGACGCCGCCGTGCCAAATCCGCAGCGACCGTGATGAGCAGTTTTTCTTTCTCCCTTTCCGTCAAAAACATCGGTGCACCTCCAAAACACGAATAATGAGGATGAGATTAGGTTTTATTATATTCGCGCTTATTACGTTTGTAAACAATTTATGTCATTTAATATAACATAAAATGAGCTGAAAAAGGAGGTTATCTCTAATTTTAACCGAAAGTCCTAATGATAACGTCAGTATCAGGTCAGATACAAAGTGAATTTAGTCGATTATTTTTTTGTATGTAATATATATTGACATAATTTCCGGATGTCACTATGATAATCGTGTGATCACCAATTTCCAAATAATAGGGGAGTGGATGAATTGAGAAACCAAAAACAAAGACAAAAACAAAGACAAAGCTTAACCGTACTTATGGCAGGAGCGCTTGCATGGACGGCGCTGCTTGCCGGATGCGCAAGCCAGACAACGCCGGCCGCCACCTCGGGCTCCGAAACCCCAACAGCGACCATGACCGAAGCCCCGAAAGACGGGGACGCCGGCACCGTGCCCGTCGGCGTGCTGCACTCGTTGACCGGCACCATGTCCATCAGCGAAGTATCCGTTCGAGATGCGACTTTGCTCGCCATCGAGGAAATCAATAAAGCCGGCGGTGTGCTCGGCAAACAAATCAAGCCGATCGTTGAAGACGGCGCGTCTGACTGGCCGACTTTTGCAGAGAAGACGAAAAAGCTGCTTCAAAAAGACAAAGCAGCAGTGATCTTCGGCGGGTGGACGTCGTCAAGCCGGAAAGCGGTTCTCCCCGTCGTCGAACAGAACAAAGGCCTGTTCTTCTACCCGGTCCAGTACGAAGGTCTGGAAGCATCTCCGAACATCTTCTACACCGGCGCTACGACGAACCAACAAATTGTACCGGCCGTCACATGGCTCTTGCAGAATAAAGGCAAAACATTTTTCCTCCTCGGCTCCGACTATGTCTTCCCGCGCACGGCAAACAAGATTATTAAAGAGCAGCTGAAAGCCGAAGGCGGCACCCTGATCGCCGAGGAATACACGCCGCTCGGCCATACCGACTACAACACGATCATCAGCAAAATCAAGAAGGAAAAGCCGGACATCGTCTTCAACACGTTGAACGGAGACAGCAACGTCGCCTTCTTCAAACAATTGAAGGATGCCGGCATCAGCGCAAGCGACCTGACGACCTTGTCCGTCAGCGTGGCGGAAGAAGAAATCCGCGGTATCGGCGCCTCCGTGCTCGAAGGACATTACGCAGCATGGAACTATTACCAAACGACCGATACGCCGGAGAACCGAAAATTCGTTGAAGCCTACAAAGCGAAATATGGCCAGGACCGCGTAACCGACGACCCGATCGAAGCCGGATACTTCGGCGTATACCTGTGGGCGGAGGCCGTTAAGAAAGCCGGTTCCTTCGAGGTTGACAAGGTGAAAGAAGCTGCCAAGGGCCTCGAATTCAACGCACCGGGCGGCAAAGTGAAAATTGACGGCGACAATCAGCACGTATTCAAAACGGTACGGATCGGCCAGGTGCAAGCCGACGGCCAATTTAAAGAAGTTTGGAACTCGGGCCAGCCGGTGAAGCCGGATCCGTTCCTCACCACGTATCCTTGGGGCGCGGAAGTGACCAAGAAATAATCACGCTGCACATCGTAGAACTGAACGTATTTCTGGACGCGGGACTGCCTTCGGGCGGTCCCTTTCCTTCAACCTCACCTTTACAGCTTGACTCCCAAACAAGGAGGCGAACCTGCCATGAGCATTTTGCTGCTTCAGTTGTTTAACGGCATTTCCCTCAGCTCGATTTTGCTGCTCATCGCACTCGGGCTGGCCATTACGTTCGGTCTGATGAATGTGATCAACATGGCGCACGGCGAGTTCCTGATGATCGGCGCCTATATGGCCTACATGATCCAGCTGGCGTTTCAAAAATATGTGCCCGCCTCGGCATTCGGCTATTATTTTGCCGTCTCGCTCGCCGTCTCGTTCCTCGCGGCGGGCCTGATCGGTTGGATACTGGAAAAAACGCTGATCCGTTTCCTCTACGGCCGCCCGCTCGACAGCCTGCTCGCCACTTGGGGCGTCAGTCTTGTACTGCAGCAGCTTGCACGCTCGATCTTCGGAGCGCCTAACGTCGCCGTCAAAGCGCCAAGCTGGCTCGAAGGCGGCTGGACCGTCACGGCCGAGCTCATCCTGCCTTACAAGCGGCTGTTCATTATCGCCTTAGCCGCCCTGTGCATCATCGGCCTTTATTGGTTCTTGTACCACACCCGTAACGGACGCAACATGCAGGCCGTCATGCAGAACCGTTCGATGGCCGCGTGCGTCGGCATTTCCACCAAACGCGTGGATGCGTTCGGCTTTGGGCTCGGTTCGGGACTCGCCGGCATCGCCGGCTGCGCCTTGACGCTGCTCGGTCCGATCGGCCCTTCGATCGGCACCTATTATATTGTAGACGCGTTCATGGTCGTCGTGCTCGGAGGCATCGGCAAAATCGTCGGCACGGTCGTCGGCGCGCTCGGCATCGGTGTCCTGAACACCGCCTTCGAATACTCGACGAGCGCCACGCTCGGCAAAGTCATCGTGTTTACCCTGATTATCGCGTTCCTGCAATGGAAGCCGGCCGGGCTCGTCACGATGAAGTCGCGTGCGCTGGATTAAACCGCAGAAGGAGTGTATGACGCATGAAACTGACGTTAGGCAGTACCCAAACCAAAGCGATTGCCACCGTGATTTTAATCGCTCTTTTATGCTTGGCCCCTATGGCGTTGTCCGAATTCAGGCTCGGTCTGTTGGGCAAATTTCTGGCATTCGCCATCCTGGCCATGGGGCTCGATCTGATCTGGGGCTATACTGGAATCCTGAGTCTCGGCCATGGCGTTTACTTCGGGCTGGGCGCCTACTGCATGGCGATGCACCTGAAGCTCGTCACCTCCGATGGCGGGCTGCCGGACTTCATGTCATGGAGCGGCGTGGAGAAGCTGCCCTGGTTTTGGGCGCCCTTTCATTCCGCCGGAGCGGCCCTGCTGCTGGCCATAGCCGTGCCTACGCTGGTCGCCCTCTTCCTCGGTTATCTCACGTTCCGCAATCGCATCCGGGGCTCCTTTTTCTCCATCCTGTCGCAAGCGCTCGTCATCATCACCGTCACCTTATTCGTCGGCCAGCAGGGGTATACCGGAGGGTCGAACGGCTTGACGAGCTTCAGCACGTTTCTCGGAATGCCCGTGGGCGATCCTGCGACCAAAACCCTATTTTATTACGTGACGGTCGTGCTCGTCGGGCTCGTCATTTGCTTTTGCCTGTGGCTGACGTCCGGCAAGCTCGGCAACATCTTAATCGCCATTCGCGACTCAGAGAACCGGGTACGGTTCCTCGGCTACAACCCCGTCGCTTATAAAGTGTTCATCTATTGCGTGTCCGCCGCGCTCGCCGGGCTGGCCGGCGTCATGTTCGTGCTGCATGAAGGCATCATCTCTCCTGCACAGATGGGCATCGTCCCGTCTATTGAAATGGTGCTGTGGGTCGCCGTCGGCGGCCGGGCCACCATCTTCGGTGCCATAATCGGCACCATCCTGACGAACAGCGCCAAAACAACGTTCAGCGAAGCGTATCCGGACTGGTGGCCGATTCTGATCGGCGCGATGTTCATTGTTGTGACGATGTTTTTGCCGAAGGGCATTGTCGGGTCGATCCACGATCTGTTGAAGCGCCGGAAGAAGACCACATCGTCACCCGCTTCCCCGCGAAGCAGCGCATCGCTCGCCGCAACGGCAGGCACTGAGCCCAACAACACCTGATAAGAAGGAGGCCTCACCCATGATCCAACCTCTAACGTCACCGCGTACAGAAGCAGCCTCCCCCCTCATTCGCATCGAAAACCTGGAAGTCAGCTTCAGCGGCTTTAAAGCGATTCGCGGACTGAATCTGCTGCTCGCTCCGGGGGAACTGCGCTTTTTGATCGGTCCGAACGGCGCCGGCAAGACGACCCTTCTCGACGTGCTCTGCGGCAAGGTGAAGCCGTCGAAGGGCAGCGTTAAGTTCAAGGACAAGATCGACCTGGCCCGCCACCAGGAGCATCAAATCGCACAGCTGGGCATCGGACGCAAATTCCAAGCTCCCTCCATCTTCTCCACCCTATCCGTTTACGAAAACATGCTGCTCGCTGTCAAACAAAAGCGCGGTATCTTCGGCGCTCTGTTCACTTCGTCGCCCCCCCAGCAGCGGGCCCGCATCCGGCATTATTTAGAGATGGTCGGACTCGCGCATAAGGAGACGGCGGCGGCCGGCTCGCTCTCGCATGGGGAGAAGCAGTGGCTTGAAATCGGCATGCTGCTGAGTCAGGAGCCGGAGCTGCTGCTGCTCGATGAACCGGCCGCCGGCATGACAGACAGCGAGACCGGGAAAACCGGCGAGCTGCTGCAGCGGATCAGCCGAAGCCAGACAGTCGTTGTCGTCGAGCACGACATGGAATTCGTACGTCAGTTCGCCCAAATCGTAACGGTTATGCATGAGGGCGCCACTTTGCGGGAAGGCACGATGGAGGAGATTCAGAACGACGATAAAGTCGCCGAGGTTTACTTAGGGAGGAGGACGGAACGACATGACGAAGGATAGCGGCGTAAATGCCGGGCTGCGCCTGCAAGCGCTGGAAGCCGGATACGGGGAGAGCATGATTCTGCGGCAAGTCACGCTGCAGGTAAAACCCGGCCAAGTCGTATGTTTGATGGGCCGTAACGGCGTCGGCAAAACAACGACGATGAAAACGATCATAGGCCTGATCAAGCCGCGAAGCGGCAGCATCTCCTATGCAGGCCAAGACATAACGCGATTTTCACCCGATCTGCGCGCCAAGGCCGGCATCGGCTACGTCCCGCAGGGCCGGGACATTTTCCCCCAGCTGACGATTGAAGAAAATTTGCTGCTTGGCCTGGAAGCCGCGCCTTCCAAGCTGCGCAAAGCCGGCATTCCCGATTCCGTCTTCGAGAATTTTCCCATTCTCCGGGAAATGCTTCACCGGAAGGGCGGTGATTTGAGCGGCGGCCAACAGCAGCAGCTTGCGATCGCCCGCGCCCTTGCTGCCGAGCCGAGGCTGCTGCTGCTCGACGAACCGATGGAAGGCATCCAGCCCTCTATCGTTCAGGATATCGAGCGCGCCATCGAAGCGATCAAGAAAATCGGGAATACGTCCGTGCTGCTGGTCGAACAGAGTCTAACGTTCGCGACAAGCATCGCCGATTATTATTACGTTCTCGATAAAGGCGTCATTGTGGCCGAAGGCGATCCTTCGCAATTAAGCGAAGAGATGGTGCGCAAACACCTGGTTGTATAACGAAGGGAGCCATCCGCCCCGAGCCTGTAAGCAAAAACAGGCTCGCTTTGGCGTTCCCCGTCTCTTGTGTTATCATAAAAATGGATTACATAACCCAAAAATATCCATATAGAGGGAGCGATTCACGATGACAACCTTGAAGCAAATCCATGACGCCACCACGCTTAACAACGGGGTAACCATGCCTTGGCTCGGCCTGGGCGTATGGAAAACGAAGGATGGGGACGAGGTCGTTCAAGCCGTCACCGACGCGCTTGCAGCGGGATACCGCTCTATTGACACGGCAGCCTCTTACGGCAACGAAGCCGGAGTCGGCCAAGCCCTGCAAGCCTCAGGCATCCCGAGGGAACAATTGTTCGTCACGACCAAAGTATGGAACGCGGATCAAGGCTTCGAATCGACGCTGCGCGCCTTCGAGGAAAGCCGGCGCAAATTACAGCTTGAAACCATCGATTTATATTTGATACATTGGCCGGTCAAAGGCAAATACAAAGAAACCTGGAAAGCGCTGATCAAGCTGCGCGACGAAGGCTATGTACGCGCGATCGGCGTCAGCAACTTCCAAGTCCATCACCTGCAGGACCTCATCGACGACAGCGGAGTTGTGCCGGCCGTCAATCAGGTTGAATTCCACCCGCTGCTGCAGCAGTTGGAGCTTCGCCGTTTTTGCCAAAAGCAGCGTATTCAACTGGAGGCCTGGAGCCCGTTGATGCAGGGTAACCTCGACCTGCCGCTGCTGACCGAGCTTGCCGGCAAGTATGGAAAATCGCCGGCGCAAATCATCCTTCGCTGGGATCTCCAGCACGGCATTGTCACCATCCCGAAATCCGTTACGAAACACCGGATTCAGGAGAATGCCGATCTTTTCGACTTCGCGCTTACCGACGAAGATATGACCCGTTTGGACGGATTGAATCAAGACCGCCGATTCGGACCGGATCCAGACAATTTCGATTTCTAACCGACTGCTCTGAGAACCGTAAAGCCACAGGCTTTACGGTTTTTGCCGTTTACAAAAAAATACAACCCCCACCCGTCAACAAACATCCGCCTATCACATAGTATAAATTATGTGCGAAAGCCTAGATGCAGCGAGCGACCAGCGGCGAGCGTTATGATCCGGCAAGTCATTCTCTTTGGTATGTCAGTTCCACCCGGCGCCAGTTCGGCCCGGCGCAACCAACCGAACACCGGACGCTAGCAGAAGCACGGTTTCTTCCCCCCTGCAGGCAGCATGTGCCCAGGCGTTCAATGCACCTATCAGGCGTTAACCCCAAAGGAGGTTTTTCGAAAATTATGTACAATCAAGCTTACCGCCCGAACACCAATGCTTACGGCTACCCGATGTATTCGCCGGGCCCGGGCCCGACTCAACCGATCGCACCCATGGGCGCGACCATCCCAAGCGGTTCGACCCTGCCGGGCATGTCCCCGCAGTCCCAGGCAGCGCCCGGCTTGCTCCCGCTCGAGCAATCGTTCATCGAGAACATTCTGCGATTAAACCTTGGCAAGGTAGCCACCATCTATATGACGTTCGAGAATAACTCCGAATGGAACGCAAAAGTGTTCAGGGGTCGCCTGGAAGCCGCCGGCCGCGACCACATCATCATCAGCGACCCGACCACAGGCATGCGGTACCTGCTCCTCATGGTTAACCTCGACTACATCACCTTCGACGAAGAACTTAATTACACGTATCCGTTCGGAGGAGGCCCGACCGGCCGATAAAGCTGACTCTTTAAAAAAACATACATGGTTAAGCCGGAAACAGCGGATCCCCTATTTGGGGGGATTCCGCTGTTTCTTTATTTTCGCCTGCACGACTGCCAAATCGATCAAATACCTATACCGTTTTCGAATCGCTTGAATATAGCTGGATCATAAGCTTCGAGCAAACGAAAGGTTTCGTCCTGAGGGGTGATCCTCGTGAACTTCCATATATGGACTTTCCCGCGGCCGCCGGCGATCCAAGGGTCTATGCGGCGCCACAAGCGACCTTCTTCCGTCTCATCGGGCAGGCCCGGCGTTATCGTTCCGGTCCGGGCCGCTTTCATAGCCGCGTAAGCTTCATCGCTCAACCCGTTCCAAATTTCAACGAACAAACCGGGCTGTTCAGCCCCCTCATAAACGTCCATTTGTTCGAACTGTTGTTTCAAAACGGCCGCCCACGTTAAATAAGAAGTACGGTACTCTTTTTCAATCCGATACTCGACAAAAACGATACACACTTTTTTCACCCTCGCCACCTTTATTTTGTTCAAGAAAATGATACACTACTAGTAATGGACTGCAAATCACATTATGGAAGAAATACGCTTTTCAGGAGGTAAGTCCATGGACACCGGTACCCATCTCGTCATCGGGCTAGGACTGGCAGGGCTCGCTTATATTGATCCTGTCGTAGCCGCAGATCCCGTCGTTGCGACGGCGGTCTTGATCGGAACCGTCGCGGGCTCGCAAGCGCCCGATGCGGATACGCTGCTTCGTTTGAAGAACAATGCCGTTTACATTAAAAATCATCGCGGGATCTCCCATTCGCTGCCTGCGCTTTTCCTTTGGACGGCAGCCATCTCCGGCGCGCTCTGGCTTTTCTTCGACGGATTGCCTATGCTGCATGTCACGATGTGGGTGTTCATCGCCGTTGCATTCCACGTATTTACCGACTTGTTCAATACGTACGGAACGCAAGCGCTTCGTCCCTTCTCGGAGCGATGGGTGTCATGGAATATCATTCATATTTTCGATCCGTTTATCTTTTTGGCGCATGTGGTCGCCATCTTCCTCTGGTCGATGAGGTTGGTGGACCCGGCGGTCGCTTTCCCGTTGTTATACGGATTGATAGCCGTTTATTACGCGTGGCGCTCGTGGCATCATCACCGGCTGGAGTCCACCTTGTACCGTCAGGATCCCGAGTACGCGCCCGGCGACAAGTACACGTTAATCCCTACCGTCCATCTGTATCATTGGCAGGTCGTGAAACAAAAGAACGACACGACGTTCAGCCTGGGCGAATATCGCAACGGCCGGATCAAGTGGGTCGATCACGTCAAATGCGATTGCCATCCGGCGGTGGAAGCTTCCAAAGCGCATCCGAATATCGCCTCCTTCCTTTACTTTACCTCGTTTGCCTGCGCCGACGTCAAGGAGCACAGCTGGGGCTACGAGGTACGCTGGGCCGATGTGCGCTACCGGCATCGCAAGCAGTATCCTTTCGTAGCGGTGCTGCGGATGGACAAATCGTTTGAAACGCTCGATTCTTATGTCGGCTGGGTGAACGATACCCGGCTGGAGAAGAAGCTGCGCGTCGATATGAATTAACCGGGCCTTAACCCGCCAGCGGACATGCGCCACCCTTCAGGCTCATGCTCCGCTTCTTTCAGCGGACTTGTTCGCCATATATGATGAAAAAGCCCAAGGAGATTGGCTCCCTGAGCTTATGTCGATACTACGCTGATGCTAAGAATGCCGTCTGCAATTAGCGAGTTTGACCCGCGATTGCTTGCTCGGCGATTTGGACCAAGCGACGAGTGATGTGACCGCCGATCGCACCGGTGTCGCGAGATGCCATGTAACCGTAGTAGCCGTCTTGCGGGATTTGGATGCCCAATTCTTGAGCTACCTCATACTTTAATTGATCCAATGCCTGTGAAGCTTGTGGTACGACCAGAGCGTTGCTGCTGCGGGATTGACCTGCACCCATGTTCAGCACTCCTTTCAATTGAATGATGTCTTTGATGTATTTGCAAGCTTGCAAACTTATTATGTGCCCGCTGTAAGAAACTATACGCACCTTTATGAAAAAACCTTTCGAGTTTCAAATTTTATGGAGCAAAGGCGGATTTGAACCCTTATGAACAAAACTCTTGCGCTGATTTATGCCCTTGTCGGGACCGCGCTGCTGACAACGGTCAGCTACTTTATCGCTGCAGGCCGACCATGGATGGCCGTATTGACCGGCGTAATCGCCCTATTCTTTATAGGATCCGGCTTTATCGTGAAGGCCAGACAGCGGAGACGGCGCGAAGGCCGGCAGCAAGAAGAACGCTGACGGATCGATACATAAAAAAGAGCTTGTCCTCCGGGTGAACGATCACACCGTCGGACAAGCTCTTTTGTCGTTTCAAAGAACGACAAAGCCCATCTTCGTTTTGACTTCCTTCAGCATCCGTTCCACCTGCTCGGCGGCCCGCTCCTTCCCTTCGGCCAGGATGCGGTGCAGCTCGCCGGATTCCCGGATCTCGCGATAGCGCTGCTGCAGCGGCTCCAGCACCGTCACGACAGCCTCGGCCAGGTCTTTTTTAAACGGCCCGTAGCCTTGTCCTTCGTAAAGCGCCTCGACTTCGGCAATCGTTTTATCAGCCACCTGCGTGTAAATGCTGATCAGGTTGCTCACCTCCGGCTTGTTCGCCGGATCGAATTTCACTTCGCGCCCCGAGTCCGTTACCGCCCGGCTAATTTTCTTGCGTACAACGTCCGGCGCATCGAGCAGCGCGATGTAGCTGCCGGCATTCGGATTGCTCTTGCTCATCTTCTTGGAGGCATCGTCAAGCGACATGACACGCGCCCCGACTTCCGGGATGTAGCCCTGCGGAATTTTGAACGTCTCGCCAAACTTGCCGTTGAACCGCTGCGCCAGGTCGCGCGTCAGCTCCAGATGCTGCTTCTGATCGTCGCCCACCGGCACGAGATCGGCATTGTACAACAGAATGTCGGCCGCCATCAACGAAGGATACGTGAACAAGCCCGCACCGACGGATTCTTTGCCGGCCGACTTGTCTTTAAATTGCGTCATCCGCTCCAGCTCGCCCATATAGGTGAGCGTCGTCATCAACCATCCAAGCTCCGCATGAGCGGACACCGTCGATTGCAGGAAGACCGTTGCCGCTTTCGGATCGATGCCAGCCGCCAAATACAGCGCCGCGACCGACTCCGACTGCTCCTTCAACGCCGCCGGTTCCTGCGGAACCGTAATCGCATGCAGATCGACCACCATAAAGTAGCAATCATGGGTGATCTGCAGCTTCACATAATTTTTCAAGGCTCCGATATAGTTGCCCAGCGTCAACTGCCCGCTGGGCTGCATCCCCGACAGCACTCGTAATTTGGACATGTTCTTCTTCCTCCTTGATCATGGAAACTTCTCTTCTTCCGGTCCGACTGCAAAACAAAAAGGCCTTCCGCCGCAAGGGACGAGAGACCGTGGTGCCACCCTAATTCGCCCGTTGCCGCGTCAGCCGCGAATCGGCGATCGACAAGAGCCTTGATCTCCTGTAACGGGGAGTGACCGTAACGGTATAATGCAGCGCACGACTCCTAAGCCCGGGCCCGGGTTTGACGCCTGTTCCACCGTTCAGCTCGAGGATCCATTCGAACGACCGCCGCCTGCCGGTTCGCACCTGCCACCGGCTCTCTGCAAAGCGTGCCTGCCGCCTACTTATTCCCGTCATCGCTTATTAGACGTCATTGTACCGAACGGCATGCGGCATGTCAAGATCACTTTTTGACCAAAAACTTGTCCTATATTCATTCCGCAGTGCATACGCTATAATAATAATTACGAAAAAGAAGGAGAGACCGTGCTTTGCAAACGACTATTCAACGACTGGCCACTAACGTTCTCGCCGTTTTATGCATCATCATGTTCATCCTTATTTTCAGGCAAAAACAGCCGCCCGACTTGTCGTGGATCGGCTCGGAGGAGCTTCAAAACTTTAAGACGCTGTTCATCAGCATCGTGCTCGAGGCGCTGCCGTTCGTCCTCCTCGGCGTCCTGGTTTCCGCCCTGCTGCAAATGTTCGTTTCCGAGCAAACGATCCGCAAATGGGTGCCCAAAAATCCGGTGCTCGGCGTTCTGTTCGCCTGCGCGCTCGGCATCGTCTTTCCGCTGTGCGAATGCGGGATGATCCCGGTCATACGCCGCCTGATTCTCAAGGGCATGCCCGTATATACGGCCGTCGTCTTCATCCTCGCCGGTCCGATTATTAATCCGGTCGTATACGCCTCCACCTTCATGGCGTTCCGTACGCGTCCCGAAATCGCCTACTCGCGCATGGCGCTCGCTTTTCTCGTCGCCGCCACGATCGGGCTGCTCGTGTACCGTTTCGTCCGCACCAATCCGCTGCGGGCCGGCTTGAAATACGGTGCCGCGCCTGTGCACACGCACAATCACGCGCATGAACACGGGCACGAATATGGGCATACGCATCATCATCATACAGCGCATGGGCATGATCACGGCCATACGCATGATCACAGCCATACGCATGCTCACGGTCCCGGATGGCGAGGCCGCTTGTCCGGCGTGCTTGGGCACGCATCGGACGAATTTTTCGACATGGGCAAATATTTGATTTTCGGCGCCATGCTGACAGCCCTGATTCAAACGTTCATGTCCCGGGAAAGCCTGGTTTCGATCGGGGAAGGAACGGTTAGCTCGCATCTGTTCATGATGGGCTTTGCCTATGTGCTGTCGCTCTGCTCGACGTCCGACGCCTTCGTCGCCTCGTCGTTCGCCACGACGTTCTCGGCAGGGTCGCTGTTGACCTTTCTTGTCTTCGGACCGATGCTCGATATGAAAAGCACGCTCATGCTTCTGTCCGCCTTCCGCGCCAAGTTCGTGCTTCTGCTGACCGGGCTGCTCGTAATCGTGACGTTAATCGGCTCGCTGCTGTTCGAACGTATCTTTTTCCAGTGAGGTGTCCTATTATGAGTCCACGTCTGCTCAGCTTTCACCATACCATTAAAGCGCTCATCTTATTCGGCTTTGCCGGTTATATCGCATATCTCGTGCACAGCGATCGAATTTTGCTCTACATCGCGCCCCGCATGGTGGATTACGTCAAATGGTCCGCCCTGGCGCTCTACGCCGTGGCTGTGTACCAAGGCTATCAGGCGGTACGCACGTTCCGCAGTACGCATGAGCCGGATTGCGACTGCGGGCACGATCATACGCCGTCGCGCTCCATTCTCAAGAACACGGTTGTATACGGCCTCTTCCTCCTGCCGCTGCTGCTCGGGTTCTTGCTTCCGGATACGTCGCTGGGCAGCAGCTTGGCCGCGAAGAAAGGCATGAACCTCAGCAGCGCCAGCGCCGTGAAGAAAGAAAGCGAGCCTCCGGAGGCAGGTCTCTCGTCCTCCAACGCAGCCGCGCCAGGCGCGGACAATCCGCCGCCGGCGCAACCGCCGGCCAAAGGAGCCTCCGGTTCTCTCGATGCGTTGTTTCCATCGGATAAGTTCACGAAGCAGTACGCCGATTTCGCGAAGAAGCTGTACGCTTCCGATCAGATTACCGTCCAGGAAGAATGGTTTATCGAGACGCTCACCTCGGTGGACCTTTACCTGGATGCCTTCATCGGCAAAAAAATGCAGCTGACCGGTTTCGTCTACCGGCAAGAGGATATGAAAGACAACCAGTTTGTCATCGGGCGCTTTTCCATTCAATGCTGCTCCGCGGATGCCGCACCGTTCGGCGTGCTTGCCGAGTACGACCGCGCCAAAACATTCGCCGCAGACACCTGGGTCACGGTCACCGGCACCCTGGAGAAGACGAAATTCAACGACGTCGAGATCATGGTGCTGAAGGTCGAGAAGGTAGCCAAAGCCGAACCGGCGAAGACGCCCTACGTTTACCCGAACATGAATTTCGGCGCTTAATGGAAGGTCACCCGCCTGAACTTCTGCAGCAATCGAGTAGGAGGCTACCCATTAGTTGAGTAGCCGACCTCTCACACCACCGTACGTACCGTTCGGTATACGGCGGTTCAACCGCTTGAGTGCAAGTTACGAAGACGCTCGTATTGGGCAGGGAAGTCATAATACCCTGCCTGTACGAGCTTTTCGTTTGTTATGGAACGAGACAGCACTGGGCTTCCGGCCACGCGCCAGTATCCCAGACGAGTATTTCCCCACTGGTAAGCCTGCCACTCCGGTATCCCCAACTTGCGCAGGTTTTGTACCTTTGTTTTCGGCTTCTTCCATTGTTTCCAGATGTACATGCGGAATCGTCTTCTCAGCCACTCGTTCCAGCTTTGCAGAATCCGTTTCATGTCAGCCACGTAGAAGTGACCGATCCAGCCGCGAATATAGACCTTTACGTCCTCCATGACCTGTCGAACATTCCTGCCTTGACTCCGACTCGTTAGTTCTTTCAGCTTCTTCTTCGCTTTTGCGAGAGATTGTGAATGAACACGGATATATATCCCGCTTCCGTTCTTCCCCAGAGCAAAGCCAAGGAATTTGAAATGTTTCCGAGCCACTACGCTGACGACCTTGCTTTTCTGCGCATTCAGTTTGAGTTTTAGCTTGTTCTCCAAGTACGCCCTACAGGATTCCAGAAGCCGCGTTGCTGCCCGTTTGCTCTTCGCCAGCACGACGATGTCATCCGCATAGCGTATGACCACTACGCCTCGGCGTTTCATCTCCTGATCAAACTCGTTCAGGTAGATATTGGCGAGTAGCGGCGATAGCGGGCCGCCTTGCGGTGAACCTTCTTCGGTCTCACGTCGCACTCCGTTTTCCATGACTCCGCTTTTGAGATACTTCTTAATCAGATCGGTTACTCGCTTGTCACGGATTTGCTTGCGCAGCAAGTTCATCAGCAGTTCGTGGTTCAAGGTGTCGAAATACTTCGAGAGGTCGATTTCTACGGCATAGCCGTGCCCCTGCTCCGTATAAGCTTTCACGTTCTGGATCGCTTGCTGCGCACTCCGTCCGGGGCGGTAGCCATAGCTACCCTCCGAGAAAAGCGGTTCGAACAGCGGTTGCAACTGTTGGGCAATGGCTTGCTGGATCACACGGTCCACTACGGTGGGAATGCCAAGTTTTCGCACTCCGCTTCCATCCGGTTTGGGGATTTCCTTGCGCCGCACAGGGCTTGGCCTGTATCTTCCTTCCCGAATGCTTTGCAAGAGTTCGTCTCTATGTTCCCGCAACCACGGTAGTGCCGCCTCGACGGTCATTCCGTCGATTCCTGGCGCTCCGTGATTGCTTTTGACCCGCTTGTAGGCTCTGTTTAGGTTGTCCCTGCCCAGTATCCTCTCCAGCAGGTCTGTTGCACTGTCTCTTTCTCTGCTTTCCCGAGCTCCGATACTCCGCGCTCCTGCATACTCTTCGTGTTCCACACTATCCCTTTGCGGGCAGCCCTTTCGGTATTCTGCTTTCAACGCACCGGTTCTCCTTTCTGTATGTACTCAAGACTTACGATTGTTCGGCCCTTCCCGAAAAAAAAATTCGGTACTATGGCCTCTGCTGACTTCTCACAGCAAGCTTTACTCCGTCTTTCGGATGGCCTACTCAACGTCTGTGAGACCTCCCCGGGTAAGAGCGATAACTTTCCCCTCATCTATCTGCCACATCTACATGATGAGATTCGGGCAGTATTGGACTTTGCGTTGTATGGCACGCTCGTCCGCCTCACCATGCCTTATATGTGATTTCTGTTCGTCAGACCGAGGGTTTGCCTCCGGCTTCCTTCAGATTCCGCCTCGCGACGGACACCCTTGCCTTTGGCTAACAGTTCCTACTGCCAAGCCTGTAGCGGACTTTCACCGCCAAGTTATCGCCCATGCCGGGCGCACAGCCAAAAGGCTCCGGCAGCGCGTTAAGCGTTGCCGGAGCCTTTTTCCTTCGCTGTCTTATGTGGAGGCGGCGCTTTGCCTTTTTTGAATCGCATGAACGCCCATGACGACGACAATCAGTTCTTCCATCGGCAGCGTCGAGTCGTTGGTCAGCTCGAACGCCCCGGCCCCGAACATCCCGTCCACGCGGCGGAATTCGGCGGCCAGCTGCTCCCTCTCCGTCTTCACCGTATATTCCCGCGAGAAGGCGGGGGATTCGATATAGAACGTCCCGTGCGTATCGCTATCATATACATACCGTTTGGTAAAAAACGTGAACTTCGCTTTTAACGTGCCGATTTCTTGGTCCCCTCCGTTAAACACGAGCCACGTATTGGAGAAAGCCCGGAATTTTCCGCTATACGACGTTAACCCATCTGAGAAACTCTGGACCGTTACGCCGGATTGAAACATGCCGTGCAGGTCGAGCGTGCCGATTTTCCGCTCCCGTTCATCCGTGATGTCCGTTTCCCCTCTGGACAAAAAGTTGTCGCGAACATATACCTTGCGCGCTTCCATCACTAACATCTCCTCGCTTTCCGTCGATCGGAGGCTTTGTCATTTTTAACGAACGGCGCGGTTAAAAGGTTTCGGTTTTCAAACATTTTCCACGCTTCATAATCGCATTCATTCCAGTGAATAGTAAGGGTACCGGTGAAGTTATGACAAGGGAGGCGAATCCTGCGTGACACGTTGTCTGTCCGGCGCTATAGCGGCGGTCATCTTGCTTGCATCGTTAAGCGGTTCCGCCGCCAGCCCCGACGTTCACCCGACTGCCGTCCGGCAAGCCGTTCCAGGAGCGGCGTACGAAGTACCCCGGCTGCGCTCCGGCCCTCCCTGCCCGCAGCCGGAGCAGAAAGCGTCGATCGCCGCCATCGGCGATGTCTTGATTCACCGCTCCATTTATGACGACGCCCGCACAAAGACCGGCTTCGACTTTCGGCCGATGTTCGAGAAAGTTCGTCCTGCGCTCGCGGCGGCGGACGTGACTGTCGCCAATCAAGAGAGCATCACCGGCGGGATCGGCATCGGCTTGTCCGATTACCCGACGTTCAACAGCCCGTTCGAGACAGCCGACGCTCTCCGGGATGCCGGCGTCGATGTCGTTACGATGGCCAACAACCATACGCTCGATCGCGGCGAGAAGGCTGTGCTGCAAGCGATCGGGCACTGGCGGGACTTGCAGGTCGAGTACGCGGGAGCGAGCGAGAGCGTCAACGATCGGCGGCGTATGCGGCTCGTGAAACGGAACGGCTTGAAGCTGGCGTTTCTATCATATACCTACGGCACCAACGGCATTCCTTCACCGCCAGGCAAATCCCATCTCGTGCACCGGCTGGAGCCGGGCGTCCTGACCGCCGAAATTCGCGAAGCGAAGCGGCTGGCCGATGCCGTCGTCGTCAGCCTGCACTTCGGCGTCGAATATCAGCGGCTGCCGAACGACGAGCAGAAGCGCCTGGCCAAACTGGCCGCCGTGTCCGGCGCGGACTTGATCCTCGGCCATCATCCGCATGTGCTGCAGCCGCTCGAGTGGATCGACAACGGCCGTAACGGCGGACGAAGCCTGGTCGTCTACTCGCTCGGCAATTTTATCGCCGCTCAGAAGCAATCCGACCCGCATACGCGAATCGGCGGCATCTTGAGCGCGGACCTCCGAAAGGTACCGGGGCCGGGGCCAGAGGCCGGTTCGATAGGCAGCCGCATCGTCGTCGAGAACGTCACATTCCTGCCCACTTACATCCGCTTCAAGCGGTGGCGCGGTTATCGTGTCGTTCCGCTGGCCTCCGTGACGGAAGAGGAATTAAAGGACGCGCCCCGCGTCTTTAAAGAAGTGGCCGCCCATATGCGCCGCTGGATGCCGGACCTTACCGTCGCGGACGGGTTATAAACGACTATGTCGAATATTTCAAAGACAACTCATCCAACAATCGGCGAACCGTGGGGACGGTGTCTTTGTACAAAGGGCGGTAGTCGAGCGGCTCCACGAAGCTCAGGAACGTTTCGGCGATATCCCGTACCTGCCGAACGTACTCCGCCTTATCCACCGTATAAGACGCTACCCGGCGCGGGGCTCCGCCTTGCCGCTCCTCCACTTCCGTCAATTCCAGCTCCCGCTCGCTTCGGTGGATGACGACGAACGAGAACGCCCGGCATTCCGGATCGCCGCAGCCGCAAATAAAGAACGGAACCTTCGTCCACGCGTCCACCCCGGCCCAGCGGTCCGGTTCCACGTTCTCCAAAGCGCTCAAGAGCAGGGCCGGCAGTCCGACGTCCAGACATAAAGGCTCATCGATCACGGTTTCACCGTCGATGTCGAGCCGGACGTCGGCGTGAACGATCTGCAGGCCGGCGTCAAACGACCAGTTGCGGTAAGTTAATGAAAATGCCATGGCGGTTCTCCTTTTCACCCGGTGGACACATTTACCAATTTTTTTCAAAGAGTATAATTATTGCTTTGGTACATACTACCTTCAAGAACGGAGGTGATATCGATGGGCGCAGGACAATCCCGCAGCAGCAACGCTTTGGTCGTACCTCAAGCTTCCCAAGCTTTGGACCAACTGAAGTATGAAGTTGCTCAAGAGCTGGGCATCCAAATTCCTCAAGACGGGTACTATGGTTTCATGGCTACTCGCGACACCGGGGCTATTGGTGGCCACATCACACGTCGTCTGGTTCAAATCGCCGAGCAGCAGTTGGCCGGCAAGTTCACTCGATAATGCAGTACCTCGAATACTTAACGGGGCGGTTCCCTCGCGGAACCGCTTTTCCATGTGCGGCCGCCCCGATTGTCCGAGGCCGGTATTGTTCATTATAAACGATTTCCACCGCTCCCGTCTAAGCGCAGGATGGAATCCGTAAAAGTGAAATAAGCCTCCGGCATCAACGCCAAAGGCCCATCCTAATATAAATGAGGTATAAGTGCTGATCAATCGGTATTGCCGTTTTTGTCGGGATTCACAAGATTCGCCATATTATAATTCGATTCGAACGTGACGCTTGTGCATAACAAGTTTTGCCGCATCGCGAACTCGAACTGGATTTCGCCGTGCGACCATTTTTTCAGCTTTAACGACTCAAGGGCCGTCTGACGAAAGGAGTGCTGGTGGCTTTCGGTCAGTCCCCGGTCCGCTTTCTTGAGTTCGCTTCCTCTACTTTCCAAGGGAAAGTGCCTGACCCCGAACTTTCCTACCATGTTGTTGCGAATTTGCACGAATACGGTGCCCGACGTCAAATGCGCAAGCTCTTCCTTTAATTCCCGAAACACCAGGTCCAACTGCCGCGCTAACGAAACCTTCTCCAAAATCAAAAGCATCATCCCTTCTTTTTGAATTAATGGAATATTATGTATATCCTGATGTAGCCCTATTATAGGACAATAAAATCAAAATATCAACAAAAATTCACTTTTTTCGCTATGCATGTAGGCCTATCGAAACCCCTTTCTTCCAACCCTATAGACCAAAACTTACAAGCAGTGGTATAATTGCCCGTAGGATTAATCGCCTTGTATGAGTCGTTGATCCCAGAACAGATTGAAGGGGTCGTTCGGGTATGAACAGATTTTCAGGCTTATCGTTTAAGAACAAGCTCCAGCTTGGGTGCTACGCCATCGTTGCCGTTTACTCCATCGCTATGCTGTTTTTCATTTTTCAATCCTCGTCAAGTATGCTCTGGGGGCTTATTTTACTATTTCTGCTGGCCGGGTTAAGTTTTCCTTTTATCCGATTCCTGGAAAGAACGCTTACAGAACCGATCAGCGATATTTCCCGCGCCGCGATTAGCATCTCCAAGGGCGACTTCACGTCGAAAATTCACATTCAATCGAACGATGCGCTGGGCGAGCTGGCGAATTCGTTCAACCGGATGACGGAGAAGCTGCGCGAAATTTTGAAGGATACCGGTAAAGCGTCGAAACACGTGTCGGATTCCAGCCGGGACATCTTTTACAAGAATGAGAAAATGAAAGCGGTGCTCGAAGAAGCCGCGATCGCAGCCAACGAGCTTGCAGCCGGGGCCAATCAAATTTCCGAGGAAATCAGTGAGGTTTCTGCCGCCACGAAGGACATCGAGCATAAAGTAACCAGCTACACGGAATCGACGCGGGAAATGAATGCGCGCTCCGGCCAAATGCTGGAGCTGGTCAATAAAGGTCTGCAATCCGTCGAAACGCAAAGCGACGGCGTCCGCAAGAACGTCGAAGCGACCACCAACGTCTCGAACACGATCAACTCGCTGGCCGAGCTGACGAAAGGAATTTCCACCATCACCGCGTCCATTTCGGAAATCGCCGAGCAGACGAACCTGCTGTCCTTGAACGCCTCTATCGAAGCGGCACGGGCAGGCGAGCATGGCAGAGGCTTCGCCGTCGTCGCCCAAGAAGTCCGGAAGCTTGCCGAAGAGTCGACGACCTCGACCCAAGAGGTGTTCGGCTTGGTGCGCAGCATTGAGCAAGGCATCCAGGAAGCGCTCTCGTCCATGGCGCAAAACGAAAAGATCGTGCAAGAGCAAACCCAGCTGATTTCCGAGACGGAAACGGTATTCGGAGAAATCGTAAGCAGCGTATCCTTCATCAGCGAGCAAATTTCAAAGTTCGCGCGCGAAAGCGAGCAGATGCTGGCCGGCGCCCAACAAATCTCGGCGACGATGGAGAACATATCGGCAATCACGGAGCAATCCGCCGCCGGGACGGAGCAAGTGTCCGCTTCCATGAAGGATCAGATCGGCGCCGTGCAAGCCATCGTGGCCCAGTCGGAAGAAATGACACGGCTGGTGACGCAGCTGCAGCTCACGATGAGCATCTTCAAGCTCTAGTACATAAGAAACGGCCATGTGAAAGAGGCTGACCCCCGCAGATTATCATCTGCCGCAGGGTCAGCCTCTTTCCTTGTACACCGAACGGTCGAACGGTCTTATTCCGTCAAGCGCAGAAATTCATGCACGTCGGCGACCGACAGATCCAGCGCCTGCTGCCAGAAGTCCGGCTTCGTCAGGTCGACGCCCAAATGTTTACGCGCCAGTTCTTCCACGGTCATCCGGCCGGTATCGCGCAGGAGCGCCACATACTGGTCCTCGAACGCAGCTCCCCGGCGGAGCGCCTCGGCGTACAAGCCGGTGCTGAACATATAACCGAACGTATACGGAAAATTGTAGAACGGTACCTCGGTGATGTAAAAATGCAGCTTCGACGCCCAAAAATGAGGATGATATTCCTCGAGTGCCTCACAAAACGCCTGCTTCTGCGCCGCCGTCATCAGCTCGTTCAAGCGCTCGATCCCGACCAGCCCCCGGCGCCGCTCCTCGTAGAAATTCGTCTCGAATATAAATCGCGCATGAATGTTCATATAGAACGCGACGGAACGCTGTATTTTATCCTCCAGCAGCGTAATCCGCTCAGACTCGCTCGACGCGGCCTTCACCGCCGCATCGGCGACGACCATCTCCGCGAACGTGGAGGCCGTCTCGGCCACGTTCATCGCGTACTCCTGTGCAAGCGCCGGCAAATCGTTCATGACGTGCTGGTGGTACCCGTGGCCCAGCTCATGCGCCAGCGTCGCCACATTGGAGGCCGTGCCGGCGTAAGTCATGAAGATCCGGGTTTCTTCGGCGATCGGGAACGACGTACAAAACCCGCCCGGCCGCTTGCCGGGACGATCCTCCGCTTCGATCCAGCGGTTCTCGAACGCCCTCTCCGCAAAATCAGCCATCCGCGGGCTGAAGCGGCGGAACTGCTCGACGATCAGCTGGGCGCCTTCATCATAGCTGAACTCCAGGCTGCCTTCGCCGACTGGCGCGTCGACATCGTACCAGCTCAGCTTCGGAATGCCGAGCAGCTTCGCTTTCCGCTCCAGATAACGGACGAAGATATCTTTACCGCCCTCGATGACGCCCCACATCGCATCGAGCGTTTCCTTCGTCATCCGGTTGATCGCAAGCGGCTCCTTGTGAATGTCCTCCCAGCCTCGGCGCTCGTACAGCTTCAGCCGGAACCCGCCCAAATGGTTCAGCGCGTCGGCGCAATAATCCGCATGCTCGGCCCACTGCTCCTCCCATGAACGGAACAGCTTCTGCCGCACCTTCCGGTCGGGGCTGTGCATCCGGTTGGCCGCCTGACCGGCCGACAGCTGAAGCACTTCGCCGTTCTCCTCATACGGAACGCGGAACTTGCTGACGGTCGTGTTATACGACTCGCCCCAGCCGTGATACCCGTCAACGGCCAAATCGTTGACAAGCGCCTCCTGCTCCGGCGGCAGCTTGTCGGCCGCAAGCAGCTTGCGCTCTACGAGCGGGTAACGGATTTCCGCCGTTTCCGGATGCGCCAGCAATGCCTGCCAGGCCTCCTCCCCTATACGCGTCAGCAGGTCGTCGAAATGCGTTTGCGCGGAGGCGTACTCCGCCCCAATCGCCTTCACTTTACCTGCCAGCATGACGGCCGTCTTATCGTTCTGGTTAGCGGCGGCCAAGCAGGCCGTGAACGAGTCCGCTTCGCGCAATGCGAGCGCCGCTTTCTGCAGCAGCGCAAGCGTCGGCAGCAGCGCCGTCGCTTCCTCGGCCGTGTTCGGCACGCGCAGCTCCTTCAGCGCGGTACGCAGCGCCGCGATATTCGTCTCCAGCTGACGCAGAAAGCGGGCAAACGCCTCCGATTGACTGCCTCCGGCAAAAAAACGCTCCAAATCCCAGGTTTGAGGCAAAGGACTTTGCATGAGTGAACACCGCACCTTCCAATAAGGGATATACTTCTTTTTCCATTAAACCATAATTTGACGTCCAGCCCAAATGGAGCTCTATTGTTCGGACGGGGGCGTCAAGAGGCGCAGGCCCCCGCCCTTCCGGGATGGTTTCTTGTTGAATGCAGGTCCTGGATATGTTTAAATGGAGACTATAGATGTACGAATGGGAGTTGATTTCGGAAGATGAGACCGCTGCAAATTTCTCCGGAAACGGCACAAAAGCTGGCCAAACAGTTGAACGTGCCGCTGGAGCACCTGATGCATATGCCGCAGCATATTTTGCTGCAAAAGCTGGCCGAGCTGGCCAAATCTGCGGAAGCGGATAGCAAAACCGGCACCGCCGCCGAAGCTCAAGAAAAGCCGAAATCGGAGTAACCGAAAACGATGATACCTTTCGAAAATACATGGCCTTACGACCGGTTCGGTCAGGACATCTACGTGCAAAACTGCCCGTTCTGCCAAGCGGAGAACGTCCTGCTGCCGCTTAAAGCGAGGGACATGCAGGAGCTTCAAGACCGCGTCAAGAAGCTGCTCGTATTCCCCTGCTGCCGCAATCGGCTGACACTCGTCGATGCCGATTCGGACTATTTGCTGGCGAGCCGGCCGCTTCGCCGCGGCGACCGCTCGAAATCGACATAACAGCAGACAAGCGGGCGCTAATTCCTGCAAATGGCATAACAAAACGCTTAAAGCAAATTCGTTTCCCGCCTCCCCGGCCCGGCAGCGAATTCCCTTTAAGCGTTTGTTTGTTAGTGCAGCTTACATACGGAGTCTATAATTCTTGGACATCTTCTTCCAGCTGAAGCCTTTGCTCCTGCATTTCCTCCCGTACGGCCTGCCACTGCTCCCGGCAAGCCCGAATCATGCCGGCATCCATAATCTGTTTGTCGTTCACGACGCGTGCGAACCACTTGACCGCTTGATTGAAATTTTTCAAGCGCCGATGCAGCTCTCCGATTAAATACATGAGCCTGGCGTTGTTCATCTCGGAAGCTTCCGTCTCAAACGTCCGGATATACTCCTCAAGCGCGTATTGAAGGAACCGTTTCTCCTGCTCCTCGTTTCCCTGATGCCGATACAACCAGGCAATATGGTGGAGCAATGAGGCGGTGACCCGCCCTTTTTCATTCACCGCCTGCGCGCATACGAGCGCCAGCTTAAAAGCATATAATGCATCATCCCATTGACGTTCGCCGCCGCAGTCTTTGTACGACCACTTGGCGCCGATCTTCTCCTTAAAAGCGTTCTTCTGCTGAAGCGTGAGGTGCTCCTTCGAATTTTCGGTGCCGGCGAAGCCGCAAAACGGACAAATCCGCACGACGTAATAATCGGGATTCAGATCTTTATAATGCAGGCAAAAGTCCGTGTCGGACTTGATCGACTTCTTGAAGCTCGGCCTTACCCGAGACGTTCTGAATTCCGCATCGCACTGGGGGCATTGGACTTTTGCTTGGAATAGAGGCTCCATCATTTCATACACTTCCTTTAATCGGCATATGACATTCAGCTGTTCACAAAATGATAGGCAGGCCCCTTCAGCCGTTCCAGCACGGCGCGCCGCAGCTGCGGCTCCATGCCGGTTTCTTCAAGCGCTAACGCCATGCAGCCGAGCCACGCTTCCGCTCGCTCTTCGGTAATGGGGAAAGGGAGGTGGCGGGCGCGCATCATCGGATGGCCGTATTGTTCCGAATACAGCGGCGGTCCGCCGAAAAATTGACTTAAAAATAAAGTTTGCCTCTCCATCACCGGCCTAATATTGTCAGGAAATAACGGGCCGATCAGCGGGTGGGCCTGAACCTTTGGATAGAAGGCTTCGACGATTCGGCGAATGCCTTCCACCCCGCCCATCGCTTCATATATCGTCATCGATTCTCGTTCATGCGTCAAAGCAATCAGCTCCTTAACCCTAAGATAATCGGCGGCACCGGCCATGTCTTACAAAGGGGGCGCGATGTCAGTCAACAAAAAAAGATGCTAATGCATGCGCTTTAGCATCGTCATTCGAATCCTATCCCACTCGGCGCGTTGACCGGTAAACACAGCAACGGCCGTTTCAACTTAGGCGTCTTCTTCACCAGAGGTCATTAAGGTCTCCCTGATGACATATACAAATGCACATACGAGAATTCCAGCAATAACGCCCATCATAAGGATCACTCCCATTCTCATATTAGTACCATTGTACCATAAAAAAAATAAACAAACAGCATTTTTGAAAGCACTCTCTTTAATTTTTGCATGCCTATATCTTCCATTCAGGAGCATGTCTCCGGGAAGCTCGTCATATACCAGAATGACAGGCTCTTTGGAGAGGAAGTGACTTTTTTGCGCAAAACAAATCCCGGCCTGCAGCTCGCCGCACTCGCCGCCGTCCTGTTAGCCTGTATGATGCTGATCTTTCCGGAACCGTCTTTTCGGGCGTCCATCAAGGGCATTGCCATCTGGTGGGATGTGCTCTTTCCCGCACTGTTTCCGTTCTTCGTCATCTCCGAGATGATGCTCGGCATCGGCATTGTGCATTTCTTCGGGACGCTGCTCGATCCGATGATGCGGCCGCTATTTCGCGTGCCCGGGATCGGGGGCTTCGTGATGGCGATGGGTTTTGCCTCCGGGTATCCGATCGGCGCCCGGCTGACGAGCCAGCTGTGGGATCAGCGTATCGTTACCCGCGAGGAAGGCGAACGGCTTGTCGCGTTTACGACGTCGTCGGATCCGATCTTTCTGATCGGCGCCGTATCGGTCGGCTTCTTTCACAGCCCGTCGCTTGCCGGGCTGCTCGCCGCCGCCCATTACGGCTCAGCCGTTCTCGTCGGTTTGATGATGCGGTTTCATGGCAAGCCGAGGGCGGGTCATGGCGTTCAGATCCGGGAGGCAAAAGCCCACAAGGTCAGTCGGATAGGTATATGGAAGCAATCGTTTCGGGCGATGCACACGGCTAGATTGCAGGACGGACGAACGCTTGGCGTCATGCTGACGCAAGCTTTATCCTCGGGTCTCCAATTATCGTTCGTCATCGGAGGCTTGGTCGTGTTTTTCTCCGTCGTCATGGAAGTACTGGCGTCCGCAGGCGTGATGTCGTTCATTTATACGGGGGTGCAAACCGTGCTGCAGGGCGCAGGCATTCCCTCCGTCTTGGCAGAAGCCGTCGTGAACGGATTTTTCGAGGTGACGCTAGGAGCCAAAGAGGCCGGCAGCGCAATCGGCATTCCGCCCATGTACAAAGCGGCGATTGCGGCCTGGGTGCTCTCGTGGGCAGGGCTGTCCGTTCATGCGCAAATCGTCAGCGTGCTTCACCGCACGCCGTTTCGCTACACGCCGTTCTTATTCGCGCGGTTCGTGCACGGCTTGCTGGCGGCCGCCCTGGTCCTGCTCCTCTGGGAGCCGCTGGCCGCCGTTCCCGCGACGTTCGAGCCGTCCGCTTACTCCACCGTAGACGTGACGCAGCCGCTCGCGACCTGGTTCCGGCATACGCTGCCGGCGGCGCTGACGGCTTTTACGGTTTCCCTTGTCATCATGCTGCTGCTGTCCGCCTGCTTCCTCTTCGCCCGAAGATGTATGAAGCGGATCCGAACTTAAGTTCATACGGTATATCCAAAATTTAGATTGAGGTGACCTGATGCATACGTTGTTCCGTGCACGTCAAATCCCGCTGCCTGCGGCCCTTGTCCGATTATCCGAGCTTGCTCACAACCTGTGGTACAGCTGGAACGACAGCGCCAAGTCGCTGTTTGCCGAGATCGATGCGACCTTGTGGGACCAGTGTCAGCACAACCCTGTGCGTCTGCTCATCGAGGCTCCGAAAGAAAAGCTGGAACGGCTCGCCGGGAATGGCGATTTCCTAAGGCGCTACCAGGCGGTTATCCAGCAGTACGACGACTATATGGAGAGGCAGACCTGGTTCGAGCGGCAATACCCGCAGCACGTTCATCAAGCGGTCGCTTACTTCTCGGCGGAATTCGGCTTTCACGAATTGCTGCCGATCTACTCCGGGGGGCTCGGCGTGCTTGCCGGGGATCATTGCAAATCGGCAAGCGATTTGGGTGTGCCGCTCGTCGGCATCGGCCTGTTGTATAAGAAAGGTTATTTCAATCAAAAAATCGATAACCGGGGCGGACAACAAGCCGAGAACGTCGTCTACGACTTCATGAAGCTGCCGATCGGCCCGGCGTATGCGCTCGATTCCGAGTCCCCGCAGGAATGCGAGGAGCCGTCGTCATCCCCGGACGCTGCGACTGAAACGGCTCCCGAGGAGCTGTACATCACGGTACCGGTGGCGGACCGTACGGTGCGTCTAAAGGTTTGGCAAGTCCAGGTGGGCCGCATACCTGTCTATTTGCTCGACGCCGATCTGCCAGATAACAGTCCCTGGGACCGCGAGCTGACCGGACAGCTGTACGGCGGTAACCAGGATATCCGGATCGCGCAGGAGGTGCTCCTTGGCGTAGGCGGCATCCGGGCGCTGCGGGCGCTTGGAATCCCGACCGGGGCGTATCATATCAATGAAGGCCATGCGGCGTTCCTCTCTTTCGAACGGCTGCGGGAACAGTTGGATCAGGGGCTGCCCTTCCACGTGGCGCTCGAGGTCGTTCGCGCCGGCACCGTCTTCACTACGCATACGCCGGTGCCGGCCGGACACGACGCGTTCCCGCTTCCGATGTTCGACTACTATTTCAGCAAGCTGTTTGCGGACTATCCGGGCTTCCGGCACGATTTCACCCGTCTCGGATTCGACGAGCGCAAGCAGGCTTTCAATATGACGCATCTTGCGATGAACACCGCTGCGCTGCGCAATGGCGTCAGCAAGCTGCACGGGCATGTGTCCCGCGAGATGTTCCGGGAGTTCCACGGGGACATTGATGTGAATGAAGTGCCGATCGGGCACATTACGAATGGCGTGCATCTGAACACGTGGCTGGCTCCGGAGCTGAAGGCGCTATTTAACCGCTTTTTTCCCGGCGGCTGGCAGCAGCATCAGACCGACCCGGACATGTGGAGCTCGCTGCAGATCGTGCCCAACGAGTCGCTCTGGAACATTCACAGCGGGTTGAAGAAGAGGCTGATCGGGCTGGCGCGCGACAACCTTCGCGAACAGCGCAGACGCAGCAGCCTACCCGCCGATAAGCTTGCGGAAGTGGACGGCTATTTGTCCGAGCAAGCGCTGACCGTCGGGTTCGCGCGCCGGTTTGCGACCTATAAACGGGCCCGTCTCCTGTTTAACGATTTGAACCGGTTGGACCGGCTCGTCAACAATCCCGAGCGCCCCTTGCAGTTCATATTCGCCGGGAAGGCGCATCCGGCCGATCAGCCCGGACAGGACATGATCCGGGACATTTATCAAGTGTCGCAGATGGATCGATTCCGCGGCAAAATCGTCATCCTGGAAAATTACGATATCAACCTCGCCCGCGTCCTTGTCCAGGGCGTCGACGTCTGGTTGAACAACCCGCGCCGCCCGTACGAAGCCAGCGGTACCAGCGGCCAGAAGGCAGCGATGAACGGCGTTCTCAATTTCAGCGTGCTGGACGGCTGGTGGGAGGAAGGTTACGACGGCACCAACGGCTGGAGCATCCATTCCAATGACAAGTCGGACCCGGAGACGCAAGATCGGGAAAATACACAGTCGTTGTACCACGTCCTGGAGCATGAAATCGTGCCGCTTTATTACAGTCAGGGCGAGTTCCCGTCCCCGTGGGTCGATCGGATGAAGCATTCGATCCGCACCTTGTCGCCGGTCTACAATACGGACCGGATGGTGATGGATTATACGAACGGCACCTATGTTCCCTCGCTTGTGCGGACGCAGCGTTTCGTAAGCAACCATTACGAGGAGGCGACAAAGGTCGCCGACTATAAGAAGTTTGTGCGGAGCAATTGGCAGCACGTCCGCGTGCTCGAGGTTAACGACGGCCTTACGACCGGCAGGCAGCCCGTCCCGGGCATGGCGCCGACAAAGGAAGCCACCGCCACGGTGCACTTCGGGCCGATGTGGTACCGCGACACGGCCGTAGAGCTCGTCTATTACGAAGAACAGCCCGATGGCTGGCGGCAGGTCGTCGTCGTCATGGAGCCGACCCGTCATCTTAACGAGAACACGATCGTTTACCGTGCGGTCATTCCGTCGCATCTCCGCCACGGCTCGCATTTTTCCGTACGCGTTCATCCGGTAAGCGCCAATTTCACCCACCGCTTCGAGCTGCCCTTGGTCAAAGCGTATTAGCCGATAGGAAGCCGTCCTGTTATCCCGGGGCGGCTTCTTCTTGCTGCGCGTTTCTGTCAGGATTGCAACTTTGCGGCGGCAACATCCGTATGTAAAACCGAAGGATACGATTTCCAGCGATTGGGGCGATACGATGAAAAGCATAAAACCGGGACGCGGCCCTTCCGCGATGGGAGCAGCCGGCAGCTTGTTTGCCGTTATCTTCGGTATATTCTGGACGATTATGGCGTTCTCGATCACTCGCGATGCGCCGTTTCCGCTTGTCGGTATCGTCTTTCCGCTGTTCGGGTTCGTCTTTATCGGATTCGGCATCGTGCAAGCCGTCTACCACTTCAAGAACGCGACCGGCCGCAATCGCATGTCGACTTTTGACATCGTCGATGCCGACCGCGAGCCCGATCCGCTGGATCGGTTCGCGGGACGCCCCCCACGGGCGTCAAGGGGAAATGAATCAGCGGATCGAAGCGCAGACAGCGGAGGCAAAAGCTTCTGCCCGTATTGCGGCGATAAAATCGAAGCCAGCTATCGTTATTGCCCGAAGTGCGGCGAATCGGTTTAAAAGGAGTGGCTGCAGCGCCGGGCCGTTCCCGGCATGCCGCCCCTTTTGACGGGGGCGGCATTGTATTATTTGACAAGATTGATTATGATGGATGGAGCTATGCTTACGATGCGGCTTTATGACGAAAGCCTTGCTTATGCTTACGAAGTGGCTTTCTAACGAAAGCCTTGCTTATGCTTACGAAGTGGCTTTCTAACGAAAGCCTTGCTTATGCTTACGAAGTGGCTTTCTAACGAAAGCCTTGAGGAGGACAACCAGTTGAAATACAATGTGGTTCACCGCGGCGACGAAGTCTCGATCCAATTGATGAATACGTTCCACGATCTCATACAGCGGAACGGATTGGTTCACGAGGAAACGAATCCGGATATCGTCCTCTCGATCGGCGGAGACGGCACGCTGCTTCACGCCTTCCATCGGTACAAAGAACAGCTCGATCATATCGCGTTTGTCGGTATACATACGGGGCGTCTCGGATTTTTCGCCGATTGGAAGCCGGACGAGGTCGAACTGCTTGCGCAGTTGATGGGAGAAAGCGCCCGGCAGAACGATTTGAGGGTGGTCAAATACCCGCTGGTGGAAATTCAAATCACGACACAGCAGGGCATTGAGACCGAGCTGGCGCTGAACGAATTTACGTTGAAGGGCGTCGATGCCACCTTGGTGGCCGAGCTGCACATCAACGACGAGCTGCTCGAAACGTTCCGCGGCGACGGCATCTGCATCTCGACTCCGTCGGGCAGCACCGCTTACAATAAAAGTCTCGGGGGCGCCATCATCCATCCGTCGCTCGACACGATTCAGATCGCGGAAATCGCCTCCATCAACAACCGTGTCTTCCGGACGCTCGGCTCGCCGATCCTGCTGCCGAAGCATCACCATTGCGACATTTATCCCCGCCCCCGGCAAAATATTGTGCTCTCGCTCGATCATGTATACATGCAGCGCAATGATATTGTGTCGATCCGAAGCATGGTAGCCGCCGGAAAAAAAGTAAAGTTCGCCCGCTTCCGCCCGTTCCCGTTCTGGAGCCGCGTTCGTGAGGCGTTTATCGGATACGACATGATCTAAATCATGCAAGAAGCCCCGCCGATTGGCGGGGCTTCTTGCATGATTTTCAGCCTACACGCGGGACGATTCCGGCTTCGGCTTCTGGCTGTGATGGCCGTGATTGCGGTTCGACTTGTTACCTTGACCCTGGCCCTGGTTGTTGCCGCCTTGCGCACGTCCCCCTTGCTCGTTGCGGTCCTGACGGTCGCTGCGATCAGGTCGATCGTTACGGTCATTGCGCGGCGAGCCTTGCGCGTTCGGGCCTTTCGACGCCCCCGGCTTGCCGTCTTTCCCGCGGAAATGAGAACCGCTTTGCGGCTTAGAAGTTCCTTGATGCGAACCGCCTTGCTTGCCGGACGATTCCTGCTGCTGTCCTCGGCCGTGATTGCGGCCGCCGCCTGGAGAGGACGAACGCGCATGCTCCTGCTTCGTCTCGGCGCGGGCAGCGTGCGTGTTATGCCGCGTCGGCGCTTGCTCCCTGCGCTCCTGCCCGGCCGGAACAGACTGCTGCTCGCCGGCGTCCTGTGCCGGTTCCCCTTCCTCTTGCGCCGCCCCTTCTTCATCGCCGCCTTGCTCCGACGGAGGGATTTCCCTGGTTCCGGTTTTCTCAAGGATGAAATAAGCGCAGCCAAAGTTGCAATATTCGTTTAAGTAATCTTCAATCGTGGAGATGACCGTGTCCTTCGTCGCTTTCGGATGGTTGTCTTTGAAAAAACCACGCAGCCGAAGCTGGCTGTATCCCCAGTCCCCGACAATGTAATCGTACCGGTCCAGCACTTCGCTATACCGCTCGCGGAACGCCTCGGGACGCCAGCCGTTCTTATGATCGACGAACACTTCATAGGTTTTGTTGGAAATTTGGATCACGGAGCGTGCCTCCTTAAGGTTACGACTGCTGGGCTGATTTGACCTGATCATGGGCGTGATATGAACTGCGTACAAGCGGGCCGGACTCCACATGGCTGAATCCGCGCTTCATGCCTTCCGCCTTCAACTCGGCGAATTGCTCGGGCGTGTAATAGGTCGTCACGGGCAAATGCTGCGGGCTCGGCTGCAAATATTGGCCGATGGTCATGATGTCGCAGTTGATGGCGCGCAAATCGTCCATCGTCCGCAGGATCTCGTCCCACGTTTCACCGACGCCCAGCATAATGCTCGACTTGGTCGGGATGTCCGGCGCGATTCGCTTCGACCGTTCCAGCAGCTCGAGCGAGCGGCCGTATTTTGCCTTCGCCCTTACTTTATCGGACAACCGCTCCACCGTCTCCACGTTATGATTCAAAATGTTCGGTTTCGCTTCAAGTACCGTCCGCAGCGCTTCCTCATCCCCCTGAAAATCCGGGATCAGCACTTCGACGCCGGATAACGGCAGACGCGCGCGCAGCGCTCGAATCGTTGCGGCGAAGATGGAGGCTCCGCCGTCCTTCAAGTCGTCTCTTGCAACGGATGTCACTACGACGTGGCGAAGGCCCATTTGCTCGGCAGCCTCGGCTACCCGTTCCGGCTCCTGCAAGTCCAGCTCGGTCGGCAAGCCTGTTTTGACGGCGCAAAATCGGCAAGCCCGCGTACAAATGTCCCCCAGGATCATAAACGTCGCCGTCCGGTTCGCCCAGCATTCGTGAATATTTGGACATTTGGCTTCTTCGCATACGGTGTGGAGCGTTTTGGTGCGCATCATATTTTTCAGTTCTTTATAAGAATCGCCGTTGGCTAATTTAATTTTTAACCATTCCGGTTTTCGCTCAATCGACGGTGTCGCCATCGTTATCCCTACTTTCCTCTGCTGGAATCCGAACATTGCTAATAATGTTTATTGAAGTTATTATATCATGAATGGCGCAACAATCCATCCCGCGAATTTCGTTCGATTTCGAAATATGCTACACTAAGATGAGTGTTTCCCGGGGAGGATTTGTTCGTATGATGAACATGGATCATATATTGAAGCTGGTTCAATCCGGCGATCTGGACGTCGCGGAAGCGAAACGGCTGCTAGAGGAAGAACGCGAGCAGCCTTCGGCGGAGCGGCCGGCGGGCGCAGCAGCGCATGCCGGCCGACAGACGGACGCGCGCGAAGCGGTCTTGGGGCAAGCGCCGGGAGTTCCCGGTATCGACGATACGCTAGGCTACGCGCAGCTTGATTTGCACCGGGCTGAACGGACGGGGTTTCCCGAGGTCATTTACGGTGAAGGCAAGTCCGCGGAGCAGATTGCAGCCATTATGGAGCGGCTGTCCGCGCATAGCGATCGGGTGCTCGCCACCCGCGTTAGCGCAGACAAAGCAGCCGCCGTGCTGGAGCGGTTCCCGGGCGCGGTCTACCGCGCCGAAGCGCGCGCCTTAACGTGGCTGCGCGGCGGACAAACGCCGGACGCTTCCGGCGCGGCGCCTTACATCGCGGTTGTCTGCGCAGGAACGAGCGACGTGCCTGTCGCCGAAGAAGCTGCCGTGACCGCCGAATGCTTCGGCACCCGCGTGGAGCGCGTCTACGATGTCGGGGTTGCCGGCATTCACCGGCTATTCCGCCGGCTCCCGCTTATTCGAGGGGCCGACGCTGTCGTCGTCGTCGCCGGGATGGAAGGCGCGCTGGCCAGCGTGCTCGGCGGTCTTGTCGCCGTGCCGGTCATCGCCGTGCCGACAAGCATCGGCTACGGCGCCAGCTTCCAAGGCGTGGCCGCTCTGCTTTCCATGCTGAACGCCTGCGCGCCCGGCATCTCGGTCGTGAATATCGACAACGGATTTGGCGCCGGTTACAACGCAGCCTTGATCATAAAGAACCAGACAAAGAGGGATGACCGATGAAAATTTTATACTTGGACTGCTTCTCCGGCATCAGCGGCGATATGACGTTAGGAGCCTTGGTCGACGCCGGGGCGGATCGCCATTATATTGAAGAAGAATTGCGCAAAATTCAAGTGGAGCCATTTACGCTTGAATGGAAGCGGGTGAACAAACGCGGCATCTCCGCACTAAAGCTGGACGTGCTGCTCGATCCGCATACGCCTCCCAAGCATCATCGCCATTATTCTGAAATCGTCAGCATCATCGAACAAGCCGGGTTTTCGGAGCGAACGGTCAAGCTGAGCCTTGCCATCTTCGAGAAAATCGCCATCGCCGAGGCCAAAATTCACGATATTCCGATCGATCGCGTGCATTTTCACGAAGTGGGCGCCATCGATTCCATCGCCGATGTTGTTGGCGTAGCGCTGGCTGTCGACTCGCTCGGCATCGAGAAAATATTGTCTTCCGCCGTTCCGCTTGGCTCTGGCACGGTCCATTGCGATCACGGCATTTATCCCGTGCCCGCTCCCGCCACTCTCGAAATGATGCGCGGGCTGCCGATCGCGCCGACCGCCTATTCGCTCGAAATGACGACGCCGACCGGCGCCGGTATTATCGCCGGAGTGGTGGACGAATTCGCCAAAGGACTTCCGCCGATGATCGTGGAATCGATCGGTTACGGCGCGGGCACCCGCGACTTGCCGAATCAGCCGAACGTACTGCGTGCGGTCGTCGGACAAGCGGACCCTTACCTGAACAAGTGGCGCGTGCACCACGATGAGATCCATCACGAGCACGGGCATAACCACCATCATCACGAGCACCACCATCATCATGATCATGACCACGGGCATCACCGCCATAGTCATGACGATCATCACCATCATCATGAGCATCATCAGCATGATCATGACGGGCACAACGCCAAACACGAGCACGAGCATGATCATCATCACCATCACGAGCATCATCAAGAACAGGTGCGCATGCACCTGCACCGGGACCATCCCCAAGACCCCCCTCAAAAATTGCACGAGAGCGGCCCTGTTCTTGGCGCAGCCCGGGCGGGCAATGGGGTGAACGGAGATTCCACGCAGCGCCTGAATGCTCACCAGCATTAGTGGGCCAAGGCTCTGAAGTCTGATCCGGCCGATTGCGGGAAAGATAAGGGGCAAGGCGTCCGCGCCTAAAACAAAAACGAACAGGCTGCCTCAGCCTGTTCGTTTTTGTTCCACTTCCTCCTTCGTTCCCGTCAGGGAACCGAGAGCGGATTCGCTATCCCCTAACTTATGGGAAAAGCTTCAAGCTTATTCTCCGTACGTTTCCAGAAACAAACGGCGCACCTCGTCATACACCTGCTTTAGCGGCACCTGATGCTTCCTCGCCGCCTGCTCGCACTCCTTGAATTCTGGGGCGAACTGCACCATCTTACCCTGATGAAAGCCGGCCTTCACCTGCACCGTCCCCCACCGCGTATCCACGGCGATAAACTCGCGGCCGAGCCTATGACAGCTGGCCCGCATATATCGAAGCCCGAGCGTCGTCGTCTCGGCGAAAATAATGGCTTCCATGTCTCCAGTTTTGCATTCATCCACGAAAACGTTCAGCATCACGCCGGGACGTCCCTTTTTCATAATAATCGGAATCCAGTAAACGTCGTTAGCTCCCGCTTCCAGCAGCAAGTCGGTAATGTAGGAGCACCACTCCGGGTTCATATCGTCCAAATTCGCCTGCAGCAGCAGCATCCCGTCGTCCACATGCTCGTCCCGGTGATTAAAAGACATATGCGCATCCCTCCCATAGCATCATATCAAACTTATTGCGGGATAAAAAGACAATCCGCGGCACAAGCTAACGTTATTGAAGCGAGCGTAGAGCTTCACCGTACGTGATTAGGAGGTAGCTATTTTAATGGCAGCATCTTTAACGCGGAACTTCTCAATGTGGATGTGCAGCACCTTACTCGCAACTGCGGTATGGAATTTCGATCCGGGCTCATCTGCGCATGCAGCGGCTCCTCCGGCTACCAATACAGCCAAAAACAAAGCTGGGGCGAATATGAAGGCCGTATTTGCAGAGCGAAAAGACCTTTTTGACAAAACAAGCGCGTTGACTGGAATCCCCTGGTATTACCTGGCTGCTGTGGATCAATACGAACGAACGATCAATCTTGCCAAAAAAAGGCCGGCCCCGGACGGAACGGTCGCGATTTATTTTACGGATTTGCAGTGGGGCGGCATGCTGAATCCCGATCACGAAGACCGGAACCCGCAGAGCATTATCTTGTTCGGAGGCATGGGCAGAGACGGTTCCGGGGATAACCTCGCCGACCGTTCGAACGATCTGGACCGGCTGCATGCCATGGCAACCTTCTTATTAAAGCGCGGCAGCTCGGATGAAGACCTGCGCATCGGCTTGTGGGATTATTATCAGAACTCGCGCAGTGTACAGCGGATCCAGCAATTTGCCCGAATTTACGCCAAATTCGATACGTTGGACCTGCACGAACATTGCTTCGTCATGCCGCTCAGCAGCGATTATGCGTACCGCAGCACCTGGGGAGCGAGCCGCGGCTGGGGCGGGTACAGGATCCACGAAGGGACCGATTTGTTCGCGGGTTACGGCGTACCTGTGCGAAGCGCCACCTACGGCATCGTCGAAGTGATGGGCTGGAATCCGTACGGCGGCTGGCGGATCGGTATTCGTGATTTAAATAATGTATATCATTACTTCGCCCATTTGTCCGGGTTTAACAAAAAAGAAGTGAAGGAAGGGGAAGTCGTGAAACCCGGACAAGTCATTGGCTGGGTCGGCAGCTCCGGCTACGGCAAGCCCGGCACCTCCGGAAAATTCCCTCCCCATCTGCACTACGGGTTGTATCGGGATAACGGACTGACGGACTGGTCGTTCGACCCGTATCCCTATTTGCGGAAGTGGGAACGCGAAGAGCGTCTGCGCCGCAAGAAGTAAGCCGTTCCGTCCGCGTAAAGAATCGAAAGACTGCAACCGAACCCGGGCCGGACAAGACAAAGCAAAGAACCTTCATAACCACGGTCAACGTGGAGATGAAGGTTCTTTGGCATGGGACTTCGAAATTCCAAAACCGGTTTTGCGCACAGCCCCTTCACTCGCTCTTCTCCGGACGGTTATCCCTCCGCCGCGGCCTCTTCCTTCGATGGCATCCCCTTGCCCGGCTGCATGTTCAACTCCGGCAACGCGACGCCGGGCGGCATCGGGTTGGTCTGTCCGAGCGGGTTGCCTTTGCCGTCGAAATAATACGTCGGCACATCGCCGACGACAAGCGAATACGAGACCGGCAGCTCCGTCTCCACCACCTCCGTTTGCGAATCGAACGGGATGATGACGGTTACCTCCACGCGGACTTTAATGTACACTTCCACTAAGATCATGTTGATCCCGGCGTTCTGGTAGCGGGTGTTCAAGTCTACCTTCGCCGCAGCCGCCGGTACGAGTCTAATCGGAATTTCCGGCCCGAAGGAAGCGAGAATCGGGCTTTTCATCGCCTGCCCGAGCGGAATGTGATCCGGCAGCTCCCCGATTTCGTCCAACCGCTTCTGTACGATTTGAATCGTGTCCGCTGATATTCTCATATGCTCGGCGTAGTTCAGCATAAAACCTGTAATTTTACCGTTCCGGTCCGTCTTCCAATCGATTAGTTTCTCGAAGTTCGTATTTTGCGCGATGCGGTCCGATATGGCTGCATTAATCGATTCGGTAGCCACCTGCTTCATGCGCACCGTAGCCAAATGCACGAGCGGAGGCACCAGGCTTCGATCGATGTACATATAAAATTGAATCATGAGCAGGAGCAGCACGACACTAACGATTGCGATATGACGCCGCAGCTTGTTCTTGCCCGAGGGACCGCTTCTCCATCTGCGCCTCAACAGCACCGGGGTTCCCCCTTTCCCGGCCGCGGACGGCCTATGCTTCTACCAGCATATGCGGCCAGGCCGTAAAAAAGAAGAGCCCGCCTTCGGCGGGCTTACTCGTGCTTCATGTGCTGCAGCATCTGGACAAAAATTTGTTCGATATGCTCGTCGTCGAGCGAATAAAACACCGTCTTGCCGACCTTGCGGCGCTTGACGATTCGCAAATTGCGCAAATACCTGAGCTGATGGGAGACAGCCGATTGCCCCATCTCCAGCACAAGCGTCAAATCATGGACGCAGAGTTCCTGCTGCAGCAGCGTATGAATGATTTTGACCCGGGTCGGGTCCCCCAGCGCCTTGAAAATATCCGCCAGCCCCGCCGCCGTCGATTCGGAGATGAGCTGCTGCTTCAGCTCGGCGATATGCAATGTTCCCTCGCATGTCTCATCGCACTGGTCCTGCAGCTTGTTTATCACGGGTATCACCGCCCTTTTCCGCACAGTACAAGCTTCCGCTTGATTTCCATTATAGCAGAAAACGGCGCAAACCGATCAAGCTCGCTCTGCTTACGGTACGTTTATCGTGAACGGCACCGTGAATACGCGCCCTTCGTGCTGGAACTGGCCCCAAATTTTATACAAACCCGCCTTCGGGAACGTCGTAGCGAAAGCCGCATTCGGCCCCTTCGCACTTTCATCCAGCGGATGATTGTGAAGGTACTGCTCAGCGTCGCCGCTAATGACGACAACGTGACCGACAGCGCCAAGGTACGGCTGCAAGTTCGTAATCGGAGCCTTGGACTGGGCGTCCTTGATCGTAAACGTCATCGTCGTCTCTTGCCCGGCCTTCAGCTTGTCGAAGGTCAGCGCCACTTCCTTGCCGTCCACGGTCTTGACCAGGCTCGCATCAGGCTGCAGCGCCGACGGCGATCCCGCTCCGCTGCCTGCGGCAACCCAATGGGTCTCGGTCCGTGCAGTCCCTCCCGCCGGAATAAAGTCCGCGATCAGCTTGTATTCGCCGTCCGTAGGAAATGGGACGTCCGCTTGGAACAAACCGTTCTGCCTGTAATCCGGATGCAGATGTGCAAAGTGAGACAAGTCCTTGCTGACGACGATCAGATGCATGAGCTTCTCATGGTTGACATCGAACTTCTCGACGGGCTTGCCGTCCGCATCACGAATTTGTACCGTAACCTGCGCCGTCTCGCCTGCCGCGGGCTTTTCCTTCGACAGCTTCCATTCCGCCTGCAACGCAGCGGAGCTCTCTGAGCTGCCGCCGCTCGCATGGCTATCGTGCCCTGCGTGCCCGCCGCCGGTTGTCGGCTCCGCTTGTCCGCCGTGATCAGCCGCCGTCTGCTTGCCTCCAGTCCCGCAGCCCGCAAGAAGCAAAACGGTCACGAGAGCCGCCGCGATAAAAATCGTACGTGGTTTGGTTTTCATCATCGTTCACCTCAAGCCAATAATACCATACCCCCATATGGTATTCAAACTATCCGCCAGCCCTCCTCCGATGAAGCGGAAACGGAAAAGCCGCCGCGGCCTCGGGTATGACGGCGGTAAACGAATACCGGTACGGCAAGCGAGGCGATCGCGGCGGCGGTGTTTGTTGGAATACATGGTCTTTATCAGCGAGGTTGACATTATTGCCGGGCGGTCGGACGCACGGAGCGGACATGCAAGCGGCACCGGCATTAACAGCCCCAGGCTCGCCGCAGCTTTAGACGAACTCTTGAATGGCCGCCAAAATAAGCCCGATGAAGAACCCGCAAATCGCCCCGTTCACGCGAATCCACTGCAAATCTTGTCCGATCTTGTCTTCCATCATTTCGATCAGGGACGCGTTATCGAAGCGGTCGACGTTCTCCTTGATCAGCTTCCCGATTTGGTGGTGATTTTCGCCGATCCACTGAGTCAGTCCCGAGCGGATGAATTGCTCCATGGTCTGCATGCTGTCCGAATCCGCTTTAAGGTTGTGGATCGCACGGATTAAATACGGAATCAAGTATTTGTCCGCAAACCGTTCTTCGCGGATAAAAACTGCGAGACGTCCGCGGATATCGCCGAGCGCCTGCGCCGCCTTATCGGTTAAATCCAGGCTGCCGAGCAGCTCGGTCTTCCACGCCTCAAGCGCTTCGCGCTGCTCCTCGCTCTTACCGAACGACTGGGCATAGGCGCGCAGCTCGCCCACGATCCACCGGCGGTTCGAATCCTGCCCGTTCTTCAACCGGACGATTTCCCGCAGCAGCTGTTCCTGAATGATCCCTCCCAGCTTCTCCTCGCTGACAAACCCCGCGAATGCGTTCATCGCGAACGACATAAAGCCTCCCGTGTTCATCTGCGAAACGGCGTTCACGGCAAGCGCGCCCAGCCGGTCTCGCGTGTCCGTCCGGCTGACCAGATCGTATACGACATCAAGCAGCCCATTCACCGCTTTCTCGTCGTATTGCCGCTCGATGGCATAGCTTACGCCGGTTTGCAGCAGCTCCGGCACGTTCAACGAGCCGGCCTGCCGCCTGATTTCCCGATCCGCCAAACGAGCCGCTTCGTCCCACGGAATTTGCTCCAGCACCGTCTCGATCAAGCGGATCAGCGCCGCTTTCGCTTCCGTCGTGCCGAGCTTCCGCTCGATCAGCTCGAGCAGCCGACGGCCGATCTGCAGCGATTCCAGCTTCCGGGTCAAGCTCTCCTTGCTGAGCAGCTCGTTCTCTACGATGGAAATCAGCGCCTGCGTCACACGCTCGCGATTTTTCGGAAGCAGCGCCGTATGCGGAATCGGGATACCGAGCGGATGCCGGAACAATGCCGTGACGGCGAACCAATCAGCCAGTCCTCCAACCAGGCCCGCTTCGAATCCGCTCTGTATGAACCGCACCCAGGCAATCGAATCCCACGGAATCGTGGCTACAAAGCCGATGAACATAACAATCAATGAGACCCCTGCGGTATATTTGGCCTTTCCCCTCATGACAATGGTCAACTCCTTCCCTTCAACTCGGGTGACATAAATTTGTCTAGAGTATAGCATTTCATGTCGAGAATTGCCAAACGCACGCTCTTCCGGCCACTGCCTCAGGCGGTATGCCAACGGCCGTGGCTTTTGTCCGTCCGTTTCATCCTATGCGCAGCTTAACGCAGCGTCTTGAGCAGACGTTTCGCTTCGCCGCCCGGCGTTTGGATGACTTCGTACACGTTCACGGTTACCGGGAACTCAAGCTGCTCGCTCTTGATGTTGGCGAACGTCAAGGTTTGTCTGCCGCTTACCAGCTTGTTCGTGCCTGTGAACACGCCGTCCGTAGAGCCCAGAATGCGACCCAGCGTATCGACGACCTCAAACCGCAGCTTCGAAGAATTGGCGTCGGCGACCACGTCCTCCGCTTGCGCGATATCGAGATCAAGCAGCACTTTATACGTGTACGCAATCGTCTGCGCGCCTGTCGTCGCAGCGGAGATCGTGTAGTAGTTCAGCTTAACGTCGAACGGATACAGGTCGAGACGCTCTTCGGTCGTCTCCTGCTGTACCGACGTCGCTAACGAAGCCGCTGTGCTTACGTACGGCGAAGCGGTTTGCGCATCGAGCAGCTTCAGCGTCAGTGCGTCACCTTTCTCCGACTGCGGCACGTTAAACGAGTAGCTGATCACGTAGCTCAGACCCGGATTAAGCGTCTCCGCAACATTGGCTTGCCTCGATCCGGCATAAGTTGCGCCCGTGCCGCTCACGAGCTGCGTCTGGAACGCCGGCAGCGCCGCCGGTATACTGCCCTTGTTCGTAATCTTGAACTTGCCGACAACCGTCTGGTAGCCTTCGTCGGGATTTTCGTGCAAATGCAGCTCCATCAGCGATACTTCCGTTTGCGCATCGACGACCTTCGTCAGCGGATCGAAGGCAATCGGGGTTCCGAGCGTATAAGCGTCAGGAAGACGGTCAGCCTGCCCGCCGTCCGGCAATGCCAGCTTCAGCCGCCCTGTATCGATGGCAACCTGCGTCGCCGGGTTACCCGCTTGCGTAAACGTATCCGTCGTCATGACGAACAATTCCGTCAGTGCGGAGCCGTTCTCGTACGGAATCGCGATATGTACGTACGCCTTCGCGCCGGCTTCCACAACGACGGGCTGCTTGTCCGTGAAAGCGCCCGTATACGTCTTTGCGGCCGCGCGGCCGTCGATACGGAAGCTCGGCACCGTCTCTTTGCCGACGCCCGGGTTCTCAACCAGCAAAGTGACGACATCTGCGGTCCCCTGGGCCGTGCTTTGCTTGGACAAGCCGACCGGCGTATACACCAGCTCCGAGTTTAAACCGGGGATGCGGAAGGTTGTCCCCCAGGCGAGCGATTCGCGCTGCCGCCCGTTCTCCGAGCCCGCCCCGTACCATACCTGGTCTGCGGCCGGCAGCGTCAGCAGCGTCGTTTCCTGCTTCGGATACGTGTATTCGTTCACATTCACCAAAGACAGCTCGGCAGGCTTGAACTCGGCCTTGCTGTCGACGGTAGCCATATAGACGAGCTCGCCGATCTCCTTCGGCTGCAGCGCCGTTTTGTTCGTGGCGCTGGGCTTTAGCGTATACGTCAAGCCGTCCGCTTGACGTATGCGAAGCTCATGCTCGGGCACACGGTTTTGGACGGTTCCGCCATTATATAGCCGGACGACGGCCGCCAGCTGCAAGCCTTGCGCCGTCGATTCGACGGAGACGCCTTTCAATGCGGCGCGGATGTCGCTCGTCAAGCCGTAATTAACGGAAGGAGCGGATACGACGGAAGTCTGCGCGTCTGCGGCCAGCGCGGGAACGCTGGCTTGCACCAGGATCGCGGCAAGCGCCGCGGCGGTTATGCCGGTTTTCCAAGGGGTTCTTTTTCTCATGCTAGATTTCTCTCCTCGCTTTATGATTTGGAAGTGTCTGCCTGTTGTCCGTCCTTCAACGTGTGTTGTCCTGTGACGACCAGCTGATCGCCTTCTTTCACGCCTTCCAGCACCTCTTGATAGGAGCCGTTAATGCGGCCGAGCTTGACCTGGCGCTTCTGGTATTGATCGCCTTGCTGTACAAATACGTACGTCGCGGACTCTTCGCGCACGATGCTTAAGGTCGGAACGGCAACGACTTGCTGCTCGGCATCCGATGTCAGCTGAACCATGACGCGGGCGCCTGGCTGGAGCGCGCCGTCTGCGTTCGGCACCTCGAGTTCCAGCGTGAACGTCTTGTTCTGGGCGCTCATGACCGGCGCCAGGTAGCTGATGGCGGCGGTCCCTTTTTTGTCCGGAGCGTCCGGGCTGTAATACGTAAGCTGCTGCTTGTTTTTCACCAGCTGGTAATTCGTTTCCGACAGCTCGGTTTTGATTTTGACCGGATCGATCTGCTGCACTTGGCCGACCTTGCCCCCATTCATCGAAACCGTCTGTCCCGCCACGACGTTAAAATCGGTCAGGAGCCCGCTCGCCGGCGCCTTCACGCTGTAATTGTCCAAATTCCGCGTCGCGTCTTCCAGGGAAATACGCGCCGATTCCGCCTGCGTCTCGATCGAAGCGATCGTATTGGAATTGTCGTTCGCCGCCAGCTTGCTCCGTGCCGACTCCAAGCTCATCCGCGCGTTATCCACCTGCTGCTTGGACTGATCAACCTGGTGCTGCGTCACTTTCCCGGCGTCGAAATCGTTGCGCATTTTATTGTAATCCTGCTCCGCATTGTTCAGCGCCACTTCCGCCCGCGTCACCGCATCGGCCAAATCCTTGCGGTTGTTGACCCGGTCGTCCTTCGCCTTCTGCAGCGATTCCAGCGCGCTGCTGAGCGCCAGCTCGCTCTTCCGCTTCGCCGACTCCGCATCGCGGCTGTCGATCCGAAACAGCACATCGCCCTTCTCCACGAACTCGCCGCGCTTGCGCAGCACTTCCAGCACCTCGCCGCTTGCCTTCGGCAGGATATCCAACACGTTCAGCGCCACAACGTCTGCGACTTGCTCGACAGGTTGTCCGATGTCGTGTTTCACGACCGCCTCCGTTCGGACCGCCCGTACCTGGAGCTGCGCTTCCGCCGCACCCGCTCCTTGCCCCGGAACGGAGCAGCCGACCGCCGTAACGGCAATCGCCGCTGCAACGACCAGCACGCCGACGGAGCGACTTTTCAACGCTCTATTGTTGTCCGCACTAACCTTTCTCATCTCTTGGCCTCCTCAACCTTCTCTATCTCTATGTCTGTTCGATCGATGCCTGACTCTACATCTCGAGCGCTTTCGCCGGAGGCTCCTGGACCTTCTTCGTACGGTTGAACCTGCGCGATACCCGGTTCTTGAGCCCTTCGATCATTTCATACACAACCGGCACGACGACCAGCGTCAAAATCGTCGAAGTCGTTAAGCCCCCAATCACGACGACGCCAAGCCCCTTGCCGATCAAAGCCCCTTCGCCGGACAAGCCGAGCGCCAGCGGGATCAAGGCCATAATCGTCGCACCCGCCGTCATGATGATCGGACGCAAGCGAACTTTCCCCGCTTCAAGCAGCGCCTGCCGCACCGTATACCCTTCCTCGCGCAATTGCTGCGCCCGGTCGATCAGCACGATCGCGTTCGTGACCACAATTCCGATCAGCATCATAAAGCCGATCATCGACGTAACGTTCAGCGCTTCGCCCGTCAGCACAAGTCCGAGCAGGCCGCCGATCGCCGCAAGCGGCAGCGAGAACAGGATCGCGAACGGCGCACCTGCGTTCCCGAAGGCGAGCACCATGATCAGGTACACGACGCAAACGGCTACACCCATGGCCATAAACAGCTGCGAGAAGCTTTCGTTAATGTCGGCCGAAACCCCTTTTACTTCGCGGGATACCCCGTCAGGCAGCTCAAGCGCGTTCAGCGCCGTGGTCACTTGTTGGCTGACGCCGTTTTTGTTGTCGGCATTAATTTTGGCCGTCACCTTCACGAGCTGCTGCTGATCTTCGCGTGTGAGCGCCGCCGCCGATTGAATCTCGCTGACTTTGGCGATTTCCTTCAAATAGACGGTGGTTCCGTTAACCCCGGTCAGCGGGAGGTTGCCGAGCTTCTCAAGCGTATCTTTGTCGGATTTATCGAGCGATACGGTCGTCGTGTACGTCTCGTTATCCAGCTTGAGGTCGCCAATGCTTTGCTTCTGAATCCAAGCGCGGGCGGTATCGCGCACACTTGCGGCCGTCAGACCGTAAGCTCTCGCCTTTTTCTGATCGACTGCGATTTCGACCTCGGTTTTCGCATCGCTCAGGTTGTCTTCGATTTCGCTCAATTCAGGGAACGTATGGAGCTTTTCCTTGACCAGCGCGGCCGCTTTCACCAGTTGGTCCTGATCTTCGCCCTTGAGCGAATACGAGAAGTCCGTGGTCGTTCCGCCGAAGTCGTTGCCGAGTGAACGCGGCTCAACCTCGGAGCCTTGCGGCAGCTCGGAGACAATGAAGGCTTTCACCTGCTCCTTCACCTTGTCCGGATCAACATTCTCGTTCACTTCCAAATAAATTTGGGAAGCGTACGGGGTCCGTTCATCGTCGTTGCCGCTGTATCCGACAAGTCCCTCGACGAATTTGAAGACGGGTTCTCCGCGGCTGTCCTTCGTTTCCATCAGCATGTTCTCCAGCTCTCTGGTTTTCTCGTCGGTCGCCTCGAAGGACGTCTCATACGGAAACTTCAGAGAGAAGTACATCGTTCTCGAGGCCTCGCTACTGGGCAGGAACGACACGTTCAGCATCGGAATCGTAGCGGCCAGCGTAACGACAAACAGCAAACCGGAGATGAGCAGCGTCTTGATCCGGTTCATAAGCGTCCACTTCAGCACGTTCTCATAGAACGAGGTGAAACGGCTTGGCTTCGTTTCGTCATGCGCCTTCACGTTTTTCGCGCCGCGCAGCACCAATATTTTCGCCAGCATCGGAATGACGGTTACGGCGACTACTAACGAGGCCAGGAGCGCGCAGGCCAGCGTGATGGCGAAAGGCCGGAAAACGGCGCCCACAATTCCGCTTACCATCCCCATCGGCGCAAATACGCCGACGGTGGCGAGCGTTGAGGACGTAATAGCCATCGAAACCTGCTTCGTGGCAAGCGCAATGACGGATTCGTTCCGGGCCTGCGCCTTCTCCAGCGAGGCGTAAATGTTCTCGATGACGACGATCGCATCGTCTACGACCCGTCCGACGGCGATAAACATCCCGCCCAGCGTCATCGTGTTTAAGGTCAAATCGAACTGCCACATCAGCAGCAGCGTGATCAGGATCGATAGAGGAATGGACACCAGCACGATCAAGGTCATACGCACGTTGCGCAAAAACACGAGAATCATCAGCGAGGCAAGCAGAGCCCCGACGATGCCTTCCTTCAGCATGCCGTTGATCGAGTCCCTGATCTGATCCGCGCTGTCGTAGGTGCTCTTGAACACGACATTCGGCAGCGTCTGATGCCAGCTTTCGAGCTGGTTGTGGATGTCGTCCGAGAAATCGACTGCGTTGGCGCTGCCTGCCTTGTACAAGATGAGCCCAATCGCCGGCTTGCCGTCCAACCGTCCTTTGAAGTCGGACTCGGTAATCGCCTTGACTTTCGCCACTTGCGACAGCTTGACGATATCTCCCTTGCCGGTCACGATTTCGAGCTGCTCCAGCGCATACAAGGTGTCGATGTCGCCGGTCACGCGCGCCATCTTGTCGTTGCCGTTCAGCTTGACGCTGCCGATCGGACTTTTCGTTACGGCGGCGCTGATCGCATTGCTGACTTGCGAAGGCGACAGGCCGAAGGCCGCAAGCGCATCGGCATCGAGCTCGATATCCAAGCTCGTATCGCGAGCCCCGATGACGTCCATATGGTCGAGCCCTTTGATGCTTTCCAGCCCCGGCTCGATCGTATCCCGGTACACCTTGTCGAGCTCCGTCTGACTCATTCCGTTGTCTGCGTATACGACTAAGTAATTGGATGCCATGGAAGAGGCTCCAAAGGTGGAAGCCTTGGGCGTGCTCGCCGAAGCCGGCAGCCGCACTTCCGTAAGTAAGCTTTCGATGTCCTGCTTCTTCTTGTCGATATCGACGTCCTGCTTAAACATGATGATAATCATGGAGTTGTTGTCGCTCGACGTCGAGCTCATCGAGTCGATGTCCTCGACACCCGCGAGCTTTTCCTCGATCGGATCCGTGATTTCATCCATGACGTCCTTCGGCGCGCCCGCATATTGCGTCGTCACCACAACGACGGGGAACGAGATATCCGGCATGTTTTCCTTTTTCAGCTCGCCGGACGCATAGATCCCGCTGCCGAATAAGAGAAGCATGATGATAAACAAAGCGGAAACGTTTTTCATAGAAAATTGCGTGATTCGATTCATTCCTGCACTCCCCTCATTCCTTAACCTGAACGTTTCCTGTAAATTGGCGTCCTGCCTACTATACGAAGCGAATATGAACGCAGTATGAACGGAGGTACAATCAGAAACGCAAAAAAGACGTTTGCCCGAGGCGAGCCAAACGCTTCGCTTCAGACAACCGTCCTTGGTCCGGTTCAAACCGGCAGTTTACATGCTTTTGGAAGCTGCGGGCACGCTCGGCAACGTGACGATAAATGTGGCGCCCTGTCCCGGCTGGCTTTGGACTTCGACCGAGCCTTGGTGAAGCTCGACGATTTTACGCACGATCGACAGCCCCAGCCCGCTGCCGCCAAGCTCGCGCTGCCGGGCGCGGTCCGCTTTATAGAACCGTGTGAAAATAGGCTCCAGATCTTCTTCCTTAATCCCTATGCCCGTATCCGCTATCACGACCTTCACGCGATCGGTTAACGCCTCGAGCCTGATGGAAACCCGCCCTTCCCGGGGCGTAAATTTAACGGCGTTGCCGAATAAGTTGATCCACACCTGGTTCAGCTGATCGGGGTCCCCGGTAATTTTGACCCGCGGCAGTTCCAGCTCGAGCTCCAGCTCCTTCGCCGACCATTGCGGCTCCAGCGCCACGACGACCCGCCGCAGCTGCTCGTCCAAATCGAACGTGACCGGGTGAAACGGGTGTTGCTCCGACTCGAGGGACGCGAGCTTCAGCAAATTTTCGCTAAGCCGGGAAAGGCGCAACGACTCCGTCTCGATAATATCCAAATACTGGTTTCGTTCGTTGGCGGGCATGCCCGGATCGCGGATAAGCTTGGAAAAGCCGGAAATCGACGTCAGCGGGGACTGGATTTCGTGCGAAACGTTGGAGACAAAGTCCCGTCGCATCTGCTCAAGCTGCTTCAGCTCCTCGGCCATATCGCTGAAGCTGCGGGCCAGCTCGCCGAGCTCGTCCTTTCTTTTGCCCCAGTTTAAACGGATGTTAAAGTTTCCTTTCGCAATACGCCGGGTCGCCACCGTCATCAGCTTGAGCGGCTGAACCAAATAGCGCGCGGCAATTAATATAAACAAGCTGCCGACCCCGAGCTCGATCAGGAGCGACGTCAGCACAATTTTCCTCAAATCGTTCAATTGCTCGGTCCGCGCTGCCTGGACGAAAACCGCATGCCTGGACGTGCCGGTTTGCAGCGGATACCCGATCGTCCGGTGAAAGGGCGGACCGTCGCCGCGATAAATACCGCCGTTCAGCACCGACCGGACGGCTTCGTCCGGGATCGTCTCCCCGTCCCGGCGAGCCCCGTACGTTTTTCGCCCGCCTTCGTCATCGACGATCGTGATCGAGTACGCCTTCACCCAATGGCGCTCACCCATATACTTATCCGCGGCGGAAGTCCCCATAAGCCGATAAGTTTCGGCAATATCCTGCGCCGTATTGACCATTTCCTCTTCGATCCCCAGTTCGATCCGATCCCGATACACATACGTCGTCGCAAAAAAGGCCACGATCAGCCCGAACGTGACCGCCAGCAAGAACGTCAGCACCACGCGCAAGTACAGCGACCGGATCACGGCCGCACCTCCAGCTTGTACCCCAGCCCGCGAATCGTCTTGATGCTGAGGCCCGTCCCCGCTTCCGGCAGGCGCTCCCGCAGCCGCTTGATATGAACGTCGACCGTCCGGTCGTCTCCTTCGTAATCAATGCCCCATATTTGTTCGATCAATTGGTTACGCGTAAATATTTGGTTCGGGTAAGAAACGAGCTTGAACAGCAGCTCGAACTCTTTGGGCGGAAGCTCCATCCGCTCTCCCAGGCACAGGACCTCGTAGCTGTTGCGGTTCATCTCCAGTCCGCCCAGACGAATGACCGGCGACGTGCTGATCCGATACCGCTTCAGCAGCGCTTTGACCCGCATCATAAGCTCCATCGGATCGAAAGGCTTGGTCAAGTAATCGTCCGTTCCAAGCCGAAAACCTTTCACTTTGTCGGCGGACTCGGCCTTTGCCGTGACCATCAGCAGCGGCAAATCGGCATCATACGCCCGAATTTCCTGGCATAGCTCCCAGCCGTCCATGTGCGGCATCATAATATCCATCACGACCAAATCGACGGTTGTGCGCGCCAAGGCGTCCAGCGCTTGACGGCCGTTCTCCGCCTCCAGCAGCGTGAAGCCTTCGCCCTGCAAGGTGGCCTTGATCAGCCTTCGAATATGGGGATCGTCGTCGACAACGAGAATTTTGGTCATGGCCCTCC